>JBEELK010000245.1:0-11189 GCA_041168165.1 Planctomycetota bacterium | reverse complement strand
TGTTCGGCATCGCGTCGGGCATCGTGCTGTTCTCGTCGCTGCAGGCGTATCGCAACAAGATGGCGGCGCTCGAAGCGGGCTCCGAGGCATACCAGCAGAACGCCAAGAAGCTGTGGGTGCGCTTGCTCGCGTGGCTGTTCCTCGGCGGCGGCAAGGGCAACAAGGTCACGTGGCAAGAGCTGGCGGAGGGCGGCAAGAAGGGCCTGCCGATCCGCATCGGCGGCATCGTCGTCGTGCTCGCGCTCGGCTACTGGATCTACTCGTCGCACAGCAAGCTGAGCCAGGGCGCGCTCACCTCGGGCACGCAGTCTGCGCTGCTCGCGATGAACGGCGCGACGGTCGATCTCGACAGCGTCACGCTCGATCTCGCCGACGGCGCGCTGCGCATCAAGGATCTCGCGATCGCGGACAGCAAGAAGCTCGACGTCAATCTCTTTGAGGCGTCCGCGCTCGACGCGCAGATCGACACCAACGCGCTGCTGCGCCGTCGCATCGTGATCGAGAAGCTCACCGCGAAGGACGGCAAGAGCGGCGAGAAGCGCGCTACGCCGGGCCAACTGGTGGAGCCGCCCGCCCCGCCGCCACCCGCAGACCCCAACACGAAGTCGCTCGAGGACTACCTGAAGGACTTCGAGACCTGGCGCGCGCGCATCGACCAAGCGAGCGAGTGGCTGGAGAAGCTGTCTGGCGGCGACGCTGAGAAACCGGAGCCGAAGACCGAGGAGCAGAAGCAGCAGCAAGTCGAACGCGACATCCAGGATGTCGGCCTCGCGAAGGTCTTCGCGCGCGACCTGCGCGTCGATCAGCCTGCCGTGTGGATCAAGAACATCGAGATCCTCGGCGTGCCCTCGACGAGCGCGCCAGGCGGCACGGTCGACCTGCGACTCACCAACTGGTCGTCCAACCCGTGGCTGCTCGATGTCGCGCCCTCGGTCGAGATCGTGTCCGCCGACAGCTCGATGAAGGTCTCGCTGTCGGGCCCGAGCAAGCTGTCGTCAGGCGGCGGCTTCGCGCTCGCGATGGCCAAGCTGCCGGTCGACAGCGTGTTCTCGCAGCTCAAGACGAGCGGCGCAGCGCCCGTTCGCGGCGGCACGATGGACCTCGACGTGAAGGGCGAGATCCACAAGCAGAAGGGCGCGCCGGTCATGCTGGCACTGCCGGTCAACGTGACGATGCGCGATACGACCTTTGCGATCGCAGGCGCGAAGGAAACGAAGATCGAGAGCCTGTCGCTGCCGTTGTCCGTCAGCGGCCCCGCGACGCGGCCCTCGATCCGCATCGAGGACAAGGCGCTCGCGGATGCGCTGGCCAAGGCGGGCAAGCAGGAGCTCGCCAACTTCGTCAACGCGCAAGCAGGCAAGCTGCTCGGCGGCATCCCGCAACTCGACGGCGTGCTCGACGCCAACAAGTCGGTCGGCGAGAACCTCGACGCCGCGAAGCAGCGCGCAGAGGAAGAGGCCAAGAAGGCTCTCGACCAAGCGAAGCAAACTGCCGAGCAGGAGGCGCAGAAGGCGATCGATGCCGCCAAGAAGCAGGCCGAAGACGCTGCCAAGAAGGCCGCCGAGGATGCGGCGAAGAAGGCCGCTGCCGACAAGCTCAAGGGCGGGCTGAAGGGCCTGATCCCTGGCGGCGGCAAGAAGGACGGCAACTGATCCGCTGCGGGCGCGCCGCGATCGCGCGCGCCCGCCACCTTCGCGCTCAGCGCTTCTTGCGCAGCACGGCGGCGAAGAAGCCGTCGGTGCCGTGGCGATCGGGGCGCAGCGACAAGAACGTGCCCGTCGGGTCCGCGATCGGCTGCGCTATCTGCTTGCCGAGGATCTCGGCGATGCGCACCAGTTCGAGCGACGGGTGCCGCTGCATCGCAGCCTCGACCTGCGCCTCGTTCTCGCGGCGCAGCGTCGTGCACGTCGCGTAGATGATGCGCGACCCCGGCTTGAGCGCATGCGCTGCGCGATCGAGCAACATCGCTTGCGTGCGCAGCAGCGCGTCGAGGTCCTTGGGCTCCAGCATCCAGCGCGCCTCGGGCCTGCGTCGCCAACTGCCGATGCCGCTGCACGGCACGTCCAGCAGGATGCGATCGCACGACGCGGCAAACGCGGCGATGTGCTGCGGCCAGTCGTCCTCCGGCACTTGCTCGCATTCGACGTTGAATGCGCCCGCGCGCGCGGCGCGTTGCTTGAGGTCGTCGATGCGACCCTTGTGCACGTCGGTCGCGAGCACGCGCCCCTGGTTCTTGAGCATCGCAGCGATCGCGAGCGACTTGCCGCCAGCACCTGCGCATGCGTCAAACACGCGCCCCTTCGGCGGCGGCGCGGTGACGAGCGCCACGAGTTGGCTGCCCTCGTCCTGCTGCTCGAACATGCCCGAGCGATACGCCTCGGTGTCGAACAACGAGCTCGTGTCGGTTACCACGAGCGCATCCTTCGCGAAGCGACCAAACGTCGTGCTGATGCCGATGTCGGCAAATCGCATCGCCAACTCGCCGCGGTCGGCGACCTTCAGCGTGTTGACGCGAATCGCGCGCGGGGCATCGCTTTCGAGCGCGCTCGCAAACGCCTCTGCTTCTTCGCCGAACTCATCGAGCAACAGCTCCGCGATCCAATCCGGCAACGAGTGCGACAACGCAAAGCGCTGCGTGCTGTCTTCTACGCGGCGAGCAAGCGAGCCGGCGCGAAGGACGTCATCCCACGCAAGCTCGACCTGCGACCAGCGCAGGAACAGTTCGCGAGCCTCTTCCGGCTCCAGCTCACCGCATGACACGCCTTCGCCCAACACGATGGCCGCAGCTCGCCCGTTGCGATCCAAGGCGTCCACCGCTTCGCCGAGCGCGAACGCGAGCAACCGGTCCTTGCGGATCGCGGCATACGCAATGCGCGCAATCTGCGCGCGCTCGTCGGTCGCCATGCCGCGCGTCTGATGCGCAGCGACGGACTCGCGCGGCGATGCGCCGCGGCCCATCCATTGGTCGAGCACGTAAACAGCCGGGAGCAACCAGCTCGGGGCTTCGATCGGTTCTTCGTAGTTCATTCGTCCGGCATCGAGTGGCCGTTGTCGATCGACTCGATCGAGAGCGGACGCAGTTGCGAGTCCAAGCAATAGACGCGCGGAGCCGCGCTAGCGAGCTTCCAGTCGGGCAGCGCAGGATCCGTGAGCCCTTCAACGGGTCGGCCCAACGCGCGCAACGCCATGCCGTGCCCGACGACGAGCACGCGCGAGCCAGCGGTCAGCGACGGCCGCACGAGCTGTTCCCACGCGATCATCACGCGCGCCGACATCTGCCCCATCGACTCCGTCAGCGGCAATGGCTCCGCGACGCCGCGGTAACGCTGGTCGGTGCGCGGATCGTCGACGCTGCCAGCTGGGGCTGGCGGCGGACCTTGCTCCCAGGAGCGGCGGTAGGTTCGCGCAAGCTCGTCGCCCCAGAGGTCTTTGCACTGCTGCTTGTCGAGCCCGTGCATCGCGCCGCAATGGCGTTCATTGAGTCGCCACGAACGCGTGCGCGCCATGTCGCCGCGGCCCATCGCGGACAGCAGCAACTCGCACGTGTCGACGGCGCGTCGCAACTCGGACGTGAACACCGAAGAAAACTCGATGCCGCGCTGCGACAACGAGCAGCCCGCCGCAGCCGCCTGCATGCGCCCGCGCTCCGTCAGCGCGAGATCGCGCCAACCAGAGAACACTCCGCGCTCGTTGCCCGTGCTCTCGCCGTGGCGCACGAACACCAGCACAGCGTGCGCGGAATGCAGCGGAGACGTCGAGGTCACGCGTCCTTCTTCCCCGCGTCCATCGCCGCCGTCAACGGTGGCGAGCAGTTCGCGCGCATCGCCATTGCGGCGCGGATCGGCTATCACCTTCGCCCCCGATGACGACCGACCCACGCGATGGCACGTTCCGACCCGATGCGGCCGTTTCGCCACAACGGTTGGATCGCGCCGTGAAGACGTTCCGCCCCGCAATGAGCTGGGGCGAGGCCCGCGACCTCATCACCCGCGGCAAGGTCACAGTCAACGGCGTGCGCGCGACCGATCCGGCGCGCCCCGTCGATGCGGCATGTGAGATCACGATCGCAGTCGCCGCGCCGCGCATCCACAAGGGCCCGCTGGTGCCGCCGTTCCCGAAAGAACGCGTGCTGCACCAGGACCGCCACGTGATCGTCGTCGACAAGCCTGCGGGTTTGCCGTCGGTGCCGTGGGAAGACGATCCCGACGCGCTCGACCGAAGGCTGCAGGAATTGCTCGGGCACCCTGTGCAAGTCGTGCATCGGCTCGACCGCGACACGACCGGCGCGATCATGTTCGCACTCACGCAGGACGCGTTCGCGCACCTCGAGCACCAACTGCGGCTCCACACCGTGCACCGCCGCTACCTCGCGATCGCGCACGGCGACGTGAAGGCGCAGACGATCCGCTCGCACATCGCCGACAATCGCGGCGACGGCCTGCGCGGATCGGTGCACAACGCGCGCGTCGGCAAAGAAGCCGTCACGCATGTCGAGCCCGTGGAGCCACTGCGCGGCGCGACATTGGTCTCGTGCCGACTGGAGACCGGCCGCACGCACCAGATCCGCATCCACCTCGCCGAGCAAGGCCACATGCTGCTCGGCGAACGCGGCTACATCCGCGAGCACAAGGGCGAAGCGATCCCTGCGCCGCGCATCCTGCTGCATGCCCACGAGCTCGGGTTCCAACACCCGACGACGGGCGAGCAGCTGCGATTCGTTTCGCCACTGCCGGCGGACATGGAAGAGATGCTGGCGAGCCTGCGCTGACTGCCGGATTGCATCCGTCCGCCGCATCGGGTCGAACCGCGGTCGCCATGATCCGCAACTTCCCCGCCATTGCCCTCCTCACTGCGAGCTCGCTCGCTCTGGCCCTCACCAGCTGTGGCAGCCAGAAGCCTGACGCTGCAGCCGCAAAGCAACAGGCGCCCGCCGCCGTCCCCCCCGCCCCCGCGGACGCCAAAACGGCGCCCGCAACCCCCGCCGCTGAAGCCCCCGCCGCCATGAACGTCTATTCGCTCAAGCTCACCTCCCTCGACGGCAAGCCCGTCGACATGACGCAATACGCCGGCAAGGTCACGCTCGTCGTCAACGTGGCGAGCCAGTGCGGCTACACGCCGCAGTACAAGGGCCTGCAAGCGCTGCACGCAGAGATGAAGGACAAGGGCTTCGCGGTGCTCGGCTTCCCGTGCAACGACTTCGGCGCGCAAGAGCCAGGCTCGGCCGAGGAGATCCAGTCGTTCTGCTCGACCAAGTACGCAGTCGACTTCCCGATGTTCGCCAAGTTGCAGACCAAGGAAGGCGCTGGCCAGAGCCCGCTCTACACGATGCTGCAGAAGGAGACCGGCAAGCTGCCGGGCTGGAACTTCTGCAAGTACCTCGTCGGCAAGGATGGCAAGCCGATCGCGTTCTTCGCGTCGGGCGCGTCGCCGGACGGCAAGGAACTGCGCGCCGCGATCGAGAAGGCGATGATGTGATCCTGCGCGCGGCGCATCGACGCCGCGCCGTTCAAGAGAACAACAGCCTGCCCATTCCGTACGAGAACGCGTTCGCGCAGAACGCGATGCCGACGGAAGTCAGCACGAGGCGCGCGCCCCGAGACGTGTTCTTGGGATTGCGCCCGCGCATCGCGGCGAGCGCGAGGCCCTCTGCCACGAAGATGCCGCATTCGGCGACAGCGATCGCCGACTCCGCGGGCTGCGCGCCGAGCACCCACCACGAGAACAGCGGATGGGTCATCAGGTTGAGCGCGAGCGACACGAGCAGCGGCCCGCGCCACGTTCTCGCCTCGCGATCGAGGAACGCGGCATAGACTGGCGTCTCGAACGCGAGCGTCCAAACGAACGCCACGAGCCAGGACATCACCACGACTTGCCCTCCACGCGACGCGCCGCGAGGAACGTGAACACCGCGAGCTCGAACCAGCCGTGCAAGACCACGAGCGATAGGTAGGCGCTGCGCACGCCGAGCGGATCGAACGCACCGACGATCGGCACGATCGCGCATGCGCACACCGCGGCGATCCACAGGCCGCGCGATGCGCGCTCTTCGCGCGCTGCCTCCACGCGCGGCAACGCGAACATCCAGATCCCGTAGTGCACCAGTTGCGCGAACACAAACGAGCGCACGACGAGCGCCCCGTCCACAGATCCGAGTCCCGGCGCGAGACCGTTCGCGAACGTCGCGAACGTGGCGCCGAACGACAACGCGTCGAGTTCTCCGTCTGCGATCGGCAGCGCAAGCGCCGCCATCCATGCCGCGACGTAGAGGCCGGCGGCACCCCACGCGAAGCCGCGGTGCCGCGTCCACACGAGCCATGCAGCGAATGCGACGACGTTGTGCGCATGGGCCAGCGTCAGTTGCACGGCTGGCGCAAACGCCATCGCGAACGCAAGCAACGGAACCGCCGCTGCGATCACGTGCAAACGCCGACGCGATGAGGCAAAGCCCGCATGTGCCGCGATTGCGATCGCAACAACGCCGAGCGCCACTTCGCACATCGCAGGCTCGGGAAAGCCGATGGCCAGGGCTGGCCGGACCAACGTCATCGCGAGCAGCGGCACGAAGATGCGCAGGATCTCGGCGTCGAGGATCCCGCCCGGTCGCTGCAGCCACAGGACGCGAAGGTCGCCGACAAGATGCGGCGCGCCGAGCAGCAACGGTCCCAACGTCATCGCGGACACCGGCGCCACGAACGCGATCGCGAGCGACACGACGACGAACAAGGCTCCGTGCAGCGTGTGCGCGGGACGATCGGCCGCGCCTATCCGTTCAGCGAGCGGCGCCGCCGCCACCCGAGCCACCCTTCTTCGCGCCGCGACGCCACATCACGAACGCCACTACCGCGAGCGCGAGCACGCCGCCGAGCAGGACGAAGTCAGGTTGCTCCTGTTGCGGAACAGCAAGGTCGGGCGCGGTCGTCGCGGATCCGGCCGGGCCCGGAACGGGAACGGGACGCAGGGCGGAAGGAGGAACGTCAGTTCGCAGCACGGCAGATCCTTGGTTTGGCGACATCACGGAACAGGAAGTCAGTCCTTCTTGGCTCGCTTCGATCGCAACCACGCGCCGGCGATCGCCAGTGCCGCACCCGC
The DNA here is from genome assembly GCA_041168165.1 of Planctomycetota bacterium. Taxonomy (GTDB): domain Bacteria; phylum Planctomycetota; class UBA1135; order UBA1135; family UBA2386; genus SXPK01. Next base: position 4,100 of record JBEELK010000245.1, on the reverse strand, counting down.
GATCGCCGCGAGCAACCCGAGCATCGTGAACTCGGTCACTGGAGACAGGTCGTATGCGGATGCGAGTGGGATCGGAGCCATGGCGAGGTCCTGGATGAGGAGCTGTTTTGGGAGCGACGGCGCAACGCAAGCCGGACGATCCGGTTCCCTGGCAGCGACGCTGCGCGTCGTTCCATGGCTTGCGGATCGGCCTGCTGGCGGAATGATGCCACGCGATGAGTCCAGATCCGCGCAGCCAATACCGCTTCTCCGACTACGCCAAGGCGCTGCGCGAGCACTACCGCGAGTTCGCGACCGACAACGAGAGCATTCGCTACATCGAGAACGTCGCCGCGTCGTGCGAGGCGCTGCAGCCGCGACCGGACCGCTTCCAGCCGATCGAGCAACGCAACTTCGGCAGCTCGATGAACGCATGGCACGCGTGCCGCGGCACGGTGCCGACGGGCGTGGCGTCGGGCTACAAGGGCCTTCTGCGCATCAAGACGCCGTTCGACCTCGTGCTCTACCAGAACCTCATCTGGGAGCTGCGGCCGAAGACGATCCTCGAGTTCGGCAGCTTGCAGGGCGGCAGCGGACTGTGGCTATCGGACCTGATGGACACCTACGCCATCGACGGCGGCGAGGTGCACTCGTTTGACCTGTTCGGCAAGTGCATCAGCCCGTTGGCTAAGCACCCAAGGCTCCACTTCCACAGCTGCAATCTCTACGAGCTGCAGACGCTCGACGATGGGCTCCTGAGCCGCTTGCCGCATCCTTGGCTCGTCATCGATGACGCGCACGTCAACGTGCTTGACGTCACGATGAAGGTCGATCGCCACGTGCAAGTCGGCGACTACTACGTGCTCGAGGACATCGGGCTGTCGCCGACGATCGCGTTCGTCGAAGGCATGCAGAAGATCTGCGCGCAGGGCTACGCGATCGACACCGACTACGCCGACGCGTTTGGCTACAACGTGACGTCTGCGCCGAACGGCTGGTTGCGCAAGATGCACCGCGCCTGATACGCAGCGATCGCGCCACGAACGTCGCGGCGCGCAATCCTGCTCAGTCGATGATCCATGCAGCGGGCGTCGGGAAGTCCGCGCCCGCATCGCCGCCGAGCAGCAACACGCGACCATCGTTCTGCAGAGTCAGCGAATGACCGCTGCGCGGTGCCGGCAGGCCGTCGCCGAACACGCGAACCGTTCCCGTGGTTGGCGACCACGCCTGCATCATCGACGACGCGCCGCGCGTCGTGGTCTGGCCGCCTATGACGAGCACTTCGCCGCTGCCGACGCGAAGCGCGCGCACCTCGGACACAGCTTGCACGAGGTCGCCGGACGCCGAGAACGCGCGCGTCAGCGGATCCCAGATCTCGCACGAGCGAAGCGCGGATAGCCCATTCGTGCCGCCGACGATGAGCACGCGACCGCCTTCGACCACGATTGCTGCGTGCATCGAACGCCCCACCGCGAGCGCGCCCGCAGGCGTCATCGTCTCGGTGAGCGGATCGAAGATCTCGGCCGTGACGAGTTGCTGGCCCGTCGCCGCATCGACGCCGCCGATCACGAGCAGCGATCCATCCTCGAGCTTCGTCGCCGTGTGGCCGATGCGATGCGTGACGATCGGAGCGAGCGGCGCGCGCGAGCCCACGGCATCGGTCCAGATCTCGCCGGCGAGCCGCGCGGGATCGGATCCAGAAGCCTCGCCGCCGAGCACGAGCGTGCGGCCGTCCTCAAACTGCGTCGCGGTGTGCTTCGTGCGGTTCGCCGACAGGTTGCCGAGGTTGCTCCACGCTTGCTGCGTCGAGTTCCAGCGCTCCACCACCGTCCCAATGCCTGGGATCGTCTCCTGCGCCGCGCCGCCGAACGACACCGCCGTCATCGTGCCGTCTGCAAGTTGCGTCTCGACGACCACCGCGGGATCGCGACGACCCACCGACTGATTGCCAACCGGCGCGAAGTCGAAGAGCGACGGGTCGTAGCGCTCCGCCGTCGCGTTCGCCGCGACGCCCGTAGAGCGACCGCCGACGATCAAGACCGTTCCATCGGGCAGCAACCGCGCTGCATGCTCGCTGCGCGCGATCGTGCTCGCATCCAACTGCGTGACTTGCTCGCGATACCGGAATGGCACCACGAGTTGCTTGGCCGACACGTTGGGACCGTCCGTGACGGTCAGCGTGTAGGTGCGCGACGCAGCGAAGGGTCCGACGATGTAAGCCTTGCCGCTCTCGACTGGCCCGACGTCTGGATCGATGCGACCCGTGCCCGCGCGGAACAGTGGGCGCAATGCAATGAGCGACCCCGGCTGCAACTCTGCGGGAACCGACTGCAGATCCAATTGCGTGAGCGACGCCGTCGCGACGGCATCGTTGCCACACGCGGCGAACATAGTGATCAACGAGAACGCGAACAGCCGGCCAATGCGCATCGACGCCACGCTAGATGGACCTGCGCTGCGCGACAACCCGCGACGCCAAGCGATGCGCATTCGAGCCGAGCATGCGTGACGCCGTAGCGCATGCGCACAACGGCGCGGCGCAGGCGACGCGCCTTGCACCGCACGGCAATCGAGCTCAACGCACGAGCACGCCCGCCACCGCCGCCGCAGCCATCACGAGCGGGATTGCCTTGAGCGAGCGCGCGCGCACGAGCACGGCCCATGCGACGACGAACACAGCGATCGAAAACAGCCCATCGAAGCGATCCATGCACAACCGCACGGCCGTCACCGTGACGATGCCGACGACCGCCGCCGCGACGCCGTCGAGCGCCGCATGGAAGCGCGGCGCATGCACGAGCCGATCGACGAACCGATGGCCAACGAGCGTGAACGCGAACGACGGCAAGAACATGCCGACCGTGATCGCGAACGCGCCGATCCACGCGTCGGCCACGAATCCCGCGAACGTCGCGAAGATCACGAGTGGAGCCGGGATCACGCCGCCGATCGCGAGGCCGTCGAGGAATTGCCCGTCGCTGAGCCACCCATGCTTCGTCACGACGTCGGCGCGCACGAACGGGATGGCGCAGTAGGCGCCGCCGAACGTCAGCAGCCCGCCCTTCAATCCCGTGACGAACAGGTTCCACGCGTCAGCGGCGAGGGCCTCCGGTGCTTCGATCGCATCCCCGATGTCGCTACCGCCTGACACCGCCGCGTAGCGCCAGAGCGCTGCGCCGCACAGCGCAGCAGCGACGACGCGCAGCGCCGTTCCGCGCGCGCCGCCTGCGCAGCACCACATCGCGCCAAACACCATCGGCATCCAGAACGGGGCAACGATCCACTCGCTCACGAACGCGACAGCGGCGACGACGTATGCGCCGCGCACCTTGAGCGCATGCGATGCGAGCTTTGGCAACGCGCGCACGAGCAACGCAAGAGCCGCGATCTGCACGCCAGAGAACGCGGCCATCACCCACGGCTCGCTCAGTCCGTAGCTCGCATAGAGCCACGCAGCCAACAGCATCAGCGCGAAGCCTGGCAGCATGAAGCCCAAGCCCGCCGCTACCGCGCCGAGTCGGCCGCGCGCCAGATGGCCAAACCAGCAGCACATCTCGTGGGCCTCGGGCCCCGGCAATGCTTGGTAGACCGCGAGCGCGCGCGTGAACGTCTCGTGCGTCGTCCACCGTTCGCGCCCTACGAGTTGCTCGCGCAGCATCGCGATCTGCACGACAGGCCCGCCAAACGCATGCGCGCCGTAGCCGAGGAACCGCCAGAAGATCGCGCCCACGGACGGACGCCCATTGGGGAACAGGCCCTGTTGTGCGTCCGTCGCGCTCATCTCACTTGCGGCGCGTGTAGTCGATGCTGAGCACCTTGGCTTCCTTGTCGTCCGGGCCCTTCATCCACAGCTCGAACGACTGATGGTCCGCGTCCGTGTGCTTCGTCACGATGCGGCACGGCTCCAGCTTGCCGCTCATGCCGACGCACTCGCCGACCAGCGTCAGCGTCTTGGTCTTCTCGTCGTATTGGCCCTCTGCACGGAGCGGCGACGGAGTCATCGAGTCCGTCCAGTGCGTGAAGTATGCGCCGCGCACTGGGCAGTAGCCGTGCACGCCGTGGCCCACGAACTTCTGGCCCATGAACTCGGCCTCGAAGTCATCGACCACGAAGAAGCCCGC
>JBEELK010000244.1:0-8006 GCA_041168165.1 Planctomycetota bacterium | reverse complement strand
CCAACAGAAGGCGATCCGCGCCGAGATGCCGCAGATCGGCAGCCCGGCCGCCAAGTCGCGCGGCATCACGCGCGAGCCGCGCGCCGACGATCTGCTGCACAGCGTGCACGTCGTGCCATTCCTGCAACTGCTCGACCTCGACGAAGCGCTCGACCAAGCGCAGGGGCTGTGGTTCTTGAAGGAAGCGTGCCTCGTCCGCCGCGACCTCGCGTTGGCGACGTTGGAGCCGGCGCTGCCGCGCATCCGTCAGTTGCTGCGCAGCAAGGACGCGAAGGTCCGCCACGAAGCGCTCGGCCTGTTCTGCGCCATCGCGGACAAGAACGAGAAGCAGCCCGATCCAGCGGACGCAGCTGCGGTCGAGGCGTTTGCCGTCGCAGCGGGCAAGTCGATGTTTCCTCCGCTGCGCCGCACTTCGGACGGCCTGTTGTGGCTGCTGCCCAGCGACGAGCGCGACGCGCTGGTCACCGCGGCGATCGCAGCGCTCGGCAAGGAATCGCTCGGTCGCCCCGACCGCGGCGAGACGTCGAGCGGCGTTCCGTTCCGCGGCTTCCGCGTCGACACGGTGCCCGCAGAGCTTGCGGTCCTCGGCATCCCGCAGGGCGCCGTGATCACCGCAATCAACGGCATGCCGATCCACGACGCGAAGAGCATTCGTGCCGCCATCGAAGAGCAGTTCTGGGTGCTCGACCGCAGCGAGGTCAAGGAAGGCGTCAAGAAGCCAAAGACCGCCGCGACGCTCGTCGTCGAGTTCCAGCAGGGCGACACCGCGAAGGCGATGGAGTATCGGGTCCGCTGACCTGATCGCGCCTCTTGTGGCGCAGCGCGCATCCGCGGATCCTCTCCGCGCCCGATGACCCTCGTCACGCTCGAACAGATCGTCCGCCGCTTTGGCGACCACCCCGTGCTCGACGGCCTGTCGCTGCGCGTCGACGAGAAGGACCGCATCGGCGTGATCGGCGACAACGGCGCCGGCAAGACGACGATGATCCGCATCCTCGCGGGCATCGATGACGCCGACACTGGGCAACGCAACTGCCGCAAGGACCTGCGCATCGCGTATGGCGCGCAGATGCCCAAGATGCCGCCGGGCACGACCGTGCTCGACTACGCAAAACGCGGCACCGGTGAACACGATGCGCTGACCGCGAGAATGCGTGCGCTCGAAGCTCGCATGGCCGAGCACGACGAGCAAGCGCTGCGCGAGTATGGGCAACTGCAGGCCGCATTCGAGTCAGGCGGCGGCTACGACCACGACCATCAAGTCGAGAAGGTGCTCGAAGGACTCGGCTTCGACCAAGAGGGCCGCAAGAAGGACGTCTCGGTGCTCAGCGGCGGCGAGCAATCGCGCGTGCAGTTGACGGTGTTGATGACGACGCCCGCCGACTTGCTGATCCTCGACGAGCCGACCAACCACCTCGACCTCGCGGGCATCGAGTTCGTCGAGGACTTCGTGCGCCGTTACCCGGGCGCCGTGATCGTCGTCAGCCACGATCGCTCGTTCCTCGATGCGATCGCGACGTCGATCGTCGAAGTCGGCGACGGAGTGGCGACGCGCTACAAGGGCAACTTCTCGCACTACGCGCAGCAGCGCGACCTGCGCCTCCTCACCGAAGCGCGGCAGTTCAAGAGCCAGCGCGACTGGTTTGAGAAGGAGATGGACTACATCCGCCGCAACATGGCGGGGCAGAACAGCGCGCAAGCGAAGGGCCGCCTCAAGCGACTGCAGCGCGTGCAGTTGATGGACCGGCCCAAGGGCGAGAAGCGCTCGATGCAGCTGCAGTTCGGCGAAGCGAAGGGGCGCAGCGGACAGACGGTGATGGAGGCCGAAGACCTCACCGTCGCGATCGGCTCGCGCACGCTGATCGAGCACGGCGCGTTCCGCGTGCAGTTTGGCGAGACGGTGGCGCTGCTCGGCCGCAACGGCGCTGGCAAGACGACGTTGCTGCGCTTGCTCGCCGGCATCGGCACGCCGCGCCATGGCGTGATCAAGCGCGCGCTCAACTTGCGCATCGGCTACTTCAGCCAAGACAAGAGCGACCTGCCGCAAGACGGCACCGTGCTCGACGCACTGCGCGCGCTCGATCGCACCGTCGAAGAGAAGGAGCTGCGCGACCACCTCGCGCTGTTCTTGTTCTGCGGCGACGACGTCGAGAAGCCCGTGGCCGATCTCTCCGGTGGCGAGAAGCAGCGACTCTCGCTGGCGCGCATGCTGCGCACCGAGTTTGACCTGTTGTGCCTCGACGAGCCGACCAACCACCTCGACGTGTCGGGCACCGAGGGCCTCGAACAAGCGCTCAAGGAGTATCCGGGCACCGTCGTGATCGTGTCGCACGATCGACGACTCGTGCGCGAGATCGCGGACCGCGTGCTGTGGGTCGAAGGCGGCGCGATTCGCACGTTCGACGGCGGCTTCGACCAGTGTCAGCAGAAGCTGGCAGAAGAGCGCGCAGAGCGAACCCGCATCGAAGCGGAAGAGCGCGAGAAGGCGGCGAAGAAGGCCGCGGCAGCTGCTGCGCAACAGCCGCAAGCACAGAAGGCAATCGAGACGGGCAAGGTGCGCAACCCGCTCATGTTCCAAAAGCTCGAAGAGAAGATCATGACGCTTGAGGAACAGGTCGAAGCGACGCGCGCCGCGATGATGGATCCCGACAACTACGCCTCGACGCAGAAGATGAAGGCGTTGCAGCAGAAGGAAGAGGACCAGAAGAAGCAGCTCCAAGAGGCCTACGCCCAGTGGGAGAACTGGCAGTGACGAACGCCGGCCTCGCTGCAAACGATGCGCGCATCACGACGCACGACGTCGCGCGCGCAGCTATCACGGCAGCGATCGCGATGTGCGGCTACCTAGCGCTCGGCCAGAACCTGATGCACGGGTTCGACGCGTTCTACTACCTGCGCGACGTGGACCAGGGGCAGCTGCACCACCCGCGCATCGCGTTCTACCTGCCGATCGCGTGGGCCTTCACGAAGCTGATGAGCGCGTTCTCGGTGCGCGAGTACGAAGCGATGCGCGCGCTGTCGTCGCTCGGCGCGGCGATCGGCGTCGCGTGCGTGCAACTCGCGGCGCAGCGGCTTGGGCTGTCGCGCGGTCGCTGCGTTGCAGCGGCGGCGGCGGCGGCGAGCCTTCCTGCGGTGGCCTACTCCGCGAGCGTCGTCGAAGTGGACGCCGTGTTCTTTGGCTGCGCGTGCGCGAGTTGGCTGCCGTTCTCGCGCCTGTTAACGACGCAGCGTTGGAGCGCCGCGATCGCGACCGGAGTCGCGACCGCGATCGGCGCAGGCTTCCACGCTTCGGGCCACTTGCTCGCGCTGCAGTTGTGCGGCCTCGCCGCGATCTGGGACTGGCCGCAGCGACCGTTGCTGCAATCGCTGCCGCGCGCTGCGTTGCTGCTGCTCACGCACCTTGCGCTCGCGACCTTGATCGCATTCGCGTTTGGAGTCGGCGAGCAAGGCGAGATGGCGACCAACACGGTGGGCCACGCGTTCCCGCTCGACTTCGTGCCGCACGTCGCGACGCATGAGTTCGTTCTCGCCTACGCGCCCATCGGGCTCTGCGCGCTCGCTGCGCTGCTCGATCGGCCGCGCATCGGCGCTGGCCTTGCGTACGCGATCTGCCTGTGCGGCTACGTCTTCGTCTCCACCAAGATCCTCGGCTACCAGCGCTACGCGAAGGAGTTCCTCTCGCAAGGCGACATCGTCGAACGCGGCTCGTTCTTGCTCGCGCTCGGCGCGCCGATGGCGTTGCTGACGGCGCGGATGCTGCCCGCGCGCGCGCTGCTCGTAGCTATCGCCGCGAGCGCCGCGTTTGCCGTGGTGCAGGTGAAGAGCCACGACTGGCCCAACGATCCTCCTGCTGCCGCCGATGCGATCGAAGTAGCGCTGCAACGCGGTCCCATCGAGCCGTTCGTCGCGGACACGCAAGAATGGGCGTGGATCGCACGGCGCCATCCGCAAGTGCGCGGCACGCTCTACGGCTCCGTCGCGACGGACGTCGCGGCTGCGCGCGCGAAGGACCCGACCGTCGTCACGACGGACATGGTGCTGCTGTGGTTTGCGATGGAGTACGACCGCGCGATGGAGAAGGGCGCGCAGTATGTCGTCACGCAACGCGCGCTCGATGCGATGGAAGCGAGCGGCGATCCAGCCATCGCGCCCGCCGCGAAGTTGCTGCTGGATCGCTATCGCTTCGAACTCATCGCCGACGCGGGCCCGCTGAAGGCGTTTCGGCTCACGCGCAAGTGAGCGAGCTCAGCGCTTAGGCCGCGCGTGCACCATCACCGACGCACCGCGCCCCATGGCAGCTTCGAGCCATGACAACGGCATCGCCGCGAGCGTGATGCCGAGGTAGCTGAGGTTGGCGATCGCAGCACCGAGGCCCGTTGCCTTGCCGCCGCGGCCGAGGCGCGCAGGCGGAAACAACCCCGGAGCAACGCTCGTCGCGAACGTCGTCGGGTTGTCGCGCATGCAGTGCTGATTCTCGGCGATCACTTCGAAGCCGTGCTTCTCAAGCGTCATGCGGAATGAGTCCGCCGTGTAGTCGACGAGATGGCGCGGCACGTCGTAGCCATGCCAGTAGCGGCCAAGCAGCTTGGCTTGCAGGCACGCTGCGTTGGGCACTTGCAGCACCACTTCGCCATCTGGGCGCAGCAGGCGCTTCATCGCGTCGAGGATCGGGCCCACGGGATGCACGTGCTCCAAGAAGTGGAACGCGGTGACGAGCGAGAACGTCCCGTCCGCAAACGGGCAATCGCTCAGCGTGCCACGGATGCCTTGGAAGCCGCGCGCGCGCACCGCCCACACCGCGGACATCGAGAAGTCCATGCCGATCGCCGACCGCTCGCCGAGCGCCTGCAAGAACGAGCCATCGCCGCAGCCGACGTCGAGCATGCGCACTGCCATGCCGCGCTGCTTCTGCGCCGCGATCGCGCGACCAACGAACCGCACATGGTCGCGCAGCACGAAGCGACGGTAGGCCTCCATGAGCCCGCCCTGCGCTTGCGCGTGGTCCGCCTGGTCCGTGGGGCCAGCCCAGTAATCCTTCGGGTAGTACGCAGCGAGACGTTCGAGCGGCGGGATGTCGGCGAGGAACCGCGAATTGCATCGCGCGCATTCGGCGATGTCGAACCGCTCCTCCGTGGTGCGGAACAGCCGGTCGCCAAGGGACCGCCAACGAACGCGCACGTCGGTCGCGCCACAGACAGGACAACAGCTCGGACCGCTCGTGCTCATTTCTCGTGTTAGGCTAACCCGCCGCTCGCGAGACGGCACCGCATCGTGTCGATGCGAATCGCTCGCGACGGTGATCGCTCGATGGCGCGGGCGGTTGGTCGTGAAGTCCCGTCCCCTTTTCGCGAGCCTGCGGATCGTCCCCACCCCACAATCGCGCGGCCTCCTCGTCCCCCGTCGAGGCTGCATCCCCCTCGTTCCTCGACCTGCCCGCGCCATCGAGCCGACCTACGTCGCATGAGTTCTTCGACGACCGAACCGAGCACGCCCCGCGTGAGCGCAGTCGTCGTCAACTACAACTGCGGCGCGATGCTGATCGACTGCTTGCAGTCGCTCTGCGCGCAAGATTGGCCTGACCTCGAGATCCTGCTCGTCGACAACGCGAGCAAGGACGGCAGCTGCGACGCGGCGATCGCGCGTTTTGGCGACAAGCTGCGCGTGATCAAGAACGCGAAGAACGAAGGCTTCGCGCGCGCCAACAACCAAGCGTTCGCGGCAGCCTCGGGCGAATGGGTGTTCTTGCTCAATCCTGACGCGATCGCGGAGCCCAACGCGATCACGGAGTTGATGCGCTTCGTCGCGGACAAGCCGACCGCAGGCATGCTCGCGTGCCGCATCCACCGCATGCAGGAGCCCAACGTCTTCGACTCCGCGGGCCTCTTGCTCTACCCCGACGGCGTGTGCCGCCCGCGCGCGTGGCAAGAGAAGGATCTCGGCCAGTACGACCGCGCAGAGGAAGTGTTGGCGCCGCACGGCTGCGCATGCGCGTATCGCAAGGCGATGCTCGCGGACACCGGCGACTTCGACGAAGCCTACTTCTGCTACCTCGAAGACCTCGACATCGCGATGCGCGGCCAGCTCGGCGGCTGGAAGTGCTGGTACGTGCCGACCTCGCGCATCCTGCACCACAAGTCGGCGAGCGCTGGCAACTACTCGAAGTTCAAGGCCTACCACGTCGAGCGCAACCGCATCTGGAACGCGGTCAAGCTGCTGCCGCGCTTCATCCTGTTGATGAGCCCGCTGTTCTCGCTCAATCGCTATCTGATGCAGGGCTACGCCGCGGCGACGCACAGCGGCCTGTCGAGCGACTTCGTCAAGGAGTACTCCTTGTTCCAGCTCGCGTGGCTGATGTTGCGCGCCTACGTCGGCGCGCTGTGGCGACTGCCGCGAATGCTGCGCGCGCGGCATCGCATCATGAAGAACCGCAAGATCAGCAAGCGGGAGTGGTACGAGCTGGTCAGCAGGTTCAAGCTCGACGCGATCGAGTTGGCGCTGAAGTACTGAAGCCGCGCGTCACGGCGCAGCGTGCCAAGGACGTAGAAGCGGCCTCACAACCAGCCGACTGACGAGTCCGATCCCTGATGGACGATCTCCCGACGCAGCACGTGGACTTCGGGGCCGTCCGCAGCCGCAGGTGCTTCGTGAAATGGCTTTTAGGCAGGATGCGTTCTTCCACAGGCTGCGAGGCCGCGCTCACAAACCGCGGATCAGCGGACGGTCCCATCAGGATCAACCAGCAGCACGTTGGATTCCGACGGGTCGCAATCGATCAGGACGCTCGTTCCGTCTTCCCGAATCAGCTTTAGCCCTACACGCTGCCCATCCGTGAGGAGCGGCAACAGAAGCCTGTCGAAGGTCCCATCGGATCGAGTCTCACATGCCAACTGTGGGACTCCATTCCCTTCTTGGAACGCGACTCGACACCTCGGAACCGGAATGCCGTCTCTGTTCACAAGGCGCCCGCTAACTTCCGACGCGAGCTGAATCGGGACCTCCAAGACCGCCACATTCGAGTGCGGCACCTGGCACCGCGCTCTACCAAACCAGGGCAGCTTCTCGCGGTTCCTCCTGGTTACCACAACTACCTCGATCTGTGAGCCGCAGGGGACCATCGGTATCACACATGCGTTGCGGAAACCCTCTGCGCGTGAGACCCGCTTCCAAACCGTGGCATCACTGCCCTTCCAATACAGAATCGAGTCACCGCCATCAGCAATACCATACTCTCGCGCGTCGCTTTGCCGCGGCTGCACAGTCACCGCGCAAACATCTTTGAGTTCCACCGAAACGGATGCCACATTGGGGATATCGACCTCACACTCACCAAAGCAACTGCGATCCGCAGAGTAGACCCCAATCCTGTAAAGGCCCGCTGACAACCCGTGAAACTGAATACCTAGCTCTACAAGTTCGTAACGCTTCGTTTCCAGCGTCGCACCAGTAAGCCGTTCGGTTCTAGCCATTTCTAGCTTCATAGGTGCGGTAGGAGCGCCTCCTTGCGAGTGAATATTCACAGCAAGTGGCCATGCGCCAGGATACACATAATCCCACTCTTCGATGACGATGTCTCCATCCTCAAGAATTGCGATGGCCTTCTCTCCGAAGGCCCCATTTCGACAACAGCCACGCAGCAGATAAGAACCTTCGCTGACAACCATTGAGCCTCTACCGTCCCTGACAACTGCAGAAAATCCACTTCCACCCGCGTCCCTCGATATGCACATCACTTCTGTCACAGCATGAGCCCCGACGGGGACAACTGTGACTTCACGCGCGCGAGGCGCAAGCACGACCTCACCCTGTAGAGCCACCCCGAGTTCACGGATACTCTCGAAGCGCTTCGCAGCAATTGTATTGCGCTTCATCAACGACCGAGCCACCAGCCAAACCGCACCCTCGTACTGCTTTGCATGCACGTCAACGAATGGCATCTGCACAAGTGCACTACGCACTACAGAGCCGCCATCCATCATGCTTGATGCCAGCATCTCTGATACGGCACC
>JBEELK010000243.1:0-10157 GCA_041168165.1 Planctomycetota bacterium | reverse complement strand
TAGAAGCCGATGCGGCCTTGGCGCTGCAGCATCAGCATGCGGCGGTCAAACTCGCGCACCTGCACCATCTGCTCATAGAGGAACAGCATGGTGTCTGCAGGGAGCTTCGGGTCCGCGCCCGGAAGCACCGACCCGTCATCTCGCAGCACGCGGACGAGACCGAGCGAACTCGGCGACGCGGCGACCGAAGTCTCGGGCTTGCCCTGCTCTTTGGCGCGCGCCGCGGGCTTCGCGGCGGCGGCCTTCTTTGCTGCGGGGCTCGCCATTTTGGCCTGCTTCTTGGCCACGCTCGGGCGCTTGCCCAAGGTGGCCGTGGTTGCAGGCTTCTTCGACGCGGACTTCGGTGCCTTCTTGGTCGCCATCGCGGAGTAACGCTATCGGGATCAGGCCAGCAGCAGACGCCAAGGCTGCTCGAGGCATTCCTTGACGACGTTCATCCAACGCGCGCCCGTGGCGCCGTCGACGATGCGGTGGTCGATCGAGACCGACAGGTACATCTTCTTGCCGACGACAATCGCGCCGTCCTTGACGATGGCCGCGTCCTTGATCGCGTGCACGCCCATGATCGCAACTTCGGGGAAGTTGATGACCGGCGTCGCAAACAGCCCGCCGATGTTGCCGGCGTTGGTGATCGTGAACGTGCCGCCCGTGAGGTCGTCGACCGTGACCTTGCCATCGCGCGTGCGCGCCGCGAGGTCTTGGATGTCGCGCGCGAGCTCGGCAACCGACTTGCGATCGACGTCCTTGACGACCGGGACAATGAGTCCGTTGTCGGTGTCCGTCGCGATGCCGAAGTTGTAGTAGTGCTTCACGACGAGCTCGTTGGTCGACTCGTCGAGCGAGCAGTTCATCATCGGGAACTGGCGCATCGCTGCGACGATCGCCTTCATGATGAACGGCAGGTAGGTGATGTTGACGCCCTGGTCCTTCATCGCGTTCTTCGCCTCGCCGCGGATCTTGACGAGATCCGTGACGTCGATGTCGTCGACGTAGGTGAAGTGCGTCGCGGTGAACTTCGACCGCGTCATCGCCTCGGCGATCTTGCGGCGCAGGCCGCGGAAGCCGATGCGCTCCTCGGTGCGGCCAGCGGGCGCTGGCGCGATCGAGATCGGCGCGAATGCGCGACCTGCTGCGGGCGCTGCTGCGCCAGCGGCTGCCGCCGGGCGAGCGCCTGCGCCAACATTGGCGAGGTCGTCATTGGTGATGCGGCCGCGCGGGCCGGTGGCGGAGACGGCCGTCAGGTCGATGCCGAGTTCGCGCGCGCGACGGCGCGTGGCCGGGGCTGCGAGGACCTTGCCGGGCGACGCCTGCACGAATGCGGCGGGCGCTGCGGGGGCAGGCGCTGCGGCAGCGGGCGCTGCGGGGCGCGGCGCTGGCGGCGGGACTGCGACGGGCTTGGCGGGGGCCGGAGCCGGAGCGGGTGCGGCGGGCTTTGCCGCGGCGGGCGCAGGGGCAGGAGCCGCAGCGGGCTTCGGCGCAGCGGCCGGAGCCGGAGCGGCCGCGGCGGGCGCAGCGCCACCGGCGGCGCCGGCGTCGATCACCGCAATCACGGAGCCGACTGGCACGACGTCGCCTTCCTTGCAGCGCAGCTCGGCAATGACGCCAGAATACGGCACCGTGATCGTCACGGTCGCCTTGTCCGTCATCACCTCGACGAACTCATCCTCTTCCTTGACCTGCTGGCCGGCCTTGACCTTCCAGCTGACGATCTCGCCCTCGGCAATGCCTTCGCCGATGTCGGGCAACTTGAATTCCTTGATAGCCATGTCGGTACTCGGTTCCTGATTGTCGGTATGCGGGTTTTTGTGCGGTCAGGCTCGCGCGTTGGCGCTCACCAGACGAAGGTCTTCTCGATGCCGGCGAGCACGCGCTTATTGTCCGGCATGTAGAGGGGTTCGAGCGTGTAGGGGAACGGCGTATCGAAGCCCGCGACGCGGACCACGGGGCCTTCGAGATACTCGATCGCCTTCTCGGCGATGATCGCGGACAGCTCCGCGCCATAGCCGCAGGTCTTCGGCGCCTCATAGACGACGACGCAGCGGCCGGTCTTCTTGACCGACTCCAGCACCGTCTCCTCGTCGAGCGGCACCAGCGTGCGCAGGTCGACGACTTCGACGCTCTTGCCGTTTTGCGCCGCAGCTTCGGCGGCCGCGAGGCACACCGGCACCATTGCGCCGTAGCACAGCACCGTTACGTCCGTGCCTTCGCGCGCGATGCGCGCCTTGCCGAGCGGCACGACGTGCTCGCCGAGCGGCACTTCGCCCTTCGCATGGCGATAGAGCGCCTTGGGCTCCAAGAACATCACCGGGTCTTCATCGCGGATCGACGCAATGAGGAGGCCCTTGGCGTCCGCCGGCGTGCTGGGGATCACGACCTTGAGGCCGGGCGTGTGGCAGAAGTACGCCTCGCTCGACTGGCTGTGGTAGTGGCCGCCGCGGATGCCGCCGCCATAGGGCGAACGGATCACCATCGGGCACGTGTACTCACCGCCCGAGCGATAGCGCATCTTCGCGGCTTCGCTGACGATCTGGTCGAAGGCCGGGTAGATGAAGTCGAGGAACTGGATCTCGGCGACCGGGCGCATGCCGTAGAGGGCCATGCCGATGCCGGTGCCGATGATGCCGCACTCGGAGAGCGGCGAGTCGAAGCAGCGCTTCTCGCCGAACTGCTCCTGCAGTCCCATCGTGGCGCCAAACACGCCGCCCTTCTTGCCGACGTCCTCGCCGAAGACGAGCACGCGGTCGTCTTGCTTCATTTCGTAACGCAGCGCGTCGGTGATCGCCTCCAGCAGCGTCATCACCTTGGTTCCGGCCTTGGCCGTGCCGACATTGGTCTCGGTTGCAGTCATGGTTCCGTTCTCGTGGATTCGGTGATGGCGATCAGAGCGGGAAGTGGCCGATGTCGGCGCCGACGCCGCCCTTGGCGATGAGGTCCGCGAGCTCTTGGCGTTGCGCCTTCAGCTGCGGCGTTAGGTTCATGTAGACGTCGTCGAACAACGTCGACGCCGCCGGGTTTTCGCGCGCCTCGGCGACCTTGACCGCCTCTGCGATCTGCGCCTTCGCGGTCTCTTGGACCTCGGCCTCGAACTTCTCGTCCCAGAGCTTCTTGCCCTTCAGGTAGAGCTGGAAGCGCGCGATCGGGTCCTTCTTCTTCCACTCCTCGTATTCCTTGGCATCGCGGTAGCGCGACGCGTCGTCGCTGCTGCTGTGCGAGGCCATGCGATACGTGACGGTCTCGATCAGCGTCGGGCCATCGCCCTTGCGCGCGCGATCGACCGCGGCCTTGGTCACCGAATACACGGCGAGGATGTCATTGCCGTCGACGCGCACGCCAGGCATGCCGTACGCCTGGGCCTTGATTGCCATCGTCTCCGACGCGGTCTGGCCCTTTTGCGGCACCGAGATCGCCCAGCCGTTGTTCTCACAGATGAACACGACGGGCGCCTTGTAGACGCCGGCGAAGTTGAGGCCGGTGTGGAAGTCGTTGCTGCTCGTGCCGCCGTCGCCGCAGAACGTCATGAACACGGTGTCGTCGCCGCGAATGCGCGCCGCCATTCCGGCGCCGGCAGCCTGCGTCAACTGCGTGCCGATCGGCGAGCTGATCGAGACGAAGTTCGCCTCGCGGAAGCTGTAGTGCACCGGCATCTGCCGGCCCTTGCTCGTGTCGCCCGAGTTGCCGAGCCACTCGCTCACGATTTTGTCGATCGCGACTTCGCGCAGCAGCAGGATGCCGGGCTGGCGATAGGCCGGGAACAACCAGTCGCCGTCATCGAGCGCGTAGGCCGCGCCGATATGCGAGGCCTCCTGGCCGGTCGACTGCAGATAGAAGCCGATGCGGCCCTGGCGCTGCATGGCGAGGCCGCGCTCATCGAGCAGGCGCGTCGACACCATCAGGCGGTAGAGCAGTTGCAGCTCTTCCTTGGGCAGGTTCGGGTCCTTGCCCTTCTGGGCCTTGCCGTCCTTGTCGAGTATCGAGACGAGGTCTGCGGTCATTCCGTTTCCTTGGCGGGTTGGGATGCGTTGCGTGCGGCTTCGAGGTCGCGGCGCTGGCGAAGCATGCCGGCGATGTAGAACTCGGCGGCCTTGTAGCTGGAGCGGACCAACGGGCCCGAGGCCACGTAGAGGAAGCCCTTCTTCTGCGCGCGCGTCTCGAGCGCGGCAAAGCGCGCCGGCGTCACGTGCTCGCGCACCGGCAGGTGGAGCAGCGACGGGCGCAGGTATTGGCCAAACGTCACGACGTCGACGCCGTGCTCGCGCAGGTCGTCCATCGTCTGCTCGACTTCGCGGTCGCTCTCGCCGTGGCCGAGCATCAGGGAGCTCTTCGTGATGAGCCCGGGCGACAAGCGCTTCGCGGTCTGCAGCACTTGCAGCGTGCGCAGGTAGCTGCAGCGGTGATCGCGAACGCGCGGCGTGAGGCGCAGCACGGTCTCGATGTTGTGCGCGAACACGTCGGGCTTGCCGGCGAGCACGCCTTGGATCTGGTCTTCGCGGCCCTGGAAGTCGCCGACGAGCGCCTCGACGAGCATCTCCGAGTCGCGGCGCTTGATTGCGGCAATCGTCGCCGCGACATGCGCGCTGCCGCCGTCGTCGAGGTCGTCGCGGTCGACCATCGTCAGCACGACATACTTGAGCGCCATCGCCTGGCAGGCCTCGGCGACCTTCTCCGGCTCGTCGTGGTCGACCGGGTTGCCCTTGGCATGCGTCTTGACCGCGCAGAACCGGCAACCGCGAGTGCACGTGTCGCCGAGCACCATGAACGTCGCCGTGCCGGAGTCCCAGCACTCGCCCATGTTGGGGCAGCGAGCTTCCTCGCAGACGGTGTGGAGGTTGCGCTCGCGCAGGAGGCCTTCCAGTCGGGCCACGGTCTTGCCTGCAGGCACCTTGACCTTGAGCCAGTCTGGTTTGGTGCCAGGAGTAATGCGCTTGCCGTCGGCGAGGGCCATCGGAGGAGCCTGTTGGGGGTTCGGCTCGCCGCCGGGAAGGGGCGAAACGAGCGGGGGAAGGTAGGGTCGGGGAAGGGGGCGCGCCAGTTAGATACTCGTGAGTATCCATTGGCGCTGGTGAGGCGGATCGCCTCGGCGCGGCCGTCGCCCTGCGCAGGGAGCCAGGGTGGCGCGCCGCGCCGCAGGGCCGTTCGCAGGCGGATCTCCGCTGGGTGCAAGCGTCTGGCGGCTTGCTGTCCGGCGTATTTGTGCGCCGAAGCGGGGTCGTCCCGTGCTGGTCGCGGCTGCCCGTTCGCCCTCCTGGCAGATAGCGTGCGCGCCCATGTTGCTCGCCGCGCTCGCGTTTTGCCTGCTCGCGCAGGATCCGGCCCAGACGCCGCAGGCTGGGACGAAGCCAGCTACGCCGACGTTTGCCGAAGTGGTGAAAGCGCGCTTTCTGGAGTGGGACCAGGACAAGAACGGCGAGCTCTCTGCCAAAGAGATCGACGCGCTGTGCGTCGCGCATCGCGTGCGCGGCGAGGAAGCGGCGGCGGTCGCGGCGATCAAGCGCGTGGTGCGCAGCGGCAAGTATGAGCTGCCGCCGATGTCGATCGCGGGGCTGTGTAAGCCGGTGCCCAGCGCGAATGCGAGCAAGCAAGCGAGTGCGCAGAGTGGCAAGGCGGCTGCCTCGGGCGACAAGCCAGCGCCAGCGCCAACGCCGGTGACTCCGACTCCCAGCGACGAAGCGCGCGCAGCCGACGATGCGGATCGGCGGGACTCGGGCGAGCCGAGCACGGTCGCGACGACGAGCAAGCCTGCGGCTTCTGGCGTGGCTCCTGCGCCTGCGCTGCGCAAGCCCAACTTCCAGGCGAGCTACGCGAGCGGCCTCAAGAAGATCCGCAACACCAAGCGCGCGCTGTTCGTCGACGACACGCCGGACATCGATGCGTGCAAGCAAGGGCCGCTCGGCGACTGCTTCTTCGTCTCGGCGGTCGGCGCGTTTGCGCATCGCGATCCCGACGCGCTGAAGCGGATGTTGGTGGCGCAAGAGGATGGCAACGTGCGCGCGCGCTTTGGCAACGGCCAGACGGTCATCGTGTCGCCGCTCAGCGATGCAGAACTCGCGCTGTCCGGTTCGACGGGCGACGAAGGCCTCTGGTTGCCCGTGCTCGAGAAGGCGATGGGTTTGCTGCGTCAGGATGCGAACCCCGAGAAGTACGACACCGACACGGCGACGGACGCGATTGCGCGCGGCGGTTCGACGGCGTCGATCGTTCGCATCCTGACGGGCAAGACCACGGAGCGCATCGCGCTCAAGAAGCGCCCGCGCAGCACGAAGAAGGACGCCGCGGGCAATCCGGTGTTGGAGCCATCGAAGCCAGCTGGCGACTACGAAGCGCTCGCCGCGCGCGTTCGGCAAGCGGCGCAGAGTGCGTTCTCAGAACGGCGACTCGTGACCTGCAGCACGCTGCAAGAGGCGCAACCAAAGGGCATCGCAGGCAAGCATGCCTACGCGGTGCTGAGCTACGACGCCGCTGCCGACTCGCTGCACTTGTGGAACCCGCACGGCAACACGCATGTGCCAAAGGGCGCGCCGGGGCTCGAGCACGGCTATCTGACCAAGGCGGGCCGCTTCGCGATTCCGGTGGCGGACTTCGTGCGCGTGTTCGGCAGCCTCGTCGTGGAGACGGCCGTCGACTTGCCCAAGGTTGGCGACGCAAAGCCGAGCAGCGAGCCAGCTGCGCCGCAGCCAAACGGCGGCAAGTAGCGACGAGTTCGCCGCCGGCATCGGCGCCATCGCGGGCGCGTGGCCCGCGTTGTCTGCAGCGAAGCTCGATCCTGCAGATGCGTTGCGCGCGGAGTGATCGCCGTCGCTACCGGCGCGGAGCGCAGGTGACGCGATATGCGCCTTTGTCGTTGTCCTTCGCGAACGTGAACGCGACAGGCAAGAAGCGCTCGATCAACCGCGCGTTTGTCGTGCAGTGCAACGTGGGCTCCACGGTGCGGAACGTGCCCGAGCCCGCGAGCGCCATCGCGATGAGCAACTGGTCCGCGAGATGGGGCCCGACCGGCACTCCGGCGGCGGCGAGGATCATCGCTTCGGTCGCAATGCGATCGGCGAGATGTTCTGGTCGCATGCCGCGTTCGCCGAATGCGCACAGCACGTCGCACAGATCGCCGTGCGGTAGTTCGAGCAGCAGCGCGTTGCCAGCGTCGTCGGCCTCGACGCGCTCGAGCTTGGTGGCATCAAACTTCAGGCGCTTGCGTTCGAAGCGATCGAGCAGCGCGTCGAGTTGTCGCGCGCCGAGATCATCGGGCAACTTGCTCACGAGCGCGCGCGCACGCCACGGCTTCTCTTCGCCGCGCGAGAGCAGTTCGGTCGGCTGGTAGCGCGCACAGGGCTCGATCTTGGCCGCGATGGAGCCGCCGCCAGACGGCATGAATCCATGTCGCAGCAGTTGCACATCCATGCGCGCCCCCATGCGCAGCAGCGCGGGCGCGAACGACTGCTGCACGAAGTCGAACGGCGGGGCCATCGGGTTGTGCGTGCCACCGCTGATCTGCACGGTCGATGGCGCGTCCGCTGCGAGCAGCGCGGGCAGGATCGTCTGCAGCACGAGCGTTGCGCTGCCGGCGCTGCCGATCGAGAAGCGATAGTTGCCAGCGCGCGCCTTGCGCGGCGTGAACTTCAGCTCCAACGAGCCGAGCGCCGAGCCGAGCGCTTCGGCCTCGGACACCGTCGCGGCGGCTTGCACGCACGTGAGATGTTGGCGTTGAAGGCCGGGCTTCTTGCGCTTGCCGCGAATGCCTTCGATGTGGATCGGCGTCGCCGTCACGATCGACAGCGCGAGCGCCGTGCGCAGCACTTGTCCTCCGCCCTCGCCTTCCGTCCCGTCGATCCGCAGCATCTTTAGCCTTTGATGCAGAGCACCTGTTTGAGCGTGTGCACGACCTCGACGAGGTCGGACTGCGCCGCCATCACGGCGTCGATGTCCTTGTAGGCCATCGGCGTCTCGTCGAGCACGCCTTCGTCTTTGCGGCACTCGACGCCTGCGGTCGCGCGTTCGTGGTCTTGGACCGTGAACTTGCGCGTCGCTTCGCCGCGCGACATCGCGCGACCTGCGCCGTGGCTGCACGAGTGGAAGCTGTCGGGGTTGCCCTTGCCGCGCACGATGTAGCTCTTGGCGCCCATCGATCCCGGGATGATCCCGAGTTGACCTTGCTGCGCGCTGACCGCGCCTTTGCGCGTGACCCAGACGTCTTCGCCGAAGTGGCGCTCTTGCTGCACGTAGTTGTGGTGGCAGTTCACTGCGATCTCGCCATGCGCGAACTTGGGCAGCAACTTGCTGCGTTCCATCGCCTGCAGCGTCTGCGCCATCATCAGTTCGCGATTGGTGCGCGCGTAGCGCTGCGCCCAATCGACGGCGAACACGTATTCGTCGAAGCGCTCAGTGCCTTCTCGCACGTACGCGAGGTCGACGTCGGGCAGGTTGCGCACCAGCGTGCCCATGTCTTTGCGCGCGAGTTGGATGAAGTGCTGGCCGATGCGATTGCCGACGCCGCGCGATCCGCTGTGCAGCATGACCCACACGCGGTCCTCTTCGTCGAGGCAGAGTTCGAGGAAGTGGTTGCCGCCGCCGAGCGTGCCGAGGTGCTCCGCGGTCTTGCCGCGATCGAGCGACGGATGGACTTCGACGAGTCGCTCGTAGTCGCGTTGCAGCTTGCGCCACGCATCGGCGTTGGCTGCGGGCACGTCGTGCCACGCGCCGCGGTCGCCCTTGCCGCCGCCATCGGTGCGGCCATGCGGCACGGCGCGCTCGATCGCGGAGCGCAGCGCCTTCAAGTCGTCGGGCAGTTGGTCTGCTCGCAGCGAGGTGCGAACCGCGACCATTCCGCAGCCAATGTCGACGCCGACCGCAGCGGGGATGATCGCGTTGCGCGTGGGGATGACGCTGCCGACGGTCGCACCGATGCCGAAGTGCACGTCGGGCATCGCGGCGACATGGCTGTGCACGATGGGAAGCGACGCCACGTTGCGCAGCTGCTGCAACGCTTCTTTCTCCATAGGCACGCCGCGCACCCACGCCCGGATCGGCGCGCGCGAACCTAGGAACTCCTCGTAACCGCTCATTGCCGGGCGGGAGTCTAGTGGGGCGAAGGCGGCGTGCTTGCAACATCCTCGCGCTTTCGCGCGCGTCGAGCCGGTGCCATCGGCAGGCCGCGTTCGCGCTGTCGGCGCATCGTTGCGAATGTCGACATGGGCGCATGCAACTGCGCGCCCTGATCGCCATCGCGACCATCGTCCCGCTCGTCTCTGTTGGCGTCGTGTTCGTGCCCATGCGCGCGAACGAGCGCTGGGACGCGATGACGAAGTGGGCCGACCATGCGGAGGCGGCTTGGGATGCCCGCGAGTTTGCGCGGCAGCCGCTGTCGGGCGAGGGGGAGCAAGGCAGCGCGTTTGAGCGCTACCAAAAGGCGATGGCGCTCGCGTCCATTCGCAGCGAGGCCGATCGGGCGTTGCTCAAGGAACTGCGGCTCCATCCCGAGCGCTGCGATGACACGGCGCGCGCCACGTTTGCGGACCGTTGGAGTGAGCCTATTGCGCGCATGCGGCAGGGCGTCCGCTGCGACGACGCGCGACCGTTGATCGAGTGGCGTCACGGCGTTGGCGCACAGCCGTTGCAGTTGCTGCCGGCTCGCGACATCGCCAACGCGTGCGTGGTCGAAGCGCGCCGTTTGCTCGCAGAGGGCAATCAGAAGGACTTTGTGGAGATCGGACTCGATGCCGCGACGTTTGCGGTGGATCTCCAGCAATCGCCGCTCCTGATCGATCAGATGGTCGCGAGCGCGATCCTCGCGATCGCGTTCACCGAGCTGTTTGACGAGGCGAGCGTTGCCAAGCTCAACGTCGAGGCTCGCAGCCAATTGGCCCGCGGCGTTGCGGCAATCGAGACGCATTGCGTTCGCGGCGTGCGCCTACAGGGCGAGGCTCTGATGCTTGCGCGTTCGCTGCAAAAGAGCGCCGAAGCCGAAGCAACGGATATGAGCGCTGCGCGCGCAGCACATCCTGAGCAAGCTGACAATGACTCGCTCGACGCAAGCTGGCGCCACGGGTGGTCGAAGCGTTGGGCGATGGCGGAAGGCGTGCTGCTGCTCGCGGACGTTTGTGAGCAGTTGGAGAGCGGCGACGGGCTGGCTTGGCCGCAGCGCGAGGCTCTCCTCGAGGCGCAGCGCC
>JBEELK010000242.1:0-7667 GCA_041168165.1 Planctomycetota bacterium | reverse complement strand
TCGAAGCGGGCTGCATCGTCGCCATTGCGACGGACTTCAATCCGGGCTCGTGCCACACGCAGTCGATGACGCTGATCCACACGCTGTCCTGCGTGAAGCTCAAGATGCACCCAGAAGAGGTGATCGCCGCGTCGACGATCAACGCCGCGTTCTCGCTGCAGCTCGATGGCGAAGTGGGCACGCTGCACTCAGGCAAGCGAGCCGACTTCGTGGCGCTCGATATCCCGAGTTGGGAAGCGGTCGGCTATGCCTTTGGCGGCAATCCCGTCGCAATGACGATCAAGGACGGGGAGCCCGTGTGCATCAACGCGAGCGATCGCTCGCCGGATCCGTTTGTGATGCGGCGGGGTGCGCAGTAGTCGCGCGCTGTAGCGAGAACGCGCCCTGCTCCTCGTCGATGTCGGGCATCTCCTCGGGAGGAGGAATGCGCCAGATGCCTGTGATTGCGTTGCCAGCCTCGTCGAGCTCGCCCTCATAGATCACGCGGTGGGACTCGATCTCCGCGTTGGCGGTCGCTTGGCCCTCTGCGTCGGGCATCAGTTCTTTGTGGTCAAAGAACACCGTGAACGAGTGCTTGCCGCGATAGCGCTTCTCGAACGTCACGCGCGAGCCTGTGACCTCGCCTTCGATCGTCGACTCGGATGGCAGCACGGTCAGCATCTCGACCGCGACAGGGCCAATGCCGATCTCGTCAGGGTCGACGGGCTGCAGCTCCTCCTTGGTGACCCACATGGTCTCGTCGTCGTGCATCGCGCCGACGAACGAATCCCCGCGCTGCGCCACGCGCATCGAGATGCCGCGGCGCTGGCCGTTCTGTTCGTAGTGGCCGCGCCACGTGCCGGTGAGGTGATGCGGCGTCATGGCGCTGTGCTCCGAGCGCTCGCGACCGCTGCTGCGCGCAGCGACGCCACTTCTTGGTCGGTGAGCGCGCGCGATGTGCCGACTTCGAGTCCCGCGAGCGACAGAGGACCGATGTGCGATCGATGCAGCGCGAGCACGCCGTGGCCGAGCGCGCGAATCATGCGACGAACTTGGCGGTTGCGGCCTTCGTGGATGCGAAGCTCGATCGTGCATTCGCGGCCGGTGTCGTCGATGCGTTCTGCGTGCGCTTTGCGCGTGATCGGGCCGCCGTCGCCGATGTCGATGCCGGTGCGCAGGCGCGCGAGGTCGTCGTCGTCGAGCGACCCGGAGCAACGGACGACGTAGGTCTTCTGCAGGCAGGACTCGGGATCGAGCACGCTGCGCGCGAGTTCGCCGTCGTTGGTGAACAACAACAGGCCGCTGGTGTCGAGGTCGAGGCGTCCGACGGGCGCGAGCCAGCCGATCGATTGCGGCAGCAAGTCGCACACGGTGGGGCGGTCGCGGTGGTCGACGCGCGCGGTCACGTAGCCGGTCGGCTTGTGCAGCATCCAGGTGGCGCGCGGCCGCATGGAGAGCGGCTCGCCGTCCACGGTGACGCGCGCGTTCGCTTCGTCGATCCACGTGTCGGGCTCCGTGATGACGATGCCGTCGACCGCGACGCGGCCCGCTGCGATCGCATGGCGCGCCTGCGTTCGCGAGCACAGCCCGTGGCGCACGATCACGCGGTCCAACGATTTCTCGGCGCTCTGCGGTCCTGCCACGAAGGAGACGTTCGCCGCGCGACGCAACCTGCGCAACGCCCTGCGTTGACTTCGCCACGGCGCATTCCGACCATGCGCGGCCCATGGCATCGCCGCTGCTCGAGTTCGTCCCCAACTTCTCCGAAGGCAAGAATGCGTCCGTCGTCGATGCGATCGTCGCCGCGATGACCAAGGTGCCGCATGCGCGGTGCCTCGGGCGCGAGATGGACCAGAGCCACAACCGTTCGGTGATCACGATGGCGGGGCCGCAGGATGCGATGGCTGAGGCTGCGTTCGTGGGCTGCAAGGAAGCGATCGCGCGCATCGATCTGCGAACGCACAAGGGCGAGCACAAGCGGATGGGCGCGATGGATGTCTGCCCATTCGTGCCGCTCGCGGGCGCTTCGATGGCGGACGCCGTCGCTGTGGCAAAGCGCGTCGGCGAGCGCATCGGCCGCGAACTCGGCTTGCCGGTGTTCCTCTACGCCGAGGCTGCGATGCGCGAAGAACGCCGCGTGCTCGGCAACGTGCGCAACAAGGAGTTTGAAGGGCTGATGTCGCTGGTCGGAACGGACCCCGCGTTCGCGCCGGACTACGGGCCCGCCAAGATGCATGCGACCGCGGGCGGCGTGTCCGTCGGCGCGCGCAACTTCTTGATCGCCTACAACGTCAACCTCAAGACCGAGGACGTGCAGGTCGCGAAGGACATCGCCAAGGCCGTGCGCGAGAAGGACGGCGGCTTCAAGAAGGTGCAGGCGATGGGCTTCTTCCTCGACGACAAGAAGTGCGCGCAGGTCAGCATGAACTTGCTCGACTTCACGGTGACGTCGATCCGCACGGTGTTCGACGCGGTCGCAGAACGCGCGAAGGCCGCGGGCGTGGACGTGCTGGAGAGCGAACTGATCGGGCTCGCGCCCGCCGCAGCGATCGACGCGGCGCTGGCCAAGCACATCAAGCTGCCATCGTTTGACGCAGCGCAGCAGGTCGTCGAAGAGAAGCTGAAGGGCTGAGTTCGCGCAGCGATCCGCAGCGCAGCGATCAGCGAACGGACGCGGCGATGCGCATCGGCAGTGGGCGCGAACGCGCGACGATTGCGCCACTCGCGTCGAGCACGACGGCGCGATGCCAGCAAAGGTTGCCATGCTGCGCACCTTCAGGCACGGCGATGGTTGCGTTTGCGCGACCCTCGTCATCGAGGCGGAACCGCACAGCGCTCGCGATCGCCTTTGCATCGAGTTCGCGCTGCGGCAGCGCGTCGTTGCCGCATGGGAGCAGCGCCACGTCGCGGCCACGATGGGTCGCAAACGCGTCGATCGCGATGCGCTGCTTGTTGCCGATCGCCACGACGAGCGATTCTGCGACCGCGCGCACCGGCGGCGGCCCGAGAACGAGATCGGCTGCCGCAAACGCGAGCATCGCGCCGCACGCGTCGTCGGGGTGGTAGGGATCGGTCTCGACGATGCGCACCGTGAGCCCCGCGGACGTGATCTCGTCGCAGACAGGCTGCAAGTCGACGAACGGAATGCGCAGCGATGCGAGCAGCTCGAGTTCGCGTTCGCGCGCGCGTCGCTCGTGCTCCTGCCACGCGTTGCTCTTCGCGAAGATCGGCAACAGCACAATCGAGAGTTCTGCGCCGCTTTGCGCCACGTCGTCGCGCAAGCGCTGCAGTGCTCTTTCGACTTCGCGTTCGCGGAACGTGTAGTGTTCGGGCCGCAGTCGATCCACGTGCCGGAAGTGGACGAACAGCTCGTAGAGGATGCTGCGCCGATACGCGACGGGATTGATCGGCACGAACGAGCCCGGATTGCACAGCGTGAGCTTGCCGTCGCGCAGGCACGCCACCGTCGACTCGGTGAGGTCGTTGTTGTGCAGCGTCAGCACGACGCGCTGCGGCGCGATCGCGCGCTGCGAACGGAACCAGCCGGCGACTTCCTGCACGGGGTTCCAACTCTCGACGCCCGCGTTCCAGAACGTCGCTTTGCCGCCATCCCACATCGCCGCGAGCGGGTTCACGAGTGAGCCACGCCGCGTCACCGAATCGCCGAGGAAGACGAACTGCGTTTCCGCGCCCTCGCCGTCGATGCGCGGCGACGTGCGCAGCGCGCCGCGTTCGTCGTACCACGGGCCGCCGAGCACGGGCGCGTGCCCGAGTTCGTCGTCGGCGCTGATCATCGTCGATTCGCGCGCGGCGCGTTCGGCGAAGACTTCGATCGCAGTGGGGCTCAACAGTCGGCCCGCGGGCATCACCGCGCGCACGGCGAACTCGGCGAGCAGCGCCGTCATGCCGACGGACGCGAGCGCGAGCGCGATGCGCATCGACCAACGGTTGCTGCGTGCGCCAGTTGGAGTGGCCATGGCGCAGAGGTTAGCCAGCGCAGCTACTTGAGCGTCACGCGCAGTTCGACGACTTGCTGTCGTTCGTCGGCGCGTAACACCTTGACCGTCAAGGCTTCGCCGCGCTTGCGTCCGCGCAGTTGGCGCCGGAGGTCCGCCATCGAGCGCACGGGCTGGCCGTCGACGGCGACGAGGATGTCGCCCCACGCAACGATGTTGCCGCGATCGTCGAGTTGGAACGGCCGCACGCCCGCTAGCTCGGCTCCTGCGCCCTTCTCGACGCCGAGCACGGGCACGCCCGCCGCAAAGCCAGTTGCGCGGTCCACGCGCACGGCCTCCCCGATCGTGACGCCCATGTGGCGTTGCGCCGTTCTGCCATCGAGTAGCGTCGGCACGACTTCGTTGATCACGTCGACGGGCACCGCGAAGCCGATGCCCGCAGACGCGCCGCTCGGGCTGTAGATCGCCGTGTTCATGCCGACCACGCGGCCAGCGCTGTCGAGCAATGGGCCGCCGGAGTTGCCGGGATTGATCGCGGCGTCCGTCTGGATCAGGCCGCTCATCTGCGCGTTCTCGGTCGCGATGGTGCGGTCGAGCGCACTGATGATCCCGGTGCTGAGGCTCGAGTCGAAGCCGTACGGGTTGCCGATCGCGAGCACGAATTGGCCGACCTTGAGGTCGTTCGACGTGCCGATCGGCAACGGCTTGATGTCCTTGGGCGCGCCGACGACGCGCACGACGGCGATGTCATTTTGCGGGCTCGTGCCGACGACTGCGCCGTCATACAGCTCGCCCTTCAGCGCGACCTTGAGCTGGCTTCCCGACTCCACGACGGTCTGCACGACGTGGTAGTTGGTGACGACGGTGCCGGCGTCGTCCCACAGAAAGCCGGTGCCCGAGCCTTCTGGTTGGCGCGCGAGGCCTTGCCACGTGCGCGCGAGCTTCTCGGTTGTGATGTGCACCACGGATGGCGCGCTCTGCTCGAACACGCGCGTCGTCGTTTGCTCGAGTTCGAGCAAGCTCCCGCGCGCTTCGATCGCGCGCGGCGTCGCATCGGGCGTGGTCTGCAAGAGCCCGCCGCGCTCAAATGCGAGCCACGCGGCGATGGCGAGCGCTGCGCCGGCGAGCACGAGCGGCAGCGGCGAGGGCTGGCGGTGAGAGTGGGGCGGGGGCCAGTTCGTCATGAGCGCGCTGAAGTGTTGGTGTCACAACGCCGCGGCCGCTGCGGCCGGCTTGTTGTGAAACCACTGCTACGGACGAGCCCCGCGATTACGCGGGGTTCGGCCAGAGTTCCTTCCAGTCGGGCTTCGCTTGGCCTTGCAGGCCCGCGAGCATCGACAGCGCGTCCTTCGACAGCGTTACGTGCTCCAGCGCGGTCTCCGCCAGTGCCTGCCCGCACGCATCGACGATGCCTTCCGCGTGCAAGCCGTGGTACTTGAAGATGTGCGCGGGCGTGCCCGACTTGCTGAACTTGACGACGGCCTTCGCGATCTGCTTCACGCCGACGATGGAGCCCAGGTTGTCGAGCAAGCCGATCTCGCCGTCGTGCACCGACACCACGGGGATGCGGCGGCCAGCGAGGTCGATCGCGTCCGCGGCGCCGATTGCGCCGTTCGTCGGGCGCAGGCACAGCGAGCCATCGACGCCGAGCGTCTTCGTCAGGTGCGCGAAGCCGTCCTTGCGGCCGAGTTCGCCGCAGAGCAGGTCCGGCGACGTGACGACGAAGACGTTGGCGTAAATGCCGCGCTGCAGCAGTTGCTCACTCGCCTGCACCGCTTCAGGGATCAATGCGCCCATCGCGAACAGGTTCACGACGTTCTCGCCGGGCGTGTAGCCGCGGTAGCCGCGCCAGTTGATCAGCGAGTAGCCGCCCTGCAGCGCATGCTCCTTGGTCACCGCCAGCATCTCTGCGTCGGGGATCGTCGGAACCTCGGCTTCGTGCAGCCCTCCGTCTTGCGCGTCGAGACCGAGCAGCGCGCCATCTGGGATGCCCTGCTTGTTGCGCGCCTGCTTCTTGAGCCACTTGAGCAACAGGTCCTGGTGCAGCGCGCGCGTCACGGCGCGGACGAGCACGCCCGAGCGGCCCTTGTTGTCGTTCGTGAAGTGGCGACGGATTGCGTCGCACAGGATCCACTCCATCTCGATCGCGAACGCGGGCTCCCACGTGATCAAGTTGGGGATCTGGATGTCGCTCTTCCAGCTGTGCTGCGCGCCTTCGGGCGCCAGCGTGATGCCGCTCGGCGTGCCGACGAGCACGAACGACGAGCCCCAGTAGAGGTCGTAGTAGAGCTGGTCGAGCGCGCGCTTGATGAAGAAGTCGTAGACCGTCATCAGCGGCAAGAAAGGGATGCCAGCGTGGTATCCCATCTTGCCGAAGCTGCCGAGCGCCGACATGCAGTTGGCCTCGGCGATCTCGAAGCGAATGTGGCGCGTCGAGGCTTCTTCGCGCGGCGCGAGTTCTGGGCGTAGGCGCTCGCTGACTTGCAGCTTGGCCTCCCAGTTCTCTTCGTAGCGCGGGCCGAAGATCTTCTCGTCCATCGCCGGGTTGATGTTCGTGCTGGTGCCGACGTCGGGCGCCATCGTCATCATCAAGTCGGCGACCGGGTTCCAACGCGCTTCGTCGGCCGACGGGGCCTTGCCCGCCTTGTCGGCGCGGCCCGCGCGCTGCAGTTCGTCGAACACGCCGATGCGCACGAGCTTGGCTGCGAGCTGGCCCCACATCCACTGCGTGTGCGTGATCGGAGCGAGCTTGAGGTTGATGTCGAGCGAGGCGGGCACGCCGCCCTTCTCGGCGATCGCGGCTTCGACTTGCGTGCGGTGGCTCTGCGCCTGCGCCTGCAGCGCCTCGATTCCGAGGCGAACCATCTGGCCGCGTTCCTGTGCGTAGCGCGCGGCGTCCGTGTCCTGCGACAGTCGCTGGAACGGGCGCTCCATCGTGAGGCCTTCGGCCGCGAGGATCGCTGCTACTTCGTCGTCATCGGGCAGCGCGGAGTGGTTGCCGTTCGCTGCTACGCAGCGCAGGCCGCGGCCCTTCACCGTGTGCGCGACGATCAGCGTCGGCGTGTCCTTCTTGCGACGGCTGTGCTCAAACGCCTCGAGGATCGCCTGATGGTCGTGGCCACCGACGTCGTAGAAGAGGCGGACGACTTCGTCGTCGGACAGCGACTCGATCAGCTTCTTGCAGGTGCTGTCGGCCGCGATCACCGCTTCGCGCATCGACTTCGCATCGCGCTTCCACACCAGCGCTTGGAAGTGGTAGTCGGAGAGCTTCGTCTCCATCACGGTCTGCAGCGCCTTGCCGCCTTGCTTGGCAAAGACCGACTTGCGGAACGTGCCGTGGCGCAGCTGGATGACTTCCCAGCCGTTGGCGACCGCGGTGCGCTCGATGCGGTCCGCGTCGGTGCCGTGCAAGCCGCGGTTGTTGGGGATGCGCGTGCCGTCGAGGTTCTGACGGTTGTAGTCGATGATCCACGTGACGTTGCCGAGTTCGCGCTCTGCGACCTCGGGCATCACCTCGAGCAGCGAGCCCTCGCGGAACTCACTGTCGCCCATCATGCACCAGAAGTGCGGCTGATCGACGTCCCAGCCGTGCTGGCGGGCGTAGCGATAGGCGAGCGCGAGGTAGACCGCGTTGACGGGCGGGATGCCGACCGAACCAGACGGCAAGAAGCGCCAACCGTCCGGGTCCACTTCGGCGTGGTAGCTCTGGAACACCGGCTTGCCGTCGTGGCT
>JBEELK010000241.1:0-4757 GCA_041168165.1 Planctomycetota bacterium | reverse complement strand
ACATTCGCCGCATCGGCCAGATCAAGGATGGCGAGGAGCCGGTCGGTTCGCGCACGAAGGCGACGGTCGTCAAGAACAAGGTCGCCCCGCCGTTCCGCAAGTCGGAGTTCGACATCCTCTTCCGCGAGGGCATCAATCGCCTCGGCGAGTTGCTCGACATCGGCGTCGATTGTGGCGTTCTCAAGCGCTCGGGCACCTGGGTGAGCTACGGCGAGCACCGACTGGGGCAAGGCCGCGAGAAGGCGCGCGAGTTCCTCAAGGAGAACATGGACCTCGCCAAGAAGATCGAGGCCGAGTTGCTCCAGAAGTTCATGCCCATCGCGGGCCAGAGCGCGCTCGCAGTGCCGCGCGGCGAGAGCAGCAGCCCTGCGCGAGCGGGCGCCTCGAATGGCGGCGCGCGCGGTCCGGCCGCTGGTTCGGACGGCGGAGAGTAGTCCGCCTTCGCAGCGCGCGGCGCGTTTGCGCCGCGAAACCGAGCAATGCCGTGCAGGTGGCTCCTTGCCCCTGCGCGGCATCGTTCTTTACAACCTTCGCCCCAATGAAGCCGCTGTCCGCCGCCGAGATCCGCCGTCGCTACCTCGCTTTGTTCCAAGAGCAGGGCCACGCGATCTACCCGTCCGATTCTCTGGTCCCCGCCAACGACCCGACGCTCTTGTTCACGGGCGCTGGCATGAACCAGTTCAAGGACATGTTCTTGGGCAAGGGCACGCTGCCGCACAAGCGCATCACGACGTCGCAGAAGTGCCTGCGCGTGCCGGACCTCGACAACGTCGGGTTCACGGCGCGGCACCACACGTTCTTCGAGATGCTCGGCAACTTCTCGTTCGGTGCCTACTTCAAGAAGGAGTGCATCCAGTGGATCTGGTCCTTCTTCACCGAGGTGTGCGAGATCCCGAAGGAGCAGATGGTCGTCACGGTCTACAAGGATGACGACGAAGCGTTCGCGATCTGGACGGACGTGGTTGGCCTGTCGCCTGACAGGGTGTTCCGCTTTGGTGAGAAGGAGAACTTCTGGCCCGCAGAAGCGCCGAGCAAGGGTCCCAACGGTCCGTGCGGTCCGTGCAGCGAACTCTACTTCGATAGCAAGCCTGGCTTGCCCTACCCGGACAAGAAGGGCCTTGAGTCGCTGCCAGACGATCGATTCACCGAAGTCGGCAACTGCGTGTTCACGCAGTTCGATCGCCAGTCCGATGGGTCGTTGAAGCCGCTGCCGCAGAAGAACATCGACGTCGGCCTCGGACTCGAGCGCATTGCCGCAGTGCTGCAGGGCGCCAAGAACAACTTCGAGACCGAGCTGTTCCGTCCCTACCTCGATCACCTCGGCAAGGTGACGGGCATCGCCTACGGCAAGGACAATAAGCGCGACATCCGCATGCGCCGCGTAGCGGACCACGTCCGCGCGATCACGTTCTGCATCGCGGACGGCGCGCTGCCGAGCAACGAAGGGCGCGGTTACGTCGTGCGCAAGATCCTGCGCCGCGCTGCCCGCGACGGCTACGAGCTTGGGCTGCAGCAGCCGTTCTTGTTCGAGATGGTGGACCTCGTCGGCCAACTGATGGGCGACCAGTATCCCGAAGTTCGCGACAACGCTGCGCAGTGCCGCGCCGTGATCCGCGGCGAGGAAGAGAACTTCCTCGTCGTCTACCGCCAGGGCACCGCGCGCTTGCAGGACTTCCTGCAGAAGAACAAGCCGGGCAAGCCGACTGCGGGCAGCGGGCAGTTCGCGTTCTTGCTGCACGACACGTATGGGTTCCCGATCGACATCACGCAGAAGGTGATGGAGGAGGCTGGCCACCAACTCGACGAAGCCGAGTTCGAGAAGGCCATGGAGGAGCAGCGCCAGCGCGCGCGCGCGAGCATGGCTACGTCGGATGCGGTGTTCACCGCGAGCGTCGCAGTCAAGCTGCGCGACCAGGGCCACTCCGCGACGCAGTTCACGGGCTACGAGCGTTTGCTGGAGAGCACGAAGTTGCTCGCGATCGTCGGCGAAGACGATTCGCTGCGCGCGCGCGCGGAGCAGGGCCAGAAGGTCGTCGTCGTTGCGAGCGCCACTCCGTTCTACGCGCAGGGCGGCGGCCAGGTCGGCGACCGGGGCACGGTGACGACTGCATCGGGTTCGGTTCGCATCGACAACGTGGCGGCACTCGATGGATTCCACCTGCATCACGGCACGGTGGCGCAAGGCAGCGTCGAAGCCGGACAGCATGCTGAGTTCCAGGTCGACGTCGACGCGCGCTCGGCGACCGAGCGCAACCACACGGCAACGCACCTGTTGCACGCAGCCCTCAAGAAGATCCTCGGCAAGCATGTTTCGCAGGCCGGCAGCGAAGTGGCGCCAGATCGCCTTCGCTTTGACTACACGCAGCCCGAGAAGCCGACGGCTGCGCAACTGCAGCAGGTCGAGGACGAGGTCAACGCGCAGATCCTGCTCGCATCGCCCGTCCAGGCCGCGGTGCGCGGTCTCGACGAAGCGAAGGGCATGGGCTTCACCGCGCTGTTCGGCGAGAAGTACGGCGACCGCGTGCGCACGCTGCAGGTCTCGGACTTCAGCAAGGAGCTGTGCGGCGGCACGCACGTGAAGAACAGCGGCAACATCGGCATGTTCCGCATCACGAGCGAGGCCGCGGTCAGCGCCGGCACGCGCCGCATGGAAGCCGTCACGGGCCTCGTGGCGCTGCGTCTGTGCCAGCAGGAGCGCGAGCAACTCGCGGCGTTGTCGTTCGCGTTGAAGGTGCCAAACGCCAAGCTCGGCGACCGCATCGCGGAGATCGGCGACGAACTGAAGCGCACCAAGAAGGACCTCGAGAAGGCGCTTGCGGCTGACCTCGACGTCGAACTCGCGAAGCTCAAGTCACTCGCGAAGGAGACCGCTGGGGTGCACGCCGTGGTCTACGATCGCCCGGGACTTTCCACGAAGGACGGGCAAGACCTGCTTCGCCGCGTTCTGCAGTCGATGGGTCCCGTTTGCGCGGTGATCGTCAGCAAGCAGGCTGATGAGGTGGGCATCGTTGCCTGCGTGAGCCCGCAACTGCACGGCAAGCTGACGGCGGGCGACCTCGTCAAGCAGGTCGCGGCGGTGGTGGGCGGCGGCGGCGGCGGCAAATCGGACCTCGCGCAGGGCAAGGGCAAGGATCCGAGCAAGGCGGCGGATGCGGTGCACGCAGCGCAGCAGGCGTTGCGAGCGGCCGGCTTGTCGCTCTGAGGTGCTGGTCCACACGGCAACGACGCTGCAGCGCAAGCTGCCGAGTGCGGTCGAACTACGGGCCGCACCTTGGGTTGCCGACGTTCTCTCTAACGGCCATCGCTCCACAATCCGTCGCGCGCTGGCCTGTTGGAGTGTTTGACTTCCGGGGCTTCGTCCGTAATCTCCCCCGCCTTCCAACTTGGCCAGCGGCTTCCGCTGGCCTCACGCCGCGACAGGAGCGGCTTTTCAGCCCATGGCAAACCCGAAGAGAAAACTGAGCCGCGCGAGCAAGGGTCACCGCCGCGCACACTTGGCACTGGACCGCCTCCAGCTGGTCCGCTGCGCACACTGCAGCACGATGATCCGTCCGCACACGATCTGCGCCAACTGCGGTTACTACCGCACCAAGCAGGTCGTCGTGGCAAGCAGCCCGAACTGATCGCGAAGCCTCTTCTTCTCGAACGTCCTGCCATCCTCGCATTCGGACGATTCGCGACAGTGGGACCGAACGTTCGGTCCTGAGCGCGGCGAGTAGCAGCGCTTTGCGCCGACGACAACCGTCGGCGCGACCCCCCGGCCAACAGAGGATGGGATACCCTCGATGACCAAGATCGTGCTCGATGCGGTCGGTGGCGACCACGGCCCCAAGGAAGTGATCGCTGGTGTCAAGCTCGCGTTTCAGCGCGGCTATGCCCAGCCTTCCGATCTGATCCTCGTCGGTCCGGAGTCCGTCGTTCGCGAGGCTGCCACGCAAGGCGGCTTGGACGGCGTGGAGATCGTCGATGCGCCCGATGTCCTTGCGGACACGGACACCCCGACGGAGGCCCTGCGCAAGAAGCCGCGCAACAGCATCGCGGTCGGCGTCGGGTTGGTGCAGCAGAAGAAGGCTGGCGCCTTCGTGAGCGCTGGTTCCACCGGCACCTGCGTGGCTGCGGCGACGATGGGCCTCGGCTGCCTCGAGGGCATCCGCCGCCCTGCGATCGGCGCGATCATCGCGGGCGAAAAGAACCCATTCCTTGTTCTGGACGTAGGCGCCAATCCGCAGCCGAAGCCGCTGCACCTCGCGCAATACGCGCTGATGGGCGCTGCCTACTACCGCGGCACGTTTGGCGTCGACCAGCCCAAGGTCGGCATGCTCAACATCGGCAGCGAGGAGCTAAAGGGCACGCCGCTGGTCAAGGAAGCCCGGCAGATCCTGAAGCAGATGCCGATTGCCTTCCATGGCAACGTCGAAGGCGTCGAGGTGTTCACGGGCGATTGCCACGTCGTGGTCAGCGATGGCTTCACTGGCAACGTGATGCTGAAGGTCAGCGAAGGCTGCGCCGAATACGTGATGCGCACGATGTTGGGCGCGATGAAGCAGGTCGGCGTCGAGAAGGAGAAGATCCAAGGCGTGCTCGCCGCGATCATGCCCCGCATCGACTACTCCGAGTACGGCGGCGCGCTGCTGCTCGGCGTCGATGGCGTCGTGACGATCTGCCACGGCCGTTCGCAGGCTCCGGCATTCTGTAACGCGATCCGTTTTGCGCGGAAGGCGCTGACGGCGCAGGTCAACCAGCACATCGTTGAGGCG
>JBEELK010000240.1:0-10994 GCA_041168165.1 Planctomycetota bacterium | reverse complement strand
CGCTGCAGAACGCGCTACTTGCCGGGCTCGCCGCGGCGTTGGCGCAGTGCGCTTTCAGTTGGCGCATTGCGCAGCCGACGCAGCGCGTTGCGCGCATGCAGTTGGCGATCGCGGGTAGCCTGTGCGTCTTCGTCGTGTGGGTCGGTGGCGCGCCATCGCGAACGGAGCCTGCGCCGACCGTCGCCATCGCCGCGATCGAAACGGGGCTGCATCCATTCGATGCGTTTGCCGACGTGCGCGATCGGCGCAGCTATGAGTCGCGCTGGTCCGAGATCCTGAAGCAGCGCCTGGTGGAGCCGACTCGGCGCATCGCTGGGCGCGACGCGGAGAATCCGCCGGACCTCGTGCTGTGGCCGGAGAGCAGCGTGCCGTTCTCGGTGCGGGCCTTCGGCAACGGGAAGCCGCAGCTCGGCGAGTTGCGCGGCGCATTCTCGCTAGCGCCCAACACGCAGGTGCTGCTCGGCGCCGATGCCGAACGCGATGGCGGTCGTCACACGCCCGCGGCAGTGTTGCTCGACGCCGAGGGCCGCTACTTGGGCCATCACGAAAAGCAGCGACTCGTGCCGGCTGGCGAAACGCTGCCGGTGGGGTGGTTGCCCGAGTCGTGGGCCAACGCGATCCGCGAGTTTGCGCAGACGGGCGTCGGCATCCCGGACCTGGAGCCCGGACGCGCGTTGCCTCCGTTGCGGCTCGCGCCAGATCGCGACGGGGATCCGGGCGCGCCGTTCGCCGGCCTGATTTGCTACGACAACGCGTTCCACCAGCCCGTGGCCGATGCGGTCGTAGCGGGCGCACAGTTTGTCTGCGTGCTGTCCAACGAAGCGTGGTATCGCGGCGGTGGCGAGTTGGAGCAGTTGTGCGCGATCACTGTGCTGCGCGCGATTGCGTGCGATTGCCCGATCGTGCGGTGCACGACGGACGGAACGAGCATGGCGGTGGACCGTGATGGCCGCGCGATTGCTGCGCTGCCGCGCGCGACCGCGCCGCAAGCAGAGGCCCGCGTGCTGCGCGTCGACGTTCCGCTCGCTGGCGGGCAGTTGCCCACCGCGGCGACTTGGCATCCCGTGATCGGTTGGGCGTGTTCGATTGGGCTCGTCGTGGCGATGGCGTTTGCTGGCCTCGCGCCCGTCTTGCGTCGGCAGGGATCCAAAACGACCGTCGATCCACACGGATCTGGTTCTTGACGGTGGGGGGGGCAAGGCTAGGATCTCGCGCCTTCAGCCACCCCCTCGGCTGCGTCGGCGTCCCCTCTCTCGTGTCCGCCGTCGCTTCGAATTGGCTGCTAGACCCCTAACCTCGCAATCCCTTCGGAATGTAGCCTCGGCGTCCGGCCGATCCCCTCGGGCGCCCGCTGGCAAGGAGCAACCTGGTCACCATGAGTCCCATCGGTCGCGTTTTCATCGTCCTGAACCTGATCCTGGCAGGCACGTTCGTCGGCTTCTCGGGCACGCACCTTCAGAAGCAGTTCCACTGGAAGAGGCAGGCCGAGAAGGTCCAAGGCGAGCTGGATAGCGCGCGCAAGGAGATGAGCTCGGAGATCGAGCGCCTGCGCTCGGACCTGTCCACGATGACGACTGCAAAGAGCACGGGCGAGACCCTGCTCAGCCAGACGCGCAACGAGCTCGACAATGCCAAGGACGAGGTCAAGCGCCTCGAAACCAGCAACGCGAGCATGGACGCGGACCTCAAGAAGCTCGCCAGCGAAATTGGCGGCATCAAGAGCAACGCGGACGCCGCCTTCACGCAGGCCCGCGACGCCTACCAGGCTTCGCTCGCGGCCGCCAAGGAGAAGGACGAGGCGGTCCGCTCGAAGGACACCGCCACGGCCGAGAACCGTGACCTCAAGAACCAGGTCGCCGCGCTGACCGAGACGGTCAGCCAGAAGGACCTGCTGCTCGCCGACGCGTCGGCCGAGAAGAGCCGCCTCAACCTGCTCGTCGACGTCGCGAAGGCCAAGGGCTTCCTCGAAGGCATGGCGGTCCCGGCACTCGCCGGCACGGTCAGCTCGGTCTCGGGCAACCTGTGCACGATCCTCGTCGACAAGTCGGATGAGGAGATCAAGCCGGGCTACAGCTTCGCGATCTACGACACCAACGGCTACAAGGGCGAAGCGAAGGTGACCTCGGTTGACGCCGAGCGCCGCGCCGCGTTCTGCCGCCTCGAGATCAAGAGCGGCGAGATCAAGACGGGCGACAAGGCGTCGACCCACCTCGCGGGCTACTGAGCCGCCAACCAAGGAGGCCCTACCATGGCACGCAAGAACAAGGCAGACGCAGCGGCTCCTGAGGCCGCAATCGAGCAGGTCGAGAAGCCGGGCATCGGCTTCGAGGGCGGCATCGCTCTCGCGACGTTCTTCCTGTTGATTGGCGCGATCGTGTTGGTCTACCAGGCCAACCAAACCTACCTCTGATCCGCAGCAACGCGGATCAGTAGCGATCCATGCGGCCCCCACGGGCTGCGTTGGGTCGGGGATCGGCGGCCCCGCACATCAGCAATGGTGTGCGGGGCCGCGTGCATTTTGGGTAGTTGCTGGGTGGGGGCTGCATGGTTGCGCCGTGCAATCAACGCCGCAACGAGGGCTGCGTGTTACGCCTTGCCGCGCGCTTGTGGGGAGTCCTCCACAATGGGTGAGTACCCCACAGAAAGCGTGGAAAGACTGCGGTGGACACGACAGGGGCCACTGCTACCTTCCCTGCCCGTCGCCGCGGTCTGGCGACGTGTGATTCTGCTGGTCCTACGGCCTGCCTCGGGCTGCCAATGCGAGGTCCCCTGGAGGGGTTCATGGTGAAGACATTCGAGTGGCTCATGGGTCGTTTCTCGGTCGATCTCGGCATCGACCTCGGCACGGCCAACACGCTCGTCAGCGTGCGCGATCGCGGCGTCGTGCTCGACGAGCCTTCGGTGGTTGCCGTTCGCAAGGGCTCCAACGAAGTGCTGCTCGATGGCGGCGCAGTCGGCAACGCAGCGATTGAGTATCTCGGCCGCACGCCGCCTGGCTTCCAGGCGATCCGTCCGATGAAGAGCGGCGTTATCGCCGACTTCGAGATCACCGAGAAGATGCTGCGCTACTTCATCAACAAGGCCTCGGGCGGCAAGAAGCTCGTGAAGCCGCGCGTGGTGATCGCCGTGCCGTGGGGCATCACGATGGTCGAGAAGCGCGCCGTGATCGGCTCTGCAGAACGCGCTGGCGCTCGCCGCGTGTTTCTCGTCGATCAGCCGACGGCTGCAGCGATTGGTGCAGGACTGCCTGTGCACGAACCGCGCGGCACGATGGTCGTCGACATCGGCGGCGGCACGAGCGACGTTGCTGTGATCTCGCTCGCCAACGTGGTCGCTGCCGAATGTCTGCGTATCGCAGGCGATGACTTCACCGACTCGATCGCGCAGTACATCCGCACGAAGTACAACTTGCTCATCGGCGAGATCACTGCGGAGCGCCTCAAGATCGCTGCCGGCAGCTGCGTTCCGCTCGACGAAGAGATCCAGGTCGAGATCCGCGGTCGCGATTCGCTGACGGGCCTGCCGCGTCGCACGGTGATCACGTCGGTCGATGTGCGCGAGGCGCTGATGGAGCCGGTCAAGAAGGTTGTCCAGGCGATCAAGTCGGTGTTGGAGAACACTCCGCCCGAACTGTCGTCGGACCTCGTCGACAGCGGCGTCACGCTGTGCGGCGGTGGCGCGCTGCTGCGCGGCCTGCCCGAGATGGTGCAGCGCGAGACCGATCTCGACGTGCGCGTAGCAGAGCGTCCGCTCGAGTGCGTTGCTCGCGGCACCGGCATCTTCCTCGAGAACCTCGAGCTCTACTCCCAGTTCCTCGAGGGCGGCGAAGACCTCGGCTGACGGCTCGCGCCGCAGCCGCGGGTCGTGAACGTCGATGTCGACGCGCAACGCATTTCCCGTCGGGCTCTACGCGACGTTGTTGCTCGCGTTGTGCTGGCTCTTGTTGCCAGAGTTGCTGCGGCCCGTCGAACGCACGCTGCTCGGCGTGGCGTGCTTGCCACACCGCGCGTGGTCTGTGTTGATGGGCACTCCCGCGCTCGCATCCGATCGCGTGGAGCGCCAGCGGATGCGCCTGTTCGAACTAGAACAAGGGTTGCGCGTGCGCAGCGCTTCGCACGATGTCGAGCGCGGTCGCGATCGTATGCACTCGGCTCTCGATCCCGTGGCGTGCGCCGTGTTGTCGGCCGAGCGGCGCGGCGGCGGCGGCATGCCGTGCGAACTGCGCCTCGATCGCAGCTACCGTGATCTTGCTGGTTGCGCCGACGTCGTGACCTGTGGCGACGCGCTGCTCGGGTTCTTGGCACAGCCGGGAATCGGCGCCGCGATCGCCGACACGCCAATGGATCCTGCGCGCGTGTTGCTGCTCAACCATCCCGAGAGCCGCACCGTTGCGGTCTCGCTCGCGTTGCCAGAGGGCGGAACGCTCCGCTGCATCGCAGCGCCGTCCTCGACTGTGGATCCCGCTCCGATCCGCACGACGCTGCATGACGATCCGTATCGCGCGGCAAAGCTCGGCCAGTCCGGCATCGACGTGCGCACCGAATCGCTTGACCACGCGTGGATCGGCGCGATGCCGAGCGGATTGCTCGTCGGCCGCACGCGGGTGTGGGGCTACGAGATCGGCGGGGAAGCACTGACGATCGGCCTCTACATCGAGCCCGCGGTCGACTTCCGCGCATTGCCGCAGGTCGTGCTGTGGCAATCGGTGCCCGGCAGCGTGCCGCCGCGGTTGTTGCCTGAGCGGATCGCCGCCGTGGCTTCGCCGTTGCCTGACCAGAGCGGTGGTCGTTGGCTCGTGCAGGGTTCCACCGACCTGCCCGATGGCGCTGCGGTCGTGCAAGAAGGCGTGTGCCTTGGCACGCTGCGTTCGGTCGCGTTTGCGCAGGGACTGTGCACGCCCTTCGCTGCATCACGCCACGCGTGGTCGCTGTGGCTCTTGCCGGACGCAGCGGACTCCGCGCCGTTTGGCATCTATGGCGAAGTGATCTACGCCGCGGGCTCGACCGCGTGGTTTCGGCCGCGCGGCGCATTCGATCCGATGCCGGTGGGAAGCGGCGGTGCGTTTGTGTTCACGGGTAGCAACGGCACCGATTGTCCGCCGGGCTTGCTGCTCGGGCGCGCGGAGCCAGACTTGCAGCGGCAACTGTGGCGCATCACCGTGCCGTCGCTGAGCGGCGCGCAGCATGTCGAAGTGCTGAGCACGCGGCTGGCCGCGGAGGCGCGCCGATGACGCGCTGGCTCGCGTGGTTCTTGCTCGCGCCGCAGGGCTTCTTGCTGTGCGGCCTGTTGGCATCGAGCGGATTGCCACTGCTCGACTGCGGTGCGCTGCTATGCGTGTTCTGCGCGCTGTTTGCCGACGTGCGCGCATTGCCAGGATTGTTGCTCGGCTCTGCGGTCGGCCGCGCGATGGTCGACGAAGCGTCGATCCCAGTGCAGATCCTCGTGCTCGGCGTGCCGCTCGCGGTGCTGCTGCCGATGCGGCCGTTGTTCTATCGCCATCACGTTTGGTGGCAGGTCGTCGTCGCGCTCGCGTGCGCGATCGCCATTCCGAAGCTCGCCGGACTGTGCGGCTCGTGGTTTGGCCAACCGTCGGCGTCCTCGCAGTTGTCGTTCTCGACGGTGCTGTGGACTGCGGTGTTGGGGCCCGTGCTGTTGTGGCCGCTCACCAAGTTGCCGCCGCTGCGCGCATTCGTGGAGAAGCTGCCTTGAGCGCGTCGAGCTCTCGCCTGCTTCGCCTGTCGCTTGCGTACGGCGCGTGCTTCGTCGTCATCGCTGCGCATCAGCTGTGGGTGATGGGCCCGCGCAGCGAAGAGTGGAGCGTGCGCAGCTATCGCAATCGGTGGACGTTCAAGGATGTTCCGTCGGTGCGCGGTTCGCTGAAGGATCGCCATGGCGAATCGCTCGCGCATGACGAGCCGACGTTCTCGTTGGACTGCGTCTACGAACGGTTCCGTCTGCGGCACCCAGTCGGCGCCGCGGTGCACGGCGCGACGTTGGCGACCAAGTTGTCGGGTGCGGAGGTGCGCTATAGCTACTTCGGCGGCGCGCTCGGACCGGCCGCGGCTGCGCGGTTGTTGCTGTCGGTGCCGGTCGATGCGCTGCTGTATGCAGACCTGCCCAAGGAAGAGAAGCGCGAACTGCAATCGTCGGCGATCACGCTGCTCTGCGCGCTCGCGGAGCGCAGCCGATCGCGCGTGCGCAAGGACCTGCTGGCCGCGGCCAAATCCACGCCTCATGCCGCGATCGGCGATTGCCTGCCCGAACTGTCGTCGGAGCAACTGCTCGTTCAGTTCGCCGGCGTGCATAGCAGGCTCGTGGCGCTCGATCGCGCGCTGCAGGAGGCCGAGGCCAAGCGAAAGGGAAAGTTGGCGACGATCTTCGATGAGGACGAAGACGATCCGTTCGCGTTCGATGCAGATGCGGCGCCGCAAGTCGAGGCCGCAGCTCCCGTGTCGCGCAAATGACTGCTGCAGCGACTCGATGGCTTTCGCGTCGATAGCTTGACCATGCGCCGGACGCGCAAGGCGGCCTTTGGCGAGCCGCAAGGCGAGTTGTTGGATCGCGTCGCGCGCCCGCTTGCGCGCGAGTTGCCGTTCCATCTCGCTGCTGCTGTCCGCGTCGCGAGCGACGACCAACCGGGTTTGTTCCTCGAGCCAGCGCTGCTGCGCGTGCGCGCAGAACGATTGCCACCGACGCTCGCGAGTTTGCTCGGGGCGGTGAAGCCGCTGGCGGACCAGCCGAGCGAGAAGCGCGCCGTGGCCGACATGCGGGACTATCTCGCGTCGCGCGTCGACACCGTGCTCGACGACGGCATGTTCGAACTCGTGCCGGACGGGCTCACGCCGATTGCGGATTACCAAGTCGCGTTGGAGGCCGAAGCGCGCGCCACCTACGCCAACGTGCTGCGCAACAACGAGCGCCGTGGCACTGGCGGCATCGAGCGCGCGCTCGATGACGAGTTGCGTGGCGAGCCCGGCATGCGCCTCGTCGAGCACGACCGCAAGGCGCGCGAGCAGCGCCTGTGGTCCAACCTGCGCGTAGAGCCCGGCGCTGACGTGCAACTCACGCTCGACCTGCGACTGCAAGGCCTGCTCGACGACGAAGTGGATCGCGCGCTCGGACACTGGCGCGGCGTTGCGCACGCGCGCGGCGCGGACCCTGCGAAGATCGACGTCGCGATGGCGCTCATCGACGCGAGCAATGGCGACATCTTGGCGCTCGCGGGCGCGCCGCACGAAATCGACAACGTGCCGGTGATCCCGTCCGCGCTGCGCTGGCGCGGCAACGGCGCGCTCGGGTCGATCGTCAAGCCGCTCTTCTTGTTGGAGCAACTGGTCGCGACGCGGCTTGGCTTTCCGCATGCGAACCTCGGCGCGCTGGAGCCATGCCCGCAGAAGTGGCGCGGCCAGGACGGCCGCACCTATCGCTGCGATCATGCGCACTGGAACGACGGCACGGACCCCGTGCTCGCACTCGCGAAGTCGTGCAACACGTTCTACTTCCAGGTCGCGGAGGCGATGGGGGAAGAAGGGCTGCGCCGCGCGCTGTGGCGGTTTGGGATGCTCGAGGCCGGCGAGGGCGGTGGCGACGGCCGCTACCAACCGCGCCCCGCGGAGTTGCCGGCGAACCTCGCCGCTGCGC
The DNA here is from genome assembly GCA_041168165.1 of Planctomycetota bacterium. GTDB lineage: Bacteria > Planctomycetota > UBA1135 > UBA1135 > UBA2386 > SXPK01. The sequence continues at coordinate 3,353 of JBEELK010000240.1, read as the reverse complement.
CGATGTGGATCGCCGATACGCAAGGCCTGCCGATGCGCGGCGTCGGCTACAGCCTCGCGGCCAATCCGCTGTCGATCGCGCGCGCGTATGCGGCGCTCGCAACCGGTGCTCTCCCGACGCTGTCGCTGCGCTACGGCGAAGCGCGCGCGTCGCACTCGCTCTCCGCGACGGCCGACGAACTCGCGCTCGTGCGCCGCGGCTTGCGCGAATGCGTCGAGTCGGGCACGGCGCGCGAGATCGAAGGCCTCGTGCGCGAAGGCGTGAGCGGCAAGACCGGAACGGCCGAGATCCGCATCGGCGGCAAGGACGCGAACAACGCGTGGTTCGCCGGCTTCGTCGATCCACTCGCATCGGGCACGCAGTTGGCATTCTGCGCCGTCGTCTATGCGGTGCCCGATCGCGTGCACGGCGCGGACGCGGCGGGCCTGCTCGTTGCCGATGTCCTCGATGCGATGCGCGACGATTCACAGATCGCGCAGCGCTACTTGCCGGCGCAGCGATCCAAGGACGGGCGATGAAGCCGCTGCGCAGCCCGTTCGCGCCGCTGAAGAACGTCGACTGGTGGGTCTACCTCGTCGCCGCGTCGCTATGCCTCGTCTCGCTCGTGTTCCTCAAGTCGTCCACGCAGGACGATCCGCGCTTCCAGGCGCAGTTCGGCAAGCAAGCACTGTTCGCGGTCATCGGGCTCGGGGTCGGCGTGTTCTGCATGCTGCCGCACTACGTGCACGCGTTGCGGCTCTGGTGGATCGCATACGGCGGCACGACGCTCGCGCTGCTGCTGTTGCCGGTGTTCGGGTCGATCAAGAACGGTGCGCGTCGTTGGTATGACCTTCCCGGCGTGTCGGTGCAGCCGAGCGAGTTCGCCAAGCTCGGCGTCGTGATCGGCCTCGCTGCGCTGCTGCGATTCCCGCGCAGGCCCACGTTCGGCAACTCGCTTCTGGCGCCCGGCATCCTCGCGGCGATCCCTGCGGCGCTCGTCGTGTTGCAACCCGACCTCGGCAGCACGCTCGTCTTCGTGCCGATCGTGCTCGCGATGAGCTATGCCGCTGGCGCAAAGGGTCGCCACGTCGCGCTGCTCTGCGTCGTGGGTTTTGTCGCGTTCGTCGCTGCCTACTTCAGCGTGATGCACGGCTACCAGAAGGACCGCATCGACGTTTGGGCGCAGCACTGGGCGTGGGATCCCGAGACGCCGCAGGTGCGAACGATGCTGCGCGAAAAAGCCTACCAACCATGGCAGGCGCTGATCGCGATGGGCAGCGGTGGACTGTTCGGTTTCGGCGTCGGCCAGGGGCCGCAGAATCGCTACGACTTCCTGCCGTATCGCAGCGAGGACTACATCTTCGCGGTGGTTGCCGAGGAGATTGGCTTCGTCGGGAGCATGGGCGTGATGGTGCTCTACGCGACACTCGTGCTAGGGCTGTTGCGCATCGCGGGCCGCACGCGTGAGCGTTTTGGCCGATTGCTCTGCGTCGGCGTCGCGGCATGGATCGGCAGCCAGTCGTTGATGCATGCAGCCGTGTGCGCGTGGCTCGTGCCATCGACCGGCGTGCCGATGCCGTTGTTGAGCTACGGCGGCAGCAGCGTGCTCGCGACGCTGCTCGGCGTGGCGCTGTGCTGCAATGTCAGCGCGCGCAGAGAGCCCGTGCTCGCCGGCGACGGGTATCGCTGACGAACGTTCTGCGTGCGGCTCAGCGACCAGCGCGGAGGCGCGCCTGCAGGATCGCGAGCTCTTGCTTGTGGTAGTCGCCCTTCTGCTCGCGCTCAGTCAAGAACGCCGCTGCATCCTTGTCGTCGCGCAGCATGCACAGCGCAAACGCGCACTGCACGCGCACGTCGAGCGGCTGCTTAGGGTCGAGCATCCGCTGCGACAGTCGCGGCGCGATCGTCGCGTCGCCGAGCAAGCCGAGCGCGCCCGCGGCGCTCGCGCGCGCCTCGGTCTCGCGCGCGTCGAGTCGCGCGATCAAGTGCGGTGCCGCTTCGCTGCAGCCAAGTTCGCCGAGTGCGCGCATCGCATAGAACTGCGTCAACGGATCGCCGAGCAGCGGCAGCACGTGGGTGCACAACGGCAACGCAGCGCGACCGAGCTCAGGCAGGATCTGCAGCGCGACGCTGCGCAGGTACGGCTCGGAGGCCGAGAGCGCGAGCTGCAACGTCGAGAGCCCGTGCACGCCGGACCGCGAGATTACGTACTTCGCTTCGTCGATTGGCCGCAGCAGGAAGCTCTCGGTGATCGACAGGTGCCGCGCGAGGATCGCGCGGGCGCGAGCTGCGTCGAAGGGCTTCACGCCGTCGCGGCACGACATGCCAGTGCGCCGCCACTGTTGCGTGCGCTCGCGCAGCGCGCGCTGTAGCTCGTCCCACGTGGGCTGCTCGGACAACTGCGCGCCGTCTTCGCGCAACAGTTCGATCGCCATCGAGCCTGCTTGCTGCGCGGTCGCTTCGACGTTCATGCCGCCGTCGATCCAAACGAGGCCCGCGTCATTGCCAAGGCGATGCAGTGCTTCGGCGATCCAGAGCGCGACGCTGCCGTCTTGTTCGTCCTTGAGGCGCTGCACGAGCGCGAACTGCGCGATCGATTGGCCGGACTTGCCGAGCAACCACGCCGCGCGCGAACGCACGGCCGGGCTCTCGTGCTTCAGCATCGGCGACAGGATCGCGTCCACTGCTGCGTGCTCGAGCAGCGAACGCTCTGCGCGCGCTGCCGTGCGCTCGTCGGCCTCGACGAGTTGCAGCGCGATGTCCGCATACTCCTGCAGCTCTTTCTTGGTCGCGGGATCGAGCGCGAGGTCGGCGCCGCTTCCGATGCGCTTCAGCTCTTCGATGCGCGGCTGCAATTGCAACGGCGGCAGCGAGGGCATCGGGGCCTGCTTGGGCGCGTCCTCGCCGCATCCCGACAACGCGAGCGACAGCGCGAACGCGCAGACGATTCGTGGAGTCATCATCAGAAGTCCACCTTGCGTTCGTCGAGCAACGTGCTGCGCGCGGTGTCCTTGTCGTCGCACAGCGGAGTGAGTCGATACCACATGCGGACCATCGCGTGCGTCGCTCCCTCAGGGATCGCTACGCGCGCCTCCTTCTTTTGGCCTGCGGGCAACTGCGTGTTCTCGCCGGGCTCGTCGCGATACGGCTGGCGGAAGCGCCATGCGCGGCTCCATTCTGGCGCGCCGCCGGTGCCATCGCTGGCGATGGCGTCCGCGCCGCGGAAGAAGCGATACTCGAGGTCGACCGCGCGATGCCGTTCTTCGGTGGGGAAGTTGTGGCCCGCGCCCGTGTTCTCCAACGCGAGCACGAGATCGTTGCCGTCCTTGTTCGCGGTGAACGTGCCGGCCTGGCTGAGCATCTTCGGGTCGTGC
>JBEELK010000239.1:0-5282 GCA_041168165.1 Planctomycetota bacterium | reverse complement strand
GACTCCGCGGCGAGCACGCGGTAGCCAGCCTTCGCGAGCGCGCGTTCGACGAGCGCGCGGATCGCGTGGTCATCCTCGACGACGAGAACGGTCTCGGCGCGGCCCGCATCCAACGCGCTTGCCGTTTGGCTCTGTTGGCGCTTGGCCTCGTCGCTGCGCGGCAGAAACACACGGAATGAAGAGCCCTTGCCGACCTGGCTCTTCACTTCGATTGCGCCGTGGCTCTGCTGCACGATGCCATAGACCGTCGAAAGCCCGAGTCCCGTGCCGCGGCCAGACTCGGACTTGGTCGAGAAGAACGGCTCGAAGATGCGATCGAGCAGTTCTGGCGCGATGCCGGTGCCGGTGTCATCGACGCGAAGTTCGACATAGGAGCCAGCTGGCAGGCTCAGCAGTTGCGCTGTGCGTTCGTCGAGCTCGACGTTGAACGTCGCAACCGTCAGCTTGCCGCCGTTCTGCATCGCGTCGCGCGCATTGAGCGCGAGGTTCATCAGGACCTGCTCGATCTGCGATGGGTCCGCGATGACGGTCCCGAGGCCTGACGCCAGCGAAGTCACGACCTCGATGTCCTCGCCGATGAGTCGCCGCAGCATGCGCACGACGTCGGCGGCGCAGTCATTGAGGCTCATCGCGACAGGCGCCAGCGTCTGCCTCTTGCTGAATGCGAGCAGTTGCCGCGTGAGCCCCGCAGCGCGGTCGGCTGCGCGCGCGATCTCATGGACCTCTTCGCGCGCCGCGCTCTGTTGCGGCAGTTCTTCGAAGAGCATGTCCGCCGTCGACTGGATGACCGTAAGCAGGTTGTTGAAGTCGTGGCTGATGCCGCCGGCGAGCCGGCCGATCGCTTCCATGCGCTGCGAACGCGCCAGTTGCGCTTCGAGCCGCTTCTTGTCGCGGATGTCGCGATAGATGCACTGGATCGCGACTTGGCGCCCGTTGACGCGCAGCGGCGTTGCGAGCAGCGACACATCGATCTCCTCGCCGTTCTTGGCGCGACGCACCGTGTCGATGCTGATGATCTCCGACACGCCAGCGCGGCGGCAGAGGTCTGCGCCTTCGCTGCGAAGTCGATCGGGCACCACGAGTTGGTCGATCGGGCGGCCACAGGCCTCTTCATTGGTGTAGCCAAAGAGGCGCGTGAACTCGTGATTGACGCGCTGCACGAGCCCATCGGTGCCGAGATAGATCAGGGCTTCCGGCGAGCCCTCGAATGCCTCGTCGTGAACCTGAAGTCGCCACGCGCTTTCCGCGGCGGTCTCGCCCGGCGCAAACACGCGGCGAAAGAAACCCTGCGTCGCGGTGACGACTCCGTCTTCGACGCGCGGCATCACGTCGCCTTCGACCGAGATCTTGCTGCCGAGCGGTCCGCGGAACGCGAAGTTGACGCGGTGCAGCGGCGCGCCTGCAAACACCTGCTGCATCGCGAGACCGCAGTGCTCCAGCGAGTCCGGGTGCAGGAACTCCAGGATCGATCGGCCTTCGACGGAGACTCCTTCGATTCCCAGCGTGCGCTTCCACGTCGCGTTCGTGAACAGGATGCGGCCGTTGCGATCGACAGACTGAATCAGGTCGTTGCTGAGTTCGACGAGGCTGCGACAGAGTTGGTCGGCTTTGTGTCGCTCGCTCGCAGCGTGGCGACGTGCTGCTGCAATGCGATCCGTCGCGAGCATGGAAGCCATCGACTGCGCCGCGTCGCGCAGCGCATGCGCTGTGTGGTCGTCGGCGTGCTGTGGCATCTCGGCCACCAAGGTCCCCAGTGCTATGCCCTCGTGCGCAAGTTCGACTTCGACGAGTGCGCCATCGCGCGCAGCCGCAGATGTGGGGGAGGCCACGACGCTCCCTTTGTGCTCTCCGTGGTTCGCGAGGCGAAGTTCGAGTCGTCGCGCGCCGATCACTGCGGCGACGGCTTCCACCCATTCGTGCACCGCGGATTCGATGCCATCGCGCGCGATTGCCGACGACCATGCGCGCGCCGTGGCATTGGCCACGAGTGCGGCAACTTCGGTCCTTCGAGCCGAATCAGGCATGGGGGCGCGTCCTTCCAAGCGGGGAATGCGCCAGGGTGGCCGTAGGACGCAGCGGGATCAAGCGTGGGATTGCCAGGGCTCCTGCCTTTCGCGTTCGCGCGCCGCGTCGCGGCGTGTGTCAGATCACGAACGGGTGCTCGCCGCAGTCGGTGGAGTAGTACTTGATGCGCATCGGGCTGACCTTGCCCGTGGCTTGGTCAAACACGTTGATCTCGTCGAGATCGCGGCCATAGATGTGCAGCGACACCGTCGGCTTGCCCGTCGTGTTGCCGATCCGATGGATCTCTTCGTAAGGCGGCAGCAGGTAGGCGACCGAGCCCTTGCCGACGTCGGTGCCCCGCGTCTCCTTGAGTTCTGCAAAGCCGGGCCGCGAGCCGTCATCGAGGCGGTCGTAGCAGACCTCTTCGAGCGAGTTCTCGATCAGTCCCATCGCGCCCCAGCATGCATGGTCGTGGATCGGCGTGCCCTGGCCCGGCATCCACACGAGCGACAGGATCACGAAGCGGTTCTTGGGGTCCTTGTGCAGCAAATGACGCGTGTAGTGGTCGTTGCTGCCGATGCGATGGCGCTCGTCGAGCCAGCGATCGTCCGCGCACAGCGTCTTGGTCAGCTTTGAGACCTCGCGCACGATCACGGGCATCGCGGGCTTCCGGTCGAGCACGGCGCCGACGTCTTTGACGTAGTCGTTCAGGCCGTAGGTGGGGCCGCTCACTGTGGACATCGTTCTAGTGCGCTGGAAGATTGCTGGACCGGCCTGGTCCAAGGCCCCACATTCTGGTCGCCGCACGGCCTTCGCGCCACCGGCCGTTTTTCTCCATGACGATCCGCCGCAACGTTCTCGCCCTGCTCGCTGTCCTCGCTGCCGCCGCGTGTTCGGCCAATTCGGCCATCGAGCGCAGCGAGGAGTTCCTCGCGGAGGGCTATGTGCTGCAGGCCTACGAGGAGTTGGAGCAAGAGCGCGCGCGGCAGTTGGAGGGCGGTGGGGAAGTCGATGAGGACCTGCAGTCCGAATGGGAGAAGGTCCGGTTCCGCTACCTGTTGGAGAAGGGCCGCCAGGAGATCTACGCCGACCACGAACTGCGCGGCATCGCGGTGCTGCAAGAAGCCCTGCAGATGCGCGCCGGCGACCAAGAAGCGCTCTCGCTGATCGAGCGGGCGCGGCTCAAGCTCGCCAAGCGCGACTGTGCGATCGGCACCGACCATCTGTTGAAGCGCGACTTCGAGCACGCGATCGCTGCGTTCCGCAAGGCGCAAGAATGGAAGCCCGGCTACGCGCCGGCGGTGGAAGGCGAGGCCAAGGTGCACGCGTCCGTCGCGACGTTGCACGGCGAGGCGCAGCGGCAGTTCCTCGATGCGATCCGCAAGCTGCCTGAGTTCCGTTATGCCGAGGTCGATTGGCATGCGCAGGCGGCGCTGACGCGCGATCCGGCGCGCAGCGATGCGGTGGAGGTCAAGCAGCGCGCGGTGCGCGAGATGGCGCAAACGGCGCGCGAGGGGGCCGAGAAGGCTCGCAACGACAAGAACTACGGCGCGGCACTGATGGAGTATCGCACCGCGCAGAAGCTCTGGGATGGCCTGCCTGGCATCGCGGAAGCGATTGCGCAGATGGAGAACGAGGTCAAGGCGCAGTGGAAGACGGAGCAGGCACAGCTGGAGCTGCAGGCCGATCGCTTCGAGAAGGCGTCGTCCTTGCTCGAAGATGCCTACGCGCTGTCGACGCTCGAGCGCACGGCGATCAATGAGCTGCGGCTCGAAGCGCGTCGTCGGCAAGGCATGCAGTCCTACAAGGCTGCGCGCGACCTCGAGCTGCAGGGCAACAAGCAAGAAGCGCTCGCTGCGTTCGAGCAGATCAAGCAAGCGTGGCCGGATGGCCTCGACGACGAGGCGACGCGCATCGATGCGCTGCGCGTCGACATCCAGGCTGCGGAGGCCGCATACGCGGCTGGCGACGCGGCCGAGCAGAAGGGCGACCTCGCCGCCGCGTTGGATCAGTTCAAGACGGCGCGCACCTACTACGCCAAGCTCCGCGACGTGGCCCAGCGCATCGAGCAGATCGAGAAGAAGATGACCGCTCCGCCTTCTACCGAAGGCAGCAGCACGGGCAGCGGTAGCTGACGGATCGCGCGAGCTCCGCCATGATCGCCGCTGTGCGCGCGACTTCGTTGGCGAGCCGGTTCCTCGCGACCCTGCTGATCACCTGCATCTTGCCGTTGCTGGTGTTTGGCTGGTTCACGCTCGGCAGCGTGCGTTCGCTGATTGATGCGCAGGTCGTCTCGACGTTCGTGCCGCGGTTGTGCGCTGACCACGCGCAAAAGATCGAAGACAAGCTGCGGCAGATCTATCAATCGTGCGCCGTGGTCCGCGAGATCGCGCGCCGCGCGCTCGACAGCGCAGAAGACCTTGCAGCCTTTGAGGAGCAGGTCGAGTTGGTGCCCGACCTGCTCGACAACTACCTCGACTTGCTGCTGCTCGCCGACGCGAGCGGCCGCGTTGCGTGGTGGCAGGATGGGCAGTTCCTCGATCCAGGCACGCGCGGACGACGCGCGTCGCAGATGCCGCAGTCCGTCGCCGATGCTGGCTGGTTTTTGCGCGTGCAGAACGAGCGGCATGCGTCGTACCTGCTGTTTGGCGAGGCGCCGTATCTCAAGGATGCGTCCATCGCGCGGCCATTGGATCCATCGGCGCATCACCTTGCGCTCGCGTTCGACGTGCCGCAGCGCGGCGGCAGCGCAGGCGCATTGCTTGCGCTGATTCGTTGGCAGGAAGTGCAGCGATTGCTCGACGGAACGCGCGCCGCATTGCGCGATGCGGGATATCCGTCTGCGGAAGCGATGCTCATCGATGGCGAGGGCGTAGTGCGCGGCCACACGGATCGCGGCCGCTACGGGGAGCCGTGGGAGCCGGAGTGGTTGCGAGGAGTGATCGCGATGTTCGATCACGGCGAGGAGTCGTTCGTCGATGCGGCAGGTCGCGCGATGCAATGCGGCTTCCACCGACTCGACGTTGGCGCGGAGTCGGACTTCGCTCTCGTTGTCACGGTTCCGGCACAAGAGCTCTTCTCCGGCGCCGATGCGTTTGCGCGCGTGTTCTTGTTTGCGATCGGCGCGACGTTGTTCGTGTTGCTGGTGTGGTCGCTTGCCGCGTCGCGCGCGATTGCGCGTCCCGTGCGCGAAATGGCAGCGGCAACGCGCCGCATCGCTTCGGGCGATCTCAATGTGCAAGTGCCCGCGGGCGGCGGCCGCGAACTCGGCGAACTCG
>JBEELK010000238.1:0-15841 GCA_041168165.1 Planctomycetota bacterium | reverse complement strand
GATGACCACGGCTCCGCTCGCCAACTATCCGTGTGGCGCGCCGCTGCCGGGCTACGGCATGGCGGGCGCTGGCGCATCGGGCGAACTGCTCGTCGATCTGTCGACGCAGGCGAGCTCGTGGATCCTTCCGCCGTGGCTCGGCGCTGGCCAACCGTCGACGTTGCCGTTGTCGATTCCCTACGACGCAGCGTTCCTCGGCGTCTCGCTCTACTTCCAGGGTGCATTGATCGACTTCGCTCCGGGCGCTGCGGTGCCGATCGGGTTGACGTCGGCGGTGCGCTGGACGTTGGGCTACTGATTCGACGAAGCGCGTTTCCGTCGATTCGCTCGGTTCGCTCTCACATCCGAGCGCGCGTCGCATCGCAACCACTGCGATGCATGCGACGCGACTCGGCATGCGGCGCAACATAACGGTCGAGAGAAGACGCATCCTTGCCGCGAACTCGCGTCGTTGGCAGATGCCGTTCGATGCGTAGGCTGCTGCGTCCCATCATGGTCGCCACCCGCACTGCTCTCCCCATTCTCGCGACCGCGGTCCTTGCCGCGATCGCCAGCGCGCAAGGCGCGGCGCCGAAGCTCGAGTTCCCCTACTCGATGGACTTCGGCCCGTGCATGACCACGACGATGACGTCGCCAGGCGTCTCGAAGGAGACGCACAAAGCGCTCGTCGTGAAGTTGCAGAATGGCGCCGCTGCGTTCGACACCGAGTTGCTGCGCATGTCATCGATGTGGGCCGATGGTTGGCTCGAGCTGCGCGGCACTGCCTATGACGGTTCGCACGGGCCGATGCCGAGCACGAAGGGGCGCGAGATCGCCGGCGTGCGGCAAGGCCCGGGCATTGCGCATGCGGGATCGTTGTCGGACCCGCGCAGCATTCCGTATGGGCCGCTGCCGAAGTCGTGGGGCGCATACGAAGGCCACTGGATGTGCGGCAACGAGGTCGTGTTTGGCTACCGCATCGGCACGATGCGCACGCTGGAGCATGCCGCGATCGAAGAGTGGAAGGGCAGTACGGTTGCTGCACGCTCGTTTGAGTTTGCGCCGAGCGACGAGAAGCACACGGTGGTGTTGCTGGACGCGCCGGCCGATGGCGACGTCGGCTTGCTGAAGTGGGCGCCCAGGGATTCGCGCGTGCGCGGCCTTGCGTTGCAATGGAGCCCCGCGGTCGCAGAGCCGGTGGAAGTCGCGTCGGTGTTCGGATCGTGGAACGACCTGCCGATGGGCGGGCCGAGCGACGCGGACTATCTCGACAAGAAGAACGGCACTGGCGCGTCGATCGCATTCGTGCCGGGGTTCCGTCGCCCGCAAACTGCGAAGAAGCTCGCCGAGGGCCAGAAGGACGCGCCTGCCGATCTGTTGTTGCCGCGCCTTTGCGATGGCGCTGCCGCGAAGTCCGCGGACGACGCGAGCGCGTTCACGCGCTTTGAACCGCGCAGCGGCGATGCGCGCATGCTCGTCGATCTCGGCAAGAGCGTGCCGGTGTCGCGCGTCAGCACGTTCACGTGGCATGACGGCGATCGCGCGCCGCAGAAGTATGAGCTCTACGGCAGCGCCGCCGACGCGTCGCCGGACGCTGCGGCTGCCGACGATCCTGCAGCAAGCGGCTGGACGCTGCTCGGCACGGTCGACACCAACACGCTCGGTCGCGGCGGCAAGCACGGCGCGAGCGTGCACAAGAACGGCGGGCTCGGCGCGTTCCGCCGCCTGCTGTTCGTCGTGCACAGCTCGGGCTCGTTGCTGAGCGAAGTCGACGTCTTCGCCGATTCGTTCCGCGCGCCGTGCGATCAGGGTTCGCGCCAAACGCGCTTTGCTGCGGCCGCCGCAGTCGATGGCGGCGATGCGGTGACGCTGCGCCATGACGGCGCTCGCGTGTTGATGGACATCGCGCCGCACCGCGAAGCGATTCGGTGCAAGGTGCTGCTCGCGGCTGGGCTCGATCGCGAGTTCGACGCGTTTGACCTTCACGCCAACTCTGGCGTCAACGCGCGCGACCTGACTGCGATGGTCGCGGCGGGCGACACCAAGCGGTGGGGCGCGCCGATCGTGACGAAGGGCCAGCGCGGCGACGACGACGGCGCATACGCGGTCGACACGATCGCGATCCCGTTCGACAACCGCTTTGGCTCCAACATGCGCGTCTGCGGCTTCGACTTCTTCGCCGATGGTCGCGCCGCGATCACGACGTGGAACGGCGATGTGTGGATCGTCGCGGGTCTCGATGAGCAACTGCAGAACGTGCAGTGGAGCCGTTTCGCGACGGGCCTCTATGACCCGCTCGGCTTGCGCATCGTCGACGAGGTCGTCTACGTGCACGGCCGCGATGGCATCACGCGTCTCGTCGATCGCAACCAGGACGGCGAGGCGGATGCCTACGAGTGCTTCAATCACGACGAGTGCGTGACGAACGCGTTCCACGAGTTTGCGTTCGAGTTGCAGACCGACCCCGAGGGCAACTTCTACACGAGCAAGGGCGCGCCGGTGAACCCAGGCGGCCGCGGCTTCATGACGATCGCGCCGCATCACGGCACGATCATGAAGGTGAAGAAGGACGGCTCCGCGCTCGAAGTGATCGCGGCCGGATTGCGCGCGCCCAACGGCATTGGCGTGTCGCCGGACGGCAAGGTCATCACGAGCGGCGACAATGAAGGCACCTACATGCCGCGCTGTCGCCTCAACTGGATCGAGAAGCCCGGCTACTACGCGGGCGTGCGGCCGACGGCGCAGCGCGACGACGCGCCTGAGCAGCCGGACTTGCCGCTGTGCTGGATGCCGATGGACATCGACAACAGCAGCGGCGGCCAAGTGTGGGTCACGAGCGATCGCTGGGGCCCGCTGCAAGGTCGTCTGTTGCATCTCAGCTATGGCACGTGCGGCCTCTACCTCGTGTGCAAAGAGGATCGTGCGGACTCGGTGCAAGGCGGCGTCGTTCGCTTCCCGCTCAGCTTCTCGTCGTCGTTGATGCGCGCGCGCTTCCACCCGATCGACGGCCAACTCTATGTCGCCGGCTTCCAAGGCTGGCAGACGAGCGCTGCGCGCATCGGCGGATTCCATCGCGTGCGCTACACGCAGAAGCCGCTGCGCACCGTCACTGCGCTGCGCACGTGCGACAAGGGTGTCTACCTGACCTTCTCCGAGCCGCTCGACGCAGAGGTCGCGGGCGACAAGGAGAACTACGGCCTCGAGATTTGGGACTACCTCTATTCGCCGAGCTACGGCTCGCCGGAGATCTCGATCCTCAACCCGGATCGCAAGGTCGAGATGGGCAAGCAGAACCGCGACCCGCTGCCGATCACTGGCGTGTCGCTGTCCGCCGACAAGCGCACCGTGTTCTTGCAAGTCACGGGCATGCGCCCCGTCATGCAGATGAAGGTGACGTGGAACGTCGACGCTGCGGATGGCGGCGCGGTGCGCGGCGAGTTGCACAACTCGATCCACGTGCTCGGCAGCGACCCGGGAATGCGGGCTGCGCAGTCCGGCAGCGGCAACTGACGCGAGGGGCACCGCAATCAGGTGATTGCGGCGCAAGACCTGGCAGCTCGTGGAAGAACGCATGTGCTGCTCCCCATCGCTTGAGCGGCGCCCCGCGTCGCGCTCGGCATTTACGCCGAGGTCACTGTGGGGGCAGTGCGATTGCCGCATCTGAGCGCTCTCCCCATTTGCGCGACATTTGCTAGGGTAGCAGCCTCAGGACTCACCTCTTAGGCAACCCATGCGATTGTCCCTCGTCTCCTTCCTCGTTGTCAGCGCCCCGGCTCTGGCGCAGACCACGGTCTTTTCCTCCGATTTCAATGCGGCAATGCCGGCAGCGATTGCTCCCGGCACCGCGACCCTTACCGGCGTGCAGGGATTTGCGGCGCTGGGCCCCGCCGCCAGCCAGTTCGGGGGCACGTTCTTGCGCAGCGAGACCGGCAACACCGTCACGCTGCAGTTGACCAACCTGCCGGCGCACAACTCGATCCGCCTCGACTTCCTGTTTGCGGCGATCGATTCGCTGGACGGGCAAGGCACGTTCCCGAGTGGTGACTTCTTCAAGATCACGCTCGATGGCACGACCATCTTCCGCGAGTCCTTCGCGAATGCCGTGACGAGCCAGATCCAGACTTACATCCCGCCGCCCGGGGTGGAACTCGCGCGATATCAGGACCTCGGATTCAGCGGCCCTGGCAGCTTCTTCACCGACAGTGCCTACTGGCTCGGCGGCGATCCGCGCTTCTCCAACCTTGGCCACACGGCTGCGACCGCGACGTTCGAGTTCGTGATCGAAGGCCCAGGCATCCAGCCGTTGTCTGACGAATCGTGGGCGATGGACAACTTGAACATCATCGTGAGCACCACCTCGTTTCCGGGCAGCGCAGTGCCCTACGGGATCGGTTGCGGCCCGGTGCTGGCCGCTACGGCCACGCCGCGCATCGGCGAAACGCTGCCGCTGCTCGCCACCTCGCTCGCGCCCAATACCGTGCTCGCCGCGTGCGTCGTCGGTGCATCCGACCTCGTCTACCAGGGCATCCCGCTGCCGCGCGCGCTCGATCCGTTCGGGATGCCAGGCTGTTTCCAGTTGCACGACCTGATGCTCGGCACGATCTCGATGCCCCTGGTCGGCACCGCTGCGTTCGCCGCCCCCCTCGTGCCGCAGGACGCAGTGCTCCTCGGTGGGGTGATGTACATGCAGGTCTGGGATGCCGCCGCCTCTGTCAACGCTCTTGGCTTCGTCGCCAGCAATGGGCTCCGCGTGACGATCGGCAACTGACCGACCGGGCAGCCTCGATTGGGTCCCACGGTCGGCGAGCGCCACACGCGCAGTTCGCCGCGCGATCCGGAATCAACAAGGCGGTCGCGCCTGTGGCGGCGGCCCTGTCAGCCTGGGTGGGTGGACCCCGTGCGGTACCCGATGCTACCCTGGGTGAATGACTGCGCCTCGCCTGCTCAGGTCCCTCGTGGCCGCACTGCTGCCGTGCCTTGCCGCGTTCGCGCAATGTGAACCACAATGGCTGCAGGGCGAGCCGATCGGCAGCCTCAGTGGTAACGTGTCCGACTCCGTGAGTTGGGATCCCGACGGCGCGGGACCAGCGGCCCCTCTGCTGGTCGTGGTCGGCAACATCTCGGCAGGCGAGGTCTTGGATGCCAGCATCGCCGCGTGGAACGGTAGCCAATGGCTGCGCCTCGGTTCGCCGCCGGCCGGCGATAGCTATTCCGCCGTCGTCTGGAACGGCAACCTCGTGGTCGCGTTCGACGACGGCATCGACGCCTCGGTCGCGAGCTGGAACGGCACGAGCTGGCAGAGCCTCGGCACATTCAGCGGATCCACCGGCTTCGGCCCCTACGCGACGCTCGCCGTGCACCAGGGCAACCTCTTCGTCGCCACCAACTGCACCCAGGTCGGCGGCGCGACGATCCCGTCCGTGGCGCAGTGGACGGGCACGGCGTGGGTCGGCGCCGGCAGCGGTCCGCTCGTCCCGGCCATGAAGCTGATCTCGTTCCAGAACACGCTCTACGCCGCCTGCCGCGCGAGCACGTCCCTGAGCGGACAGCTCGCGACCTGGAACGGCGCCGCGTGGACGGTCGTCGCGACGTGCGACCGCCCGATCAGCGCCCTGGCGGTGCGCAACGGCCTCAGCATCCTCAACAGCTTCCTCTACGTCGGTGGGAGCTTCTCGCAGTGGACGGGCATCAATGGCACCGTCGCCGGGCCGATCGTGCGCTTCAGCCCGTCCGCCAATGCCTGGACCGGGCTCGGCTTCACCGCCAGCGTGGGCGTCGCTGCTCTCGCGGTGCGATCGACCGGCCAGACCACGGCTGAAGTCGTCGCCGCCGGCAACAACGGCCTGTGGCAGCAGAGCGGCGCGAGCTGGGTGCAGCTCGGCACGCCCGTCGCCAATTCGACCAGTGCCAGCGTGACGTACTACAACGCCGCCTGGCACCTGATGACCAACCTGTTCAGCAGTCCCGCCCAGCGGCTGCAGGCGGGCAGCTGGGTGCCGTTGACGCCGCCGGCGCCGACGACGCCGCTCGGCCAGGTCCGAGCGGCGCGCGCCGCCGGCAGCGACACGATCGTCGGCAGCAGCCTCGGCCTGTGGCAGGGCCAACCGGGCAACTGGAGCCCCCTCGCCGGGCTTGCCGGCAGCGTCGACGAGCTCGCGCGCATGGCGAACGGCGACCTCGTCGTCGCCGGCGTCTTCACGGCACCCGGGCTGCCCGCCAACGTGCGCATCGCGCGCTGGAACGGCGTCAGCTGGTCCCCGTTGGCGACGTCCGTCAATGGCTCGACCCTGGCGCTGCTGCCGCTACCCAATGGAGAACTGCTCGCTGGCGGCAACTTCACGTCGATCGGCGGCGCCAACATCCCCTACCTCGCGCGATGGACGGCCGGTACCTGGCAACCTCTCGGCGGCGGCGTCAACAACACCGTGCGCGCCCTGACGCGCCTGCCCAACGGCGACATCGTCGCTGGCGGTGACTTCACGCTCGCTGGCACCTTGACCAACACCGCGCTGTACGCGGCGCGCTGGGACGGAGCCGCTTGGACGGCGATGTCGGCGCCGGGGCCGGTGACGTCGCTCGCGACCGAAGCCAGTGGGACGGTGATCGCCGCGACCAGCGGCGTCCGGCGCTGGAATGGGAGCTCTTGGCAACTCGTAGTCGCGTCGAGCGCGACCGCGGTGCTCGCGCTGCCGAACGGCGACTTGATGGCGTCGAAGTTCGTCTCCAACGGTGGCCTCGCACGCATCGCGCCGAACGGAACGGTGCGCACGACCTACGGGATCGCCGACGGCGTGACCGACCTCGTACTCGCCGAGGACGGCGACATCCTCGTCGCCGGCAACATCCAGGGCGTCGCCGGCGTCGCCAGCGTCGGCGTCGCGCGCCTCGACGCGCCGTGCCCGGCGACCTCGACGACCGCCGGTGCTGGCTGCACGGGCAGCGCTGGCCCGCTCGTGCTGACGCCCACCGCACTGCCGTGGCTCGGCGGTACGTTCCGTGGCGTCGCCACCGGTTTGCCGGCACTCGCATTCGGGGTCGGGGTGACCGGCTTCGCCCCGACGAGCGTGCCTCTGCTCTCGCTGTTCCCGGCCGCGATCGCCGGCTGCACGCTGCACGCGCAGCCGGACCTGCTCGAAGTGGTGCTCGCCACCGCGGGCTCGGTGACGGTGCAACTCGTCGTGCCGAACAACCCAGTGCTCATCGGCCTCGTCGTGCAGCACCAGGTCGTGTCGCTGCAGTCCGACGCGGCGCTGAACTTCACCGAGGTCACGGCGACGAACTCGCTGCAGTTGACGTTGGGCACGCTGTGAACCGGCGCGCTGCGGACTAAGCCACGAAGCACACGTCGGACGGTCGACTACGCCATCGCCAGCCGCGCTGCCTGGCGTAACAGCTGCGCCAGCCGCTCACGATTGCGCGGCGCCGGCTGTGCCGCCGGGAGTGCCGTTCCTCGTCACCTGGCATTTCGTGGCGGCAGGGTTGGGGTCGGTGCTCCCGTATCATCCGCCTACCGCGGAGGCGGCGGTGGAACAGGGGCGTCGGGCGGCAGCGCCATCACCAGTTCCTGGCTGATTCCGAAGTCGTCGATCAACAGGCGCAACTGCTCGTCTCGGGTGATTGGTGTTTCCTCGACACTGCCGTCAGCGCGTATCTCCACCCGCTTTCCGAGCGCGATGCCGACTACCCGGTCGCCGCGATTGAGTCGCAGTGTCACGGAGTAGTTGAAGGGGCTCCACGGACGGGTCATTTCATGGCGATTGCGGAAGTCATTGCGTGAGGCTCCCAGATACTCGATGCGGCAGTCGAAGCCTGCTGGTCGGTGCAGCGGATGCCAAAAGATATGCCACAGCCCTCCGCGCTGGCTGCAGGTTACGCCCCACGCGGGATGGGGCACCGCAGTGGGCTCCTTTTCGAGGAGCAACGGTTCGCCGTGGAGGATCGAGGCATCCACCATGTGGCGGAGCCCGTGGATATTGACAATCACGGTGGCGTGCCCTGGTGGTGGATTTGCCGAGGCCATCATTGTCCCTACGCCGCGCTCGGCATCGAAGCCCAGTTCGCAGAGCAGGCTGTGCAGCGCGCCGTTGGCTGGCCAACACGTGCCGCCGGTGCCGTGTGCGAGCCATGACTCGAAGAACTCGCTTGCGTCATCGCCCGCCAGCGGACGGCTGTCGCCGCTGCGCAGGTGAAGCAGTTTGCGGACGTTGTCGAAGGGGACGCGCAGGCACCACTGCGCGTAGAAACTGCGCAGTCCCTCGAGATCCGCCTCCGGCCGCTCCCGCAGGCCGAGTCCTTGGAGCACACGCTCGATCAGATCTGGCTCCAACGGGTCGTGCGGTATGGGTGTGGACTCCACGTGGTGACTCAACTGCAGCAGTGGTTGCGCCAAGTATGGGTGCGAAAGGCGTGGCGATACAGCCTGAGCGGGTTGGGACATCCAAAGGGCTCCCGGACCAACCGCGAGGCGCGGGGGATGGTAGTGGTGGCGGTCTGCACCGAGGAGATGCCTTCCTTGGTTGCGACCGCCATCCGAATTCGAGGTTCTCCTCCCTACCGAGCCGCCGTGCGAATGCTCCGACCCTGGCAGAGCTGCCGAGTCTGCAGCTCGGGCAGGTGAGCACGTCGATGAGGAAGGCGCGGTGCAGCAGCTCGGCCCAGGAGTCGGCGTCGATGGGCAAGCTCGCGTCCCCTGAACCCCGCTTCACCGCCCAATCGCATTGCTCGACGGCGCGCCCGAATGGCTGTGCACGCTGCGTCCTGAGTCGCGTTGAGCCGCCGTGGTCGGCGCACCTTCTTGCCTGCGCGGCTTTCAGTTGCCGCGGCCAAAGTCTCGATAGCACGGGCGAGGATCGACCATGACCATCGCCACTGAGCTCAAGGCTATCACTGCGGACACTTCGTCAGCCGCGCTCTACTCGGAGTACACCGGCATCCCTGTCGAGATCGTCGAGAAGTGCGCGGCAAAGTTCGGCGCCTTCAATCAGGTGACCTGGAGCGAATGCCAAGGCGCGACCTTCTGCGACAAGGCCAAGGTCTACTACGAGAACACGGACGAGTATCTGTTCGACCTGCTGCACGGCAGCCGCAGCAAGGCATGGCGCAAACAGGTCTATCAACACTTCGGGCATTGGAAGTGGATGACCAGCATCGGGCCCGATGTGATCGAGTTCGGCGGTGGTCTAGGACTCACGTGCTCGTTGTTGCGCGATGAAGGTCGGCGTGTGACCTACTGCGATGTCGACGGTCCGGCTGCGAAGTTTGCGCGGTGGTACTTCGAGCGCACTGGGCAGCGCGACATCGAGATCCTGCACACGCCGTCGTCGGAACTCGTGTTGCCTGAAGGTCGGCAGTGGGACCTCGTGTTCTCGGACTCGGTCATCGAACATGTGCCGGATCCAGCCGCGACCGTGGAGCGACTCGCTCGGGCCCTGAAGCCCGGCGGCCTCATGTATCTCATCATCGATGCGCACGATGTTGGGCCGGCGTTTCCGATGCATCAGCATGTGCACCTGAAGGACCTTCTCGCGGGCTCGCCGACGCTGCGGTCGTTGGCGCACGTGCATCACGACGGCGACGTGGTGAACGCATTCCGGCGCATGGGCTGAGACTCCGGCCGCCGGCCACGGGGCGGGCGCGGGCTGCGGCAATGACTCTGGCCGCTACCCGCGCCCTCGGCGCATCACGCGCGCTTCGTGACTTCGAGCAGGTGGAAGCCGAACTGCGTCTTCACCGGGCCCTGGACGACGCCGACTTGGCCATCGAAGCAGGCGGTGTCGAACTCCTTGACCATCTGGCCGCGGCCAAACGTGCCGAGGTCGCCGCCGCGCTGGCCCGAGGGGCACTGCGAGTGCGACTTCGCGAGCGCCGCAAAGTCGGCGCCTCCTTCGATCTGCTTCTTGAGGTCGAGGCAGGCTTGTTCGGTCTTGACGAGGATGTGGCGTGCGGTTGCGCGGACCATGTTGTGCTCTTGGGGGAAAGGGGGCGCAGAAGCTACCGCCCCGCCCCGCGTGCGCCAGCGCGAGGGCACGCTGGCAATGGCACCGTGTCCGCGTAAGAAACTCCGCCATGTCCTGGATCCTGCCGATCGCGACCCTGTCGCTTTGCGTTTCCCTCGTCGATGCGCGGTTGATGGCGCAGCAGGAACCCGCGGCGGCTGCCGCAGCGCCGGCCACTGCGCGCGCGCAAGGACTCAAGGTCACCTACGCGCCGTTTGATGCCGAGCGCCGCAAGAAGGAAGGTTCGCACAGCTTCCGCGCGCGCGTCGCATCGCTCGCAGTGGAGCGCGGCGAGACGCCGACGCCGCTGATCGCGCCGGGCGCGTTCGAGGCGAAGTTCGAAGGCGTGCTGCCGCTCGCGGTGCGCGATCGCTACCGCTTCCGCGTCGAAGGCCGCGGTTCGTTCACGCTCACGATCAACGGCGAGAAGGCTCTCAGTGGCTCGCTGCGCGCGGGCAAGCCTGCGGAGACCGCGGAGCCGGTGCGACTCAAGAAGGGCGACAACGCGTTCGAGCTGAAGTTTGAGAGCGGACTCGCGGGCGACGGCGAACTGCGCGTGCTGTGGTCGGGCCCTGAGTTTGCGTTTGAGCCCATCGCCCCCGAAGTGTGGCAGTGGGCGACGGACGACAAGGACATCCAGGCCGGCGAGTTGCTGCGCACGGGTCATCACTTGTTCAGCGAGAAGCGTTGCGTGCAGTGCCACCGCAACGAAGAGGCGCAGGGCGCATACACGCGCGGCGAACTCGATGGGCTCGCGCCCGATTTGAAGAGCGCGGGCGCGCGGCTTCAGCCCGGCTTCGTCGCGGAGTGGATCCGCGATCCCAAGAAGGTGCGCCCCGACGCGTCGATGCCGCGCATCCACATGGAGAAGGACAGCGACTACGACGATGTCGCAGCGTGGATCCTCTCGCTGAGCCAGCCGATCGATCCGGTCCCGTTCGCAGAAGGCGCCGCGGAGCGCGGCAAGGAGCGCTTCCTCGAACTCGGCTGCGTCGCGTGCCACATCGCGCCCGGCGAGAAGGTCGACTCCGATCTCGTGCTCGGCCGCATGTCGCTCAGCTTCGTGCCGCGCAAGTGGCGCGCGTCCGCGCTGCCTGCGTTCTTGATGGACCCGACGCGCTCGCACTCGGGCACCAAGATGCCGAACTTCAAGCTGCAGCTTGAGGACGCAAAGGCGCTGACTGCCTACCTGCTCAAGGACGCTGTTGTCACGCCGCCGCCGAAGGGCAACATCGAGAACGGCAAGCATCTCGCGCAGCGTCACGCATGCGATCGTTGCCATGTGATCGATGTGCCCGATGTAGGTCGCCGCTTCCGCGCGGTGCGCACGCTGCATCCCACCGAGGGTTGCCTCGCGGAGAAGCACGCAAAGAAGACGCCCGACTACGAACTCACGGCACAGGAGCGCACTGCGTTGCGCGCGTTCTTGCCGCTCGCGAACGAAGCAGTGAAGCACGTGTCGCCGATGGACTACGCGGCGCGCATGGTGCCCGAGTTGCGTTGCGCGAACTGCCACGGCTTCGATGGCCGCGCGTCGTCGTGGGCGCAGATCGCGGGCGTGATGGGGCGCGAAGAGCCGTTGCCGCACGAACAGGATCCAGTTGCGCAAGGTGTGCCCGCGCTCACGTGGGTCGGCAGCAAGCTGCAGCCTGGTTGGATGGATCGCTTCATCACGGGTCGCGAAGCGTCGCCGCGGCCGTGGCTGCATGCGCGCATGCCGGTGTTCGGTTCGCGCGGCAGCGCCGTGATCCAAGGCTTGGTTCGCTCGCATGGTTTCCCCGCGCAAGACGAACCGGAGCAGCCTGTCGACACGCAGCTCGCCGCGCACGGCGGCCGCCTCGTCAACATGGGCGAGGGCTTTGGCTGCGTGCAGTGCCATGGCGTTGGCGACAAGCCGCCAGTGCAAGTGTTTGAGCGTCAGGGCATCAACTTCAAGGTCGCGCAGCAGCGTCTGCGCCGCGACTACTACATGCGCTGGATGCTCGATCCGATGCGCATCGATCCGGATTCGCGCATGCCGAAGTTTGCGGATCAGAAGGGCAAGACCGCGTTTGTCGACGTGCTCGAAGGCGACGCGAAGAAGCAGTTCGACGCGATCTGGAACTGGTTCCGCACTCTGTGACGCAGCGCGCGCGGCGCGGGGTCAGCCCTGCGTCGCGAGCACGCGCTGCACTTCGGTGCGCACGCTGCGGCCTTGCGGCGAATCGGCCTCGACGACCATGCGCAGCAACAGCAGCTTGCCTTGGTCCGCGCCGTCGAGCTTGAGCTCAAAGCCGCCGGGGAACGCGCCGACGGGTCGCGCGTAGAGCGGCGCTGGGTGCTTGGTCGCATCGCCGTTGCTCGCGATGCGCATGCGCCGCGCGCCGAATGGGCGCGACCACGACTCGTCCTCGACGCACGGGATCTTGCGTCCCGTCGCGAGCGGTTCGAGTTCGCCTGACTCGGTGATCGACCAAAGCGTGTCCTCGCTGCTTGCCGCCGGATCCCACGCGAAGCGGAGTCCGTCTTCGTGCAACTCGCGGAGCGCTTCGCGTCGCGAACTCTCGTCGCCGAGGTCCATCAACGCCGCGTAGTCGAGCATTGGCTCGCTGATGAAGCGCACGAGGTCGAGCCCGTTGTCGCCGGCTGTTGGTGCGGTCACGCAGAACTCATACGTCTGCACGCGAGACTGCGGTCCCTCTTCGCCGCCGAGTTCGAGCTTCTCGCCGCGTCGCGCGACGAACAGCGCGTTGCCGGTCTCGAGCGAGCCCGGAGCATCTGGCAAGAACGCGCCGTGCGACGTGAGCTTGGGCAAGCGGCACCCGCTCGCGATCAGGTCGACGCCGAGTTCGAGCGAAGTCAGCAGCTTCTGGTCTGCGGCATCCGCGGAGAACACGCGAGCTGCGAACTCCACGTCGGCCGTCAGCTTGCGCGCCACGCGATCGGATGCGTCGCCGAGCGCGAAGCTCGCGCGTTGCTCGCCGCGAACGCCGGCCAGCGTGCGCATCGACTCCGCGACCATGACCATGAGGATCGACATCACGGCCGCGACGACGATCAGCTCGACCGACGAGAAGCCCGCTTGCGACTTGCGATTGGTCATCACCGGCTCCTCCGCACGAACACGCGCGTTTGGTGCGAAGCGTGATGGCAGTGCGTTGACGCGCGCCACGCTTCGACGGCAAACAGGAGCTCCGTCTGCGGCAAGTCGTCCGGCAGCGCAAACGTGAACGCTTCGCTGCCTTCGCCAGCGTCTGCGAGTTGCTCGTCGATGTCGGGGAACGCGCCGCGAATCGCCGCGTTGCCCGTCAGTGCCGACGTCCACGTGAGTCCTTGGTCGCGCGACCACATCACGCGATAGACGAGATCGCTCTCGTCGCCGTCGGACGGCTCCGCGTGCGCTTCGGTGTAAGCGAGCCCGTCGTAGCGCAGCCACTCCGTGGTCCATCGCACGGTCATCGACGTTGGGTTGGCGGCGAGCGATCCAGCGGCTGGATCGACGATCGTCACGCGCGGTGTTTGCGGAACGCGAGCCGCGAGCTTTGGCTTGCCAGCTGCGTGCAGCGCGCGGAAACCGAGCAGCAGCGATTGGTGCGCGATCGTGCGCGACGACGCGTTGTCCGAAGCCGCAGTCCACAACGCCAACGTTGCGGAACCGCGCGAAGACGAAGTCCACGCGAACGCTGCTCCTGCGTCATCGCCGCCGACGGTCCAGGTCTGGTCGAGCTTTGTGAGCGTCGATCGCGGGAACGCTGCGGTCGCATCGAGTCCCGCGACGACGACGCCGCAGTTGGCTGGCGCGCGAATGGTGCGCGATGTGCGCAGCGTGGTCGGCGGCTCAGACTGAACCGAGTGGTTGATCGAGACTGCGCCATTCTCGGTGGGCGAGAGCGCGTTCTCCGTGATGGTTGCGAACGTCAACGTCGCCGACGCGGGTCCGCAGCACGCGAGCATCGCTGCGCCCGCGGGGCCCATGCGCGAGCTGTGCAAGCCCGCGAGGCTTGCGCCAAACGGCAGGTCCGAGAACGAAGCGCCCGTGAGCGGCGTCCACGCGAGGCGATCGGTGCCTTGCGCCATCGCGAGGTTGCCATCGCGCATCCATTCTGCGCCGAGGTCGTCGGGGAACAGTTCGCCGAGGAACGGGATCGCGCGCCATGGTTGCGAGCCGCCGCGCGCGAGCGCGAGCTCTCCCGCTGCGCCGCCTGCAGCGGCCTGCGCGCACGCGATCGTGTCGACGAGCGTGAGCTTGCCGTCGGTGAAGTCTCGATGCAGCGCGATTGGCGCCGTGCCGTCCTTGGTCGGAAACGCGATCTCGCCGCCGAGCAGCAGCGAATCCGCGGCGCGATCTCCAGGCGACACGAACACCGCGGCGCAGGACTGCAACGAGTCGCGCAGCAGTTGCAGCAGGCGGCCCGCGTCTGCGCGCACTCCTTCGCCGAACCCATCCGCGAGCGGCGCGCTCGACAAGCACGGCCAGAGGCTGCGCGCATCCGCGCCCGCGTGCACGAGGTCGTCGCACGCAGTCACGAAGCCGTTCGCGTTCGTGGCGCCGCCAGACATCAGATCGGAGTAGGGGCACAGGCGCGGGTCGCCGAGGAACTGCGTGCGCTCGGTCGCAGGCACCGAAGTCGCCGCGCGCGACCACCATGCGAAGGTCTCGCTCGCGTTGAGCGGCTGCTTCGCCGTCGGCCATTGCGTGCCAGTCGTCGAGTCCGACCCGATGCGCGTCACGACGCGAACGACATGGTCGCGGGTCGGCAGCGCGCCCGCGGCAAACGCAGTCGCGGGCACGCGAATGCGCCAACGCGCGGTGTTGCGCGCGATGCGTGCGCTGCTGCTGGTCGCGAGGTCGTGCTCGAACTCGCCCTTCACCGGCGACGGGCAGTGCTCCGCGCCATACAGCCACATGTCGCTCGCGAGTCCTTGCGTCCCGACGGCCGGCGCAGTCAGCGGCGTGTTGTGCAGCCGGATCCACGTGTAGGGATCCGCGCCGCCGACGTAGCCGGTCTCGAACCACATCTCGAATGGCTTCGTCGCTGCGCGCGGAGCCGTGCCGATGGCGCTGTCAAACGCTGCGTAGTCTCGGCCTGTTCCGCTCGCGAGGCCGGTGTCGAGCGACACTCCGCCTTGCAGGCGATTCACGGTGAGCGTTGCCGGTCCCGTTCCTGCAGCGTTGACGTTGCGCGTGAAGTCGCCGCCGTAGATCTGCACGAGGATCGGCTCGCCGAGCACATCGGCAGCGGTGCTGCGCCGCCATGCATGCACGCGCAACTCGAGGTCGCGCGTGTCGGATTGGTTGCCGTTGCCGTCCGGATCGCGCGGCGTCCACAGCCGCGCAGGATGCGTGACGACGCGAACGCCGGGGCGACCGATGGGATCCCTCGCCGCGTCGCTGACGTTGCGCAGCGGCGGCATCGCGAGCGCGCGGCCATGCAAGTTGAGGAAGATGGCGTTGCGGTAGCGCTCGGGCCTCCGCTGCATGTCGTCGAGCAACAACTGGAGCGGCGGTTCGTCCTCGTTCTCGAGGCCGGCGGCGACTCGTTGTTCAAACAGCCGCCACGCCGCGGGCGTTCGCATGCAGTGGTTGAAGCGGTCTGCGATCGTCGCAGTCAGCGTCGATGCGCTGCCGCCTGCGTGCAGCACGCCGTCCTCGGTGCGCAGCGCGCCTTGCAGCAGGTCTGCGCGATAGAGCGACTCGCCTGCGTGTGCGCCGCCGAGCGCCGCAGGAAGCCAATATGCCCATGGCGCCGCTGCGTCCGCGGGCTTCGTCGCGTTGACGAATGGCGTGTAGCACGGATCGCGGCCGTAGCCGAGTCGCGTGATCCAGTGGACGCGCACATTGGCCTGCGAACTCGCCGCGATGTCGCTGCACGCGCTCGCGACCGCGT
>JBEELK010000237.1:0-3127 GCA_041168165.1 Planctomycetota bacterium | reverse complement strand
CGACGAACAGGCGGATCAGACCGAAGACATCGACGGCTGGGCGTTTGACGTGACCGGCAAGTACACGTTCGAGAATGCTTGGCGCCCCTGCTTCGTGCTCGGCTACGCGTATGGCTCGGGCCAGAAGGACAGCTCGTCGACGATGGGCTACCGCCAGAGCGGCTACAACGACAACAACGGCAAGCTCGGCGGCGTCACAAGCATTCGCTACTACGGCGACGTCTTCCGGCCAGAGCTGTCGAACATCGCGATCTTCACTGCAGCGGCGTCGTTCCGGCCATTCGAGAACACCGCGTTGTCGGTGATCTATCACACCTACGTGCAGGACTACGCGTCGCAGACGCAACCGCTCAATGACCTGCGCATCGGCAACGGCAGCATCCCCAATGGCCGCGACCCGGACCTCGGCTCTGAAGTCGACCTCGTGTTCGGCTACCGCGGCGGCTTCTGGACGGCAGAAGCAGTGCTCGGCCGCTTCGAGCCAGGCCCCGCATTCGATGGCCTCGATCCCGCGACGAAGTTCGACCTGACCCTCCGCTTCAGCTTCTGACCATGCGCATCAGCATCCGCAACACGTTCGCGCTGCTGCTCGCCGCGGCCCTATCGAGCTGCGGCGGCAACCTCGGCGACATCGTCGGACCGCCGCCGCGCCCGCAACCGCCCATCCGCCCGCCGAGCACGGCTACAGGCGCTGGCCTCACGGCCATGTGCGCTGGCGACAACGTCGTGCGCGTCGACTACGTGCTGCCTGGCTCTGGTTTCGAAGCAGCGCTGTTCCTCGACACCAATCGCTCGACGCTCTACTCCGGCTCGCCCGTCGAAGCAGTGCTCACCGGCAGCAACCGCGTCTACACGAACACATCGCAACCGACGCGCGTCATCAACGGCACAACGCTGTGGGCAGGCTTTGGCATCCGCCCCGTCGGCTCGTCGAGTTGGACTCCGACCGGCGCAGCTATCCAGTGCATCCCCGGCGCGCCGCTCTATGTCGATCTCAATGGCCTGACCAACGGCTCTGCGGATGGATCGACCCCCACGCTCGCTCTACCGCTGCTCGACGAAGCGCTGCTCGTCGCGTCGGTGCTCGCGAGCTTCCAAGGCACCAAGAACGTGTGGGTGTCCTCCGGGGTCTACACGACGCGTCCGTTCAATGCGGGCATTCCGGGCACCGGCGTCTTCGCCGTCGGCTCCGGCGTGCACGTCTACGGCGGCTTTGCGCCGGGCTCCGGCGGCTCGACGTCATCGTTTGACATCGCTGGCCGCACGTTGCCGCCGACCTCGCCGACGGCCGCAGACAGCACGATCCTGCGCGGCAATACGACTCCGCGCATCCTTGACGTCATCAACGGCGGCTCGCTGCACATCGTGGACGCGATCCACGTCGATGGCGAATCGACCATCGTGAAGGGCGTCGACGTCAGCGAGTCAGACGTCGAGATGCGCAGCGTGCGCATCCGCAGCTGCACGGACAACGGCCTGCAGGTCAAGCAGATCACCGACTTCGTCAATCGCCGCGACATCACTCTGGTCGCATCCGAAGTGAGCGACAACGGCAACGACGGCGTCGGCATCGCGGGCGTGTTCGACCTAGTCTTCGATCGCAGCGAGTTCAGCGCGAACGGCGGCCGCGGCATCGATCCCAACGACCTCCAAGCTCTCTCCGGCGACTCGGCGAGCCTTCGCGCGTTCGGCTGCCGCTTCTACGGCAACTCGATCGACGGCCTCGGCGTCGACCTCAACACGATCGCAACGCAACCGCAGAGCCCAGGCGGTCGCTACGACATCGACATCGAGAGCTGCACGTTCGAACGCAACGGCCGCGACGGGTTGTTCATCGACATGGACTACGACCTGTTCCCGGCGTGGTACACGAAGGTGCGCATTCGCGATTGCTCTGCGATCGCCAATCGCCGCGCGGGCATCCACTTCGATGCCGACGACCAAGGCGAGTTCACGCTCGACCGCGTTCGCTGCACCGCCAACGTCGGCGATGGCCTCTGGGTGTCTTCGGAACCCGATGATCCACTGACTTCCGCCGATGATGGTCGATCGACGCACTTCGTCGTCACCAACAGCAGCATGCTGGGCAACCTTGGCCACGGCATCTACGTGACCGAAGGCGACAAGGTCGTGCTCGCCAGCCACTGCGCGTTCGCAGGCAACGTGCTCGGCGGCTTCGAGTCGATGACGACGGGTCCTCGCGGCGACAACGCGCGGCGCATCAGCACTGCGGTCAACTGCGTCTCGTGGCGCCAAGCCACGCCGTACACCAACGTGCGCGCCACGTCGTGCTGGATCGAGTCCGCCGACAACCCGTTCGTGAACGCGCCCTCTGCGTTCGCACAGGCCAACGCCAACCAGAGCGGCGCAATCACTCTGGCCTCCAACAGCCCCATCAGCGCGGGCGACGCGCTCGAAGTCGGCGACGACGGCGTCAAGCTGACCGTGACCAGCTCCAGCGGCGGCTCACTCGTTGTGACCCCTGCTCCCGCCGTGTTCGTCGCGCCCGACGCGGTGTTCGCGTATCCGACTGCGGCAACCGCCAGCGTCCTCGAAGACCTTCGCCTCTACGCCAACTCGCTAGCACTGGGCACCGGTCTCGCGATCTCGGGCGGCGCCACGGTCGATCCAGGCCCCCACGGTTCGAACAACGGCGGCGAGCCCGGCGTGTTCAATCCGTTCAAGCCCATCGGCCTCCAACTGCGCAAGATCGACCCGCCGATCACGAAAGGCGCGCTGCCGACCGACTCGATTGTTCTCAGCTTCGATGCCGACGTGAGCGCCGGGTCCGTGACCTCGCAACGCATCTACTCGTCTGCGGGCACGCCGGTGTCGCTCACCGTCGTCGGCAGCCAGATCACCGTGGCACCGCTCCAGCCATGGGCCGCAGAGGACAACCTCTACGTTCTTCCAGGCGTGCAAACCGCATCGGGCACTTCGCTGGGCGCACCGCTCGCGATTCCTGTGCTCGCTCGCTGAGTCGCCGCCAACGGAGCGGCGCAATGCTGCGTCAGGCGCGGTAGATGATGCGGCCGCGCGTCAGGTCGTACGGCGAGACTTCGACGGTCACGCGGTCGCCTGGGATGATGCGGATGAAGTGCTTGCGCATCTTTCCGGAGATGTGCGC
>JBEELK010000236.1:0-9909 GCA_041168165.1 Planctomycetota bacterium | reverse complement strand
GCGGGGCCACCGCGCGCTGGAGCGAATCGCGCGAACCCGCCGAGATCCTGCGATCTCGGACACTGGTGGGCGGAGCAGGATTCGAACCTGCGAAGGCTGAGCCACCAGATTTACAGTCTGGCCCGTTTGGCCGCTTCGGTATCCGCCCGCTTGGGGCACGTGCGATCCTTACCATGACCGCAGATGGGTCGCGGACTCAAGGCGGCGATGGGCTGCTTCCGCTACCCGTCACCCACCCAAGCCGAATCTGGAGCTAGCGATGGGACTTGAACCCACAACCTCCAGATTACAAATCAGGTGCTCTGCCGTTGAGCTACGCTAGCCAGCGTGCTGCCAGAGTAAGGCCGGAGGAAGATACCGACGCCGCAAGGCAGTTCAAGGGACGAAGTGGTTTTTGCCCGCGGAGGGCTGATCCACCCCAGCGGTTCCGATCCCAATCCCCCCCACCGACTGCATCAAAACTGGTTGCTGTGGCGAGCCTCGCAGAGGGTCTTCCACCCGAGCAGATGCGTCCACCTCCAAGCTGGCAGACTCACCCTGTCTCGCCTGGGCCGCCAACTCCGATGCGTAGCCCCTCAGCAGGCCCGCGAATGCCATCACGTCGAACGGCTTGCGGAGAACAACGCGCACGCCCCGCTGCGCCATCAGCGATGCCTGGATCGCTGCGTCGACGTAGCCGGACACGACCACAACCAACGGCACCCGGACGAAACCGGCCAATCCAGAGACCAACTGTTGCCCGCTGAGGCGCGGCATGTCGAGGTCGCAGACGAGCAGGTCCACGTCGCCCGCCGCGAGCGCCTCCTGGGCCGCCACACCATCCGCGGCGACTCGCACCACAAACCCCTGGCGCCGCGCCAACTCTGCGAGCAATCCCCGAACACCGACGTCGTTGTCCGCGATGAGGGCGATGGGCATGACGCGAAGTTACGTAGCGAGCGAGCGCAAGGCCACACTCAGCCCAGAGGCTGCAACCAAGAGACGTCCTCGAACGGCACGTCCATGCGAACCTTGCCGTGGTCAACAGTTACCGACTCTCGAACTTTGTCGACCTTGGCAACGAGGCACGTGCGCCCCCACTTGGGCAGGAAGACCTGATCGCCCTTCTTGAGCTGGTGGCAGAACGCCATGCGGCGACGGTGCATCGCGGTGGGCTTCTGCATGCCCTGCACGATCCTCTGCAGGGCCCGCGCCTTCTCGCCGTGCGCACCCGGGGCACTCAGCAAGGGGACCACCGCTTCGAGCAGTGCCTGCTGCACTCGCTGCAACTCCGAAGCGACCACAGAGTCTGACTCCTCTTGGAGCCACTCTTGCTTACGCTGGACCGCGGTCAACTCCTCGTCCAGCTTGCCTTCCTTCTGCTGGACCTGCCGACTGCGTTCGGCCGCATGCTTGCGATCGGCCTCGGCATCGCGCCGGACGTCCTGCACCTTCTGAATGACCTCCTGAAGCGCAGTATCGCGGACCCCGAGCAGCGTCCGCGCGCGAACAACCACCTCCATGGGCATGCCGACTCGCCCGGCAATATCGAGCGCATGGCTGTTGCCTGGGATCCCGACATCCAGCCTGTAGAGCGGCTGCAGACTCTCGCCATCGAACGCCATCGAGCCGTTCTCCGCACCCTTGTGCGTGTAAGCAAAGTCCTTGAGTCGCCCGAGGTGCGTGGTGACCACGGCGAGCGCACCCTTCTCGAGCAACCGCTCGAGGACTGCGTAGCCAAGAACGCCACCCTCCTCGGGATCCGTGCCGGCGCCGAGTTCGTCCAGCAGAACGAGGGCTCTCGGCGAAGCGAACTCAAGGCAGCGGCCCAGGCGTCTTACGTGAGAACTGAAGGTCGAGAGGTTCTGCGAGATTCCCTGCTCGTCGCCGATGTCGGCTTGCACCGCATCGAGCCACGGGATCTGGGACCCTTCGTCCGCAGGAATCGGAAGCCCCGACAGAGCCATCAACGCGAGCAACCCCACGGTCTTGAGCACGACCGTTTTGCCGCCAGTGTTGGGCCCTGTGACGACGAGAACGCGGCTCGGCTCCCCTAAACCTAGTTCGAGGGGAACGATCGTCGTCCTCGCACGCAGCATCAGCGGATGCCGTGCCCGCCTCAGCAGCAACAGTCCGCCCTCGTTCAACTTGGGGACCGAAAACCCCTCCGCCACAGCGAGTCGCGCCGCAGCCTGCAGCAGATCGCTCGCTGCCAGGAACTCCACGGCGGCCTGAACTTCGTCGCCCACGCGCCGAAGGCCTCGCGCAATGCCCGCGAGCACGACGTTGATCTCACGGTTCTCTGCGGCAAGCGCGTCGGACAGACGGTTGGCGGCTTCGACGACCCGATCCGGCTCGATGAACAGCGTCGAGCCGGATGCGCTGCGGTCATGCAACACGCCAGGCACACGGTTGCGGTGCTCTTGCTTCACCTGCAAGACGGGACGCCCGTGGCGCCAAGCAGGTTCTGGGGACTGCAGGTATCGGCGCAGGTCCGACTCGCTGAGCACATGCTGAACTGCAGCGTCGACTCCTGCTCGAGCCGCTTCGATCTCCCGGCGCACCTCCGCGAGTTTCCTCGAGGCAGAGTCGAGCACTTCGCCGCGGTCGTCGATCGCGTGCTCGAGTTCTTCGACCAGGTCTTGCAGATCTGGCGCGGAAGAGGCGATCCGGCTCAGCGCCTGCCCAGCAGCACCCAGCCACTTGCGGGCACGTTCCGCAGCGCGCAACACACGCTTGAGGTCTGCAAGATCCCGCGCTTGCAGTTGATGCTCGCCGCCACAAAACCCAGGGAGCCAGGATCGAACTTCGATCGCGCCAGAAATCGGCAGCGACTGCCCACCGCGCAGACGGTCCGCTAGATCCGCCACGGCGCACAGTCGCTCACGCGCAGCTTCGCACGATGGCAAAGGCACCAGGGCCGCAACCGCAGTGCGCCCAAGCGGCGTCTCCAGACGCTCGAGAAGCAGCGCGCGAACGGCATGGAACTCGAGGGCGTCGAGGTCGTAGGCATCAGCTCGCTGCATGGACGCGTCATGTTGCCGCGGACGGCCCGCTTGTAAACTCCGCGCCAACAACGGCTGCGCCGATGCGCGCCTTGCATACCCCATGACTCACTTGAACGACCCCTCCCTCGGCTTCGGCACCATCGCAATCCATGCCGGCCAGCAGCCGGACCCGACCACTGGCGCGATCATGACGCCGGTCTACCTGACGAGCACCTACGTCCAGGAGGCCCCCGCCGTGACGAAGGGATACGACTATTCACGCTCGCACAACCCGACGCGCACGGCGATGGAGCAGAACCTCGCCGCACTCGAGGGTGGTTCGTTCGGCCTCGGCTTCTCGAGCGGCATGGCTGCGATCCACTGCGTGATCAACCTGCTGAAGTCAGGGGACCACGTCGTCGCCGGCAACGACCTCTATGGCGGCACGTTCCGAATCCTGACGACGGTGCACAAGAAGTTCGGCATCGACACCACCTTCGTCGACCTCTCGAACCTCAAGGAATTCGAAGCAGCACTGCGGCCCAACACTCGGCTCGTGATGCTCGAGTCGCCGACTAACCCGCTGCTGCGCGTGTTCGACTTGGCTGCGATCGCCAAGATCTGCCGCGAGCGCGGCATCCTCACGCTCGCGGACAACACGTTCGCCAGCCCCTACCTGCAGCAACCACTGCGCTTTGGCTGCGATCTCGTCGTGCACAGCCTGACCAAGTATCTGGGAGGTCACAGCGATCTCGTGGGCGGCGTGCTGGTCGGCAACAGCGCTGAGTTGCACAAGCAACTCGCGCACTTCCAGAACAGCGTCGGCGGAACTCCTGGCCCACTCGATTGCTTCTTGGTGCTGCGCGGCACGAAGACCCTGCACGTTCGCATGGAGCGCCACTGCAGCAACGCGCTCGCCGTGGCGCGCATGCTGGAAGCTCATCCCAAGGTTGCGCGCGTGCACTACCCGGGACTGCCAAGCCACCCGCAGCACGCGTTGGCCATGCGGCAGATGCGAGCCGGCGGCGG
This sequence comes from Planctomycetota bacterium, assembly GCA_041168165.1. Classification (GTDB taxonomy): domain Bacteria; phylum Planctomycetota; class UBA1135; order UBA1135; family UBA2386; genus SXPK01. The sequence goes on along the minus strand of JBEELK010000236.1, from coordinate 5,914 downwards.
GATGGTCTCCGTCGAACTCAAGGCTACGGTCGAGGAAGGCAAGAAGGTCGCGAGTTCGTTCCGAGTGTTCTCGCTCGCAGAAAGCCTGGGCGGCGTAGAGAGCCTCGTGGACCACCCAGCTTCGATGACGCACGCCTCGATTCCTGCGGCGGAGCGCCACAAGGCGGGCCTATCCGACGGATTGATCCGTCTCTCCGTCGGCATCGAGGACGAGAAGGATCTGCTTGCCGACGTCGAGCAAGCTCTGGCCAAGCTTCGTTGATCACCGACCATGAGCGGGCGCCGCACTAGCGGCGCAACTCGCTCAGGCCATGCCTGCTTCGCCCAGCTTCGGCGCGGGCGGAGCCGTTCGACGCGGTGCCGGCATGTCATCGTCGTCGTCGTCGAGCGAGAGGTCTCCGACGTCCTCGCCACCGACCTTCTTGCGCATCAGACGACCGACCTTGAACTTCACGATGCGCTTGGCCGGCACCTCGACCTTCTCGAGCGTGCGCGGGTTTTGCGCGCGCCGTGCTGCGCGATCGCGAGACTCGAAGACACCGAACTCGCGGAACTCGAGTCGGTTGCCCTCGGACAACTCGTTGATGATCGCGTTCAGGAAGGACTGGATGATCTCCTTGGCAACAACCTTGGTGACACCAGTCTGGTCAGCGATCCGATTGACGAGTTCTTTCTTGGTGACAGTTTTCACCAGCAACCTCCGTGGAGAAGACTCCTCCGTTCGTTCCGCACAGCATGGATTGGCGGAACGTCCAGAAGCGCCTGCATCAAGTAGGCCGCCAGTATACTCTTGCGGCTGAGATCACCAGCCCCTCCTTCTCAATGCACTACGGCAGTGACGGCCCACCGAAAGGACAAGACCTTGCGGAGAAGCTCGGATTCCACAGCCTGTGGGATCTCTCCAGCCCAGACTCTGGTGCAGTCGTCACCTCGTCGAACTCGTCCTGGGTTCGCCTAGTTCAATCGAATGGAATCGATTATTTCGTAAAGACTTACGACTATCCAACGATCCGATCCCGGCTGCGCGGCACGCTGCGCAATACTGGCCCCCTACGCCCCAGTCGTAGCCAGAGGGAAGCAGCGGCGCTGCAGTGGTTTCGCCTGCACAATTTCCCTGCCCCAGCATTCACAGGATTCGCAGAAGTTCGCCGCCTCGGCTGGCTGAAGCGGGCGGTCCTCGTCACCCAGAGGTTCCCTGGGCGCGACCTCGAGTCCCTTCTGCCCTCCGAGTCTCCGTCGGACCGAGATGCCATCGGCACATGCATCGGGACGTTTGTCCGACGGATGCACGACCTGGGCTTCCGCGATCGCAACCTTGATCTCCGCAACCTGCTCCTGGCAGACGATCGATCGAGTCTCGCGATCGCCAAGATCGACTCGCCGCGCCACCGGCTGGTTCGGGCTGGCGAACGCAGCGATCGACTCGCTCGCGCAGACTGGATGCGGCTTCTGCCGCAACTCGATGCCTTTGGCATCGCAGCTGCGACCCTTCGGGCAGCGGGTCTCGCTACCTGAGGTCCGCGAGCGTCGGAGCGACGCTTGGCGCCGGCCCGAGTAGTTCCTCGATCTGCTTCAAACGGAACGGCACGGCAAAGCTGCGTTCGAAGTAGTCGTAGCCATCTGCTGGTCGCACCATCTGCAAGAACAACAGGAAGGCAGCCCGAGCCTTTGGCCAGTGCTCCCGCTTCTCCGCCTCGGTGCGCGCAAGGGCATCGAAGTGCAGGTACCCGATGTTGAGTGCGGCCCGCGCGTTCTCGGGTCTGCGCTGCAGCGCGTCGATGTAGCCATCCATCGCTTCGCGCACGCGCCCCGACCGCCAGTCGCATGCGGCCAAGTCCATCCGCACCGACTCGTCGAGCGAGTCCTCGGCCAGTAACCGCTCGATCCAGGGGCGAGCAGCCTCCGGTTTGCCGCTGCGGTAGATCATCAACTGCACGTAGGCACGCACGGTCGCGCGGTCATTTGGCGCCGCCCGCAAGTAGTTCTCGTAGGCAACTTGCGACTCGTCGAGCCGCCCCGATTCCGCAAGACACTCCGCCAACTCCAAGTGCGCCGCAGAGAGACGGGGATGGTTCGAAACGGCCTTTTGGAATCCAGCGACGGCGTCCGGCAACCGACCGATGCTTCGATGAAGTCGGCCGATCGCGAGCCAACCGTAGGCAAAGTCGGGATGCCGCTTCAGCAACTCGTCGATCGCGGTCTTGCGCGCAAAGTTCGACGACAGCAAGCGAGCCTTGGCAAACGCGGGCACCGGCGACGCGTCATCCGAACTCATCGCCTCGTAGTGCGCGCGCATCCGCTGCTCCGCCTCGCCGCCGATGTGCGACGCAGCATCCTGGTAGTAGGCCATCGCGACGACGTGCTGAGGGCACTTCGCAACCACTTCGGCTAGCAACGGAAGCGCCGCAGCCTCGTCGGCCGCCTGCAATCGATCCAACGCACGTTGGTAGATCGCTTGCGTCGCTTGGTCCGAGCACGACTCGTAGCGCTGCGCATCAAACCCTTGGGATGCCGCCGACTTGGGAGTTGGCGCAGGCGGAGCGGCACATCCAGCCGCGAAGAGCGCGGCAAGCCAGCAGAGTTGCGAATCGCGAGCGCTCGTCTTCACGGCGCGAACAGTGCGCCGTTGCGCACTTCGTAGGACTCCAAATCGCGCACCTTGCCGCCCATCGACATCACGAGGGGCTTGCCGCTCGCGATCACATCGAGCCTAGCCTCCATGACTCCCTTGGTGTGGACGCGGAGCGTCACTTGGCGAAGCGCTTGGAACGTCGTCCCCTTGCCGCGGACGACACCCGTATCCGTCAGTTCATCGGTCTGGCCGACCGTGAGCGAAATGGCCCCCTCCAATCCGCCGACCAAGTTGGTCCACACGTATTCATCCACGCCATCAGCAGACGTCTTCTTCATCGTCTGCATCTTGGGATCGAGCGCCGGCACTGCGACGTTGGCGAAGTAGTTCGGCGAGATCTCGATGAGCAACTCGGCGCACCCGACCATGCTCTCGTTCATGAGCGGCTGTAGGAGCCGCTGGCTCCGCGCCTCCCATTGGTCCCGATCGACCGGGCGAGCGCTTGAGCCCGCGCAGCCCACGAGCGTGGACCAAGCGAGCAGAGCCGCGATCGAAACGACGCGGCTCATGCGCGCACCCCGAGGCCAACGCGCGAACGCACCATCTCCATCGTCTTCTCCGCCTCCGCGCGCGCGCGCGAAGCGCCGTGCGCGAGGATCGCATCGAGTTCCGCAGGCTTGCTGCGCAACTCCGCGGCCCGCTCACGGATCGGCCCCTTCACCTGCTCCAGGTTCTGGCACAGCATCTTCTTGCAGTCCACGCAGCCCAGCTGCGCCGAGCGGCATCCAGCCGCGATCTCTTCGCGCTGCGACTCCGAGGTGAAGAACCCGTGGTAGCTGAAGATGTTGCAGACCTCTGGCGTGCCCTTGTCTGTCTTGCGCAAGCGCGCGGGGTCCGTCTTGGCGCCGCGCAACTTCTGCATCGTCTCGTCCGCCGTCTCGAACAACCCGATCTCGTTGTTGCGGCTCTTCGACATCTTGGACTCGCCGTCGAGGCCCATGACGCGCGGAGCGTTGCTCTTCACGACCTGCGGTTCCGGGAAGGTCTCCCCGTAAACGTGGTTGAACCGGCGGACGGTCTCGCGCGCGAGTTCGAGGTGTTGCTCCTGATCTTCACCGACCGGCACACGATCCGCGCGGTAGAGCACGATGTCCGCAGTCTGCAGCACCGGGTAGGTGAACAAGCCCGTGTTGACGTTGTCCGGCTGGTGTTGGCTCTTGTCCTTGAACTGTGTCATGCGGTTCAGGTCGCCCAGCGGCGTGAGGCACGTGAGCACCCACGCGAGCTCGGTGTGCTGCGGCACATGCGATTGCACGAACACCGTGGCCCGTTCGGGATCGACGCCGGATGCGAGCACGCCGATCGCGACTTCGCGCACCGCGCGGCGCAGGGCCTCAGGATCCGGGCGCTGCGTCAGCGCGTGCAAGTCGACGATGCTGAAGAATGCGTCGTACTCCGCCTGCAGACGCACCCAGTTGACGAGGGCGCCAAGGTAGTTGCCGATGTGCAGATTACCGGTCGGCTGGACGCCGGACATGATGCGCGCCATTGGCCGCGCATCTGAGCCCGCGCGCGCAGCAGTCGCAAGTGCGCCATCTCGCCACCACGCGCAACCGTTCGCGCTGAGCGCGCCTTTCTGCGCCGGACACCGCGACGCAGAACGAACTCCGCACGAGTTGCTGCTAAGGGTTCGAAGGGCAGGACAGTATGGTGCGCACGAGATGATGAGGTTGGGCGGACCGCTTCGCGCCACGACGGCGAGAACGCAGGGCGACGACGACGCGCGATGCTCCTGGAGATCGCGCGTCGCGCGTTCGTGCACGCCCGTTCTGCTGCTCCTCGGCAGTTGCTCTCTGATGCCGCGCGAGCTCAACCTCACGCCGCTGTGGTTCCATCGTCTCGACGAACAAGGCGAACTGCTCGAGGCCGATGCGCTGTGGCCGATCGTTCACTACGAACGCCACGTGAACGGAGCGGACGACTTCCGCATCCGCCCGCTCTATCGCCGCGTCACCGACCCGCCGCAGCAGGCGGTCGAGCACCAGTTCCTGTGGCCACTGGGCCGCGTGCGCACCGACGAGACGGAGACCTACCAACGGCTGTGGCCGCTGTGGAGCTGGCGCGATCGCGAGGACGAGAACGGCAAGCGCGACATCGATTGGTATGCCATCTTCCCGCTGCTCTGGGGCGGCTGGCACGAGGACGGCCTCGAGAACTACTTCGCGTTCCTGCCCTTCTACGCGGACATCCCGCAGTTCGTGACCTACGACCGCTTCCAGTCGATCCTGTTCCCGCTCTACGTGCGGGTCGACAAGGAAGGCCATCGCCACACGCTGCTGCTGTGGCCATTCATCGGCTTCTCGGATTGCGCCGAGGGCATGCATCGCTGGTTCCGCGTGTTCCCGATCTACGGGCACGACGTCGACGAAGGACGCCACGATCGCCGGTTCGCGCTGTGGCCGTTCTTCGCGTGGGGCATCGAGAACGAAGACTCCGCGGTGCGAGAGCCCGTGCGGTCGTTCTGGTTCTGGCCGCTATTCGGCCGCAAGTGGAGCCGCGAAGTCTCGGGCGTGACCGTGCTGTGGCCGTTGTTCGAGCGCGTCGAGGACGAAGGTCGATTCACGCGCGTCAACGTGCTCTGGCCGCTGTTCCACTGGTACGAGGCGCCTTACGACCAGAACCTGCGCCAGTGGTGGCTGTGGCCATTCGTCGGTCACGCGCATAGCGACGACCAAGACAACTGGTCGTTCCTATGGCCGCTGATCTGGTGGCGCACGTACGACGATCCCGAGGTGAAGACCGACCAAGAATGGGCATTGCCCTTCTTCTGGCACGTGCGCCAGCGCTTCGACACCGAGCAAGCCGAGGACCACCTCAAGCTCTGGCCGTTTGCTCATCGCACCGTGCTTCGCGATGAGCAGGGAGAAGCGATCCGCGGCGACTGGAGCGTGCTGTCGCCGATTCCCTGGCGCGACGGCAACGCCTATGGCGTCGAAGAGGCCTACGGCTTCTTGTGGCAGTTGGCCAACGGCCGCCAACGCGCACCCGAGGATCGATCGTTCGACGTGCTCGGCCGAGCCTTCACCAAGCGCTCGCGCAGCGAGTCCACTACGGCGAGCATGCCCTTCTTGTTCTCCTACGAGTCCGACGCGAACGGCGCGCAACTGCGACTGTTCCATCTGCTGCCAATCCCAGTGGCCGGCCCATCTCGCCCATCCGACGCGGAGGCTTCGCGATGAACGTGTTCACCTCCACGGGCGCCGCGCTGCTGCGCCGCGTCGACGATGCGGGATTCGTGCTCGACCTGCTCGTGCGCACCTTCGGTTCGCTCCAGAAGCTGCC
>JBEELK010000235.1:0-34005 GCA_041168165.1 Planctomycetota bacterium | reverse complement strand
GCGGTTCCTACAACAGCAACATCCTTCTCGAGCTGCGCCGCATGATCGAAGCGATCAAGGCGGAGCACCCCGAGCGCAAGTTGAAGTTCTACGTCTACGGCCGCAAGGGCTACACGTGGCTCACGCGCCGCGGTTACGACGTCGAGCGTTTCTTCGTGGAACCAGTTCTCGACAAGGCGACGTTTGACTCCGCCAAGCTAGTCGGCAAGGCGCTCGTCGACGCGTGGACCGGCGGCGTGGTCGATGAGGTGCGGATCTTCTATTCGCGCTTTGCGTCGATGATCAAGTTCGTGCCGACTGCATTGCCGTTCCTGCCCGTCTCCACGATGGCGGTGGGCGATGACGCGAAGAAGGGCCAACAGGGCGACTACCTGCTCGAACCCGACGCGACGACGGTGCTGAACCAGCTGCTGCCGCGTTACCTGGAGACGGTCGTCTTCGACTCGATGCTCCAAGCGCTCGCGAGCGAGCACTCGAGCCGCCGTATGGCGATGAAGTCGGCGACCGACGCGGCCGTCCGCATGAACAAGCAACTCAAGAAGGTCTACAACCGCGCGCGCCAAGAGAACATCACCAAGGAGCTGCTCGACATCGTCGGCGGCGCCTCGGCCGTCTCGTGACGCAGCGACAGACCTCGCATTCCTGACGCATTCCCGAACCAGCATCCGACAGAACGAAGGCATAGCCGTGACGACAGCGACCCAAGTCCAAGGCAAGATCCTGCAGGTGTTCGGCCCCGTGGTGGACGTGCAGTTCCAAGAAGGCCACACGCCGGCGATCTACAACGCGATCACCGTTGTCGACGAGAAGAAGGGCATCGACCTCGTGCTCGAAGTCGCCCAGCAGCTCGGCAACAGCACTGCGCGCTGCGTGTCGATGTCGACGACCGACGGCATGAGCCGCGGCATGATCGCGACCGACACGGGCGGCCCTATTTCGGTGCCGGTTGGTGCGGAGACGCGTGGCCGTCTGTTCGACGTGCTGGGACGCGCGCTCGAAGTCAACGTCGCGCACCCGCGCACCGGCAAGCCACTGCCGCCGGTCCCGGCGACCAAGCGCTTGCCGATTCACCGCGCGGCGCCGACGTTCGATGAGCAGCAGTCGATCAGCGAAGTCTTCGAGACGGGCATCAAGGTCGTCGACCTTCTGTGCCCGTTCGCGAAGGGCGGCAAGATCGGCCTCTTCGGCGGCGCAGGCGTCGGCAAGACGGTTCTGATCCAAGAACTGATCCGCATCACCGCAGTGGAGAAGGGCGGCTTCTCGGTGTTCTGCGGCGTTGGCGAGCGCACGCGTGAAGGCAACGACCTCTGGCTCGAAATGGCCGAGGCCGAATACAAGGACCAGAACGGCAACGCGGCGTCGGTGCTCGACAACGCAGTGCTCGTGTTCGGCCAGATGAACGAGCCCCCGGGCGCGCGTCTGCGCGTCGCGCTGACGGGCCTGACGATGGCGGAGTACTTCCGCGACGTCGAAGGCAAGGACGTGCTCCTGTTCGTCGACAACGTGTTCCGCTTCGTGCAGGCAGGTTCGGAAGTGTCCGCACTGCTGGGCCGCCTCCCAAGCGCCGTCGGTTACCAGCCGACGATGGCGTCCGAAATGGGCGCGCTGCAGGAGCGCATCACCTCGACGAAGAAGGGCTCGGTCACCTCGATGCAGGCCGTCTACGTGCCTGCAGACGACATCACCGACCCGGCGCCGGTCGCGACGTTCGCGCACTTGGACAGCACGATCATTCTCGAGCGTCAGATCGCCGAGCTGGGCATCTACCCGGCAGTCGATCCGTTGAAGTCGACCTCGAAGATGCTGTCGCCGCAGGTCGTTGGCGAAGAGCACTACCGCGTCGCGCGCGAAGTGCAGCGCACGCTGCAGCGCTACCAGGATCTCCGCGACATCATCGCGATCCTTGGCATCGAAGAACTGAGCGAAGAGGACCGCCAGGTGGTCGCGCGCGCGCGCCGCATCCAGCGCTTCCTGTCGCAGCCGTTCTTCGTCGCCGAGCAGTTCACGGGCACGCCGGGCAAGTTCGTCAAGCGCGAAGACACCGTGCGCAGCTTCCGCGAGATTCTCGAGGGCAAGCACGACGACCTGCCGGAGTCTGCGTTCTACCTCGTTGGTTCGATCGAGGAAGCCGTCGCCCGCGGCAAGAAGTGACCTGCGTCCCGTAGCCGAGACCCAACGCCATGGCCAAGGAACTCCATCTCCGAGTCGTCACGCCCGATCGCACCGTCATCGACCGAAAGGTCGCGGCGGTGTCGTTCCGCGGCATCGACGGCGGCTACGGCATCCTGCCGGACCACGCACCGTTGCTGACGGGCATCGCTCGCTCGGGCACCGTCGAGATCACGGAAACGGACGGCAAGCGTTCGGAGATGTTCGCGAGCGATGGTTTCGCTCAGGTGCAGGGCAACGTGCTGACGCTCGTCTGCGAAGCGGGCGAGCTTGCTGAGGAGATCGACCTCGATCGCGTGAAGGCCGCTGAGGCCAAGGCCCGCGAGAAGCTGTCGCACCTCGATCGCGCTAGCGAAGAGTTCCTGAAGGCCGAGGCTTCGTTGAAGAAGGCGCTTGCGCGCGAACTGCTCGCGCGCCGCCACAGCGGCACCGGCTCGCTGCGCTGATCCCAACCCGGCCGCGGCATCGCGCCGGCGCAGGAATCTCCCGGCGTCCTGGCGGGCGGCTGCGGCGTCCTTAGAGTCCCCGCTCCGTCATGAACGCAACCCGTTTCGCAGCGGCGAGCCTCGCGCTCGTCGGTTCTTTGTTGGCCCAGATCCCTGAGTGCAAGGACGTCCAGACTACGGCGTCCGGCCTCCAATACTGCGTGCTCCAAAAGGGCCGCGAGGAGGCGTCGCCGAAGCCCGACGACATGGTGGAGGTCCACTACACGGGCTGGCTGACCAACGGCACCAAGTTCGATTGCTCGCGCGATCGCGGCCAGACGACGTCGTTCTTGTTGAAGCAGGTCGTCAAGGGCTGGACCGAGGGCCTGCAGTTGATGACGCCGGGCGCTCGGTTCAAGTTCGTGATCCCGCCGGCACTGGGCTACGGCGAGCAGGACCAGGGAGTGATCCCGCCCAACAGCACGCTCGTCTTCGATGTCGAGTTGATCAAGGTCATCTCGATGCCGACGCTCCCGCCGTCCAAGAAGGAAAAGCAGAAGGAACTGCCGAGCGGCGCCAAGTGGGAGCTGCTCAGGGAAGGGACTGGCGCGAAGGCTGGTGAGGGTGATTCGCTCGCGTTCCGATTCGCGCTGTTCCGCGAAGGCGGCGAACTGCTGCAGTGCAGCGAGCAACAGAACAACTATCGCATCGCCGGAACCAAGGCGACGTTGCCCTTCGAGTTCTTGAAGGAGCTCTCGGCGGTGCTGAAGGTCGGCGACGTGGTTCGCTGTGAAGTTCCCGAGGGCGTGATGCGCGGGTTGCCAGGCATCAGTGTGTGGGAGCTCGAGGTGACCGGCATTCACAGCCTGCCCAAGTTCCGCGCGCTCGATCCGACGAAGACTGTCACGACGCAGTCGGGCCTCAAGTACGAGGTGATCAAGGCGGGCGAAGGCAAGACGCCGAAGGCCACCGACACGGTGTCCGCGCTCTACACGGGCTGGCTCACGGACGGCACGGTGTTCGACAGCGCGCACGGTCGCGGCGCCCCGAGCGAGTTCCCGCTCAACGGTGTGATTCGCGGCTGGACCGAGGGCCTGCAGCTGATGAAGGTCGGCGGCTCGTTCTTGTTCGAGATCCCTGCAGAACTCGCCTACGGCACGCGCGGCTCGCCGCCCAAGATCGGCGCCAACGCGACGCTGATCTTCCTGATCGAACTCAGCGACGTGAAGTGAGCCCGAGAACACTCCTATGACCAGCCAACGCTCTCCCTGGCAGCGCACGCATACGTGCGGTGAACTCACGGCCGCTCACGACGGCCAAGAAGTCGTCCTCAACGGCTGGATCGAGAACCACCGCGACCACGGCCAAGTGCTCTTCTTGGACCTGCGCGATCGCTATGGCGTCACGCAGATCGTCGCGGACCAGGATGCAGGGAGCGCGGACAAGGATGTGTTTGCGACGCTGCAACGGCTCGGCGGCGAGGACGTCATCTCCGTGCGCGGCCGTGTGCGTCGCCGCGCTGCGGACAAGGTCAACAAGAACCGGGACACCGGCGAGATCGAACTGCTGGCGTTGTCGGTGACGATCCTCAGCGAGGCGGAGACGCCTCCCTTTGAGATCCTCGACAAGGCCGAGGCGAACGAAGAACTGCGCATGCAGTATCGCTACCTCGACCTGCGTCGTCGGCCGTTGCAAGAGGCGCTCACCAAGCGCGCGAAGTTCGTCACGGCAATCCGCAACTTCCTGCAGGACAATCGATTCCTCGACATCGAGACGCCGATCCTCACGAAGAGCACGCCGGAAGGCGCGCGCGACTACCTCGTGCCGAGCCGCGTGCACGGCGGCAAGTTCTTCGCGCTGCCGCAAAGCCCGCAGATCTTCAAGCAGCTTTGCATGGTGGCTGGCCTCGATCGCTACTACCAGATTGCGCGTTGCTTCCGCGACGAGGACCTGCGCGCCGATCGCCAGCCGGAATTCACGCAGATCGACATGGAGATGTGCTTTGTCGAAGAGCACGACGTTCTCGACATCGTCGAGGCGATGGTGATCCGCGGCTTCAAGGAAGGCTTCGGCATCGACCTGCCACAGCCGTTCCCGCGCTTTGACTACAAGGAGTCGATGGAGAAATACGGCTGCGACAAGCCGGATCTCCGCTTCGGCATGACGCTGATCGATTGCACCGAGCACGCGAAGACGAGTGACTTCAAGGTGTTCTCGGGCGCGGTCGCAACGGGCGGCATCGTCAAGGGCATCTGCGCCGAGGGCGCGGCCGACAAATTCTCGCGCAAGGGCATCGACGAGCTGACGGCGTTCGTCACCGGGCTGGGCGCGAAGGGCCTCGCATGGGGCAAGGTCACGCAGAACGGGATCGAAGGCTCGATCGCCAAGTTCTACGAAGGCGACAAGGGCAAGGCGCTCGCCGCGCACATGGGCGCGAAGCCCGGTGACCTCCTGCTGTTCGTCGCGGACAGCCGTCGCGTCGTGCACAAGGCACTGGGCGACCTGCGCCTCAAGGTTGGTGGCATCCTCGGCCTGCGCGACCCCAAGGTGTTCCGCTGCTGCTGGGTGCTCAACTTCCCGATGTTCGAATGGAACGACGAGAAGGGTCGCTGGCAGTTCGCGCACAATCCGTTCAGCGCGCCGGTGGACTGGAACATCCAAGACTTCTCGGTCGACACCGAGAACATCCGCAGCCGCGCGTATGACTTCGTGATGAATGGGTGGGAACTGGGCTCCGGCTCGATTCGTATCCACCGCACGGAATTGCAGTCGCGCGTGTTCGAGTTCTTGGGCATCAGCAAGGAGCAGCAGCAGGCCAACTTCGGCTTCCTGCTCAACGCGTATCGCTACGGCGGCCCGCCGCACGGCGGCATCGCGCTCGGCGTCGATCGCCTCGTGACGCTGGCGCTCGGCCGCGAAGGCATCCGCGACGTGATTGCGTTCCCCAAGACTGCCGCGGCCTACGACCTGATGGCCGATGCTCCGAGCACGGTATCTGCCGAGCAGATGGCCGAGTTGTCGATTCTGAGCACCGCGAAGAAGCCGCAGTGAGCCCGATGCTGGCGCGGGCGTAGCGGCCCGCGCAGCCAGCGCCGTGTGCTACTGCGGCGCCTCGAGCTTGTAGGCCGCGTCCACCGGCCGGCATACGCGCTTGAAATGAAGCGGCCTGCGCAGGCCACCCGGGCCGTGGGAGTCGGCAGGCCGCGCCTTGTGCAGCCACTCCTCGAACACTTCCATCGACTTGTTCGTGTCGACGAACACGTCGCCGTAGCGATCGCCGGGCTCGGCCTTGGTCACGGTGACCTTCTGGTGCCAGCAGTGCATGCCGCTCACCGGGTCGGGCTGCACCGGGAACGTGAAGTTCTGGTGCACGCCGCCCGAGTGCCACCAGACCTTGCCGCTGTCCTTGTCCGCGCTCTCGAACGACGAAACGTCCTTCACGCGGCGCACGAGGTAGCGGCCCGGCTCGACCTGGCGGAAGTCGACGTCGTGCAGCTGCCAGCGGTTCTGGTTGCGCTGGTCGCCGTGGATCTTCCAGCGGCCGAGGTGGTGGCTGCACGCGACGACGCCTGGGCGCACGCCTTCGGTGACCCAGGCTGCGTTCACATAGTGGCCCGTGCGCGTCGCGACGCGGATCAGGTCGCCGGTCTCGACGCCAAGGCGCTTCGCATCGGTCGGATGGATCCACACAGGGTTCGTGTTCGACAACTCGCTGAGCCACTTGCTGTTCGCGGAGCGAGTGTGGATCAGCGTCGGCAGGCGGAACGTTCCGACGAGCACCATCTCACCGTTCTTGCGGTCGAGGTTCTTCTCGTCGACGTGGCTCTCGATGTAGCAGGGCGCGGTGAACTCGGGCCAGCCCCAGTCCGCCATCGTCTGTGAGTGGATCTCTAGCCGCTTGCTTTGCGTGGGGAAGCCATGGACTGCCTTGCCATCGACGATCACGCCCACGGGCTTGCCGTCCTTGATCGCAATGCCTTCCTCGGCGTCGACGGCGAACTCGCCCTTCAGCTCGGTTTCGTGCGTCTTGTAGATGTTGTCCTGCACGAGGAAGCAGCCATGCCGCTGCATGTATTCGAGTGGGGTCTGGCCTTCTTTGGCGGCAGCTTCGGGCAGGCCCGGCACCGAGTTCTCGAAGATCCACCGGTAGTACTCGGTGATCGTGATGCGCTCGCCTTCGCGATAGGGCGATTCGAAGTTCTTGCGGATGCCGAGCGAACCATCCGGATCGATGCGCCACGACAGCGCGATCCAGAACTCGTCTTCTTCCCACACTTCGCCGGGATTGACCTGCCACGTCCATTCGACGTGTTTGCCCTGGCGTTCGGCGAGCACGCGATGCACCGGTTGGCGGAACCCGATCCAGGTCGCCGCGTGCGTCTCCTGGCTCATGAGGTCGTGACGCTCGGTCGCGTGGCCCATCGGCAGCACGTAATCGGCCCAGCGGCTCGTCTCGTTCCAGGTCGGCGACAGCACGACGTGGCAACCGAATAGCGACTCGTCGGACAGCGCTTCGATCCAGACGACGCCGTCCGGATTGGTCCACACCGGGTTGTAGACACGCGTGAAGTAGGTGTCGACGCGACCGCGACCGCTCTTCAGCAAGTGGGGCAGCAAGAAGCTGAGCTCGTGGTGCGCAAGCGGCCATTCGCGCGGGTAAAGCAGCTCGCTCCAGACTTGCTGCGGGCTTGGCTTCTTGAATGGCGCCGGAACGAACTTGTTCGCGCCCGCCGGATTGGTGCCGCCGATCGAACCGACGGCGCCGACGAGCACTGACACGAACTGCAGGTTGCGCGCGACCGCCCAGCCGCCTTCGTTGCCGGCCGCGCTGTTGCGCCACACATGGCTCGCGAACTTCGCGCCGGCCTTGCCGATCTCGCGCGCGACGTTCTCGATCGTCGAGGCTTCGAGGCCGCACGCTTCGGCAACGCGATCAGGAGTCGCTTCCGCGTAGTCACGTGCGAGGTCGTCGCGGAACGAAGCGAAGTCGACGCTGCGTCCGCGCGCCCGTTGGTAGGCGCGCCAGTCGACCCAGTCCTCGACGAACTTCCAGTCGACCAGTCCGTCGCGGAGCAGCACGTGCGCGAAGCCGAGCAGCATCAATGCTTCGGTTCCCGGCCGCGGCGCGAGCCAGTAGTCGGCCATGCTCGCCGTGTTCGACAGGCGGATGTCGCAGACCGCGAGCTTCCCGCCCTTCATCTTGCCTTCGATAATGCGCTGCGCGTGCGGGTTGAAGTAGTGGCCCGTCTCCAGGTGTGCAGAGATCAGCAACGTGAAGGTTGCGTTCTCGTAGTCCGGCGACGGACGGTCGTGGCCGCTCCACAGCACGTAGCCGAGGCGCGCCGCCGCGCTGCACACGTTGGTATGGCTGTTGTGGCCGTCGACGCCCCAGGACTGCAGGATGCGGTCGACGTAGCCGTCGTGGCCGGGACGGCCGACGTGGTACATGACCTCGGTCAATCGCTGCTCGACGATCGCTTTGCGAATGCGCGCTGCCAACGTGTCGAGCACCTCGTCCCAAGTAGTGCGTTCGAACTCGCCGCTGCCGCGCGGCCCCTTCCGCTTCATCGGGTAGAGGATGCGGTCCGGGTCCTGGACCTGGTTGATCGTCGCGGGGCCCTTGGCGCAGTTGCGACCGCGCGATCCCGGGTGGTAGGGATTGCCTTCGACCTTCTGGATCTTGCCGTCTTTCTTGTCGACGTAGGCGATCAAGCCGCACGCTGCTTCGCAGTTGAAGCAAATCGTCGGTACCAACGCGTAGTTGCGTTGCACGCGGCGAGGCCATGCGCGCGCATCGAACTCAGTCCAGTCATCCCACTGGGATGGCGGCGGGAAGTTCTCGAGCGGGGTCGTGCGCAGCGTCGTCTGGTCCATGCGGACGAGAAACCTTAGCGATTGGTTCGCATGGCGCGAGGATGCTGGCAACCCGGCAGAAGGTGGTAATCCGCCGTGCGATCGGCAGTTCCTTGCATTGACAGCCTGCGACCGGAGCTTCGCTGTTCGGGGAATTGACCGACGCGGCTCATTCCAAGACAACCTGTCGCTCGGTTACGGTGTTTGCTTGTGGTGCGCATGGCCTCTGCGCACTTGCCCATGATTATCGCGTGATTGCCTCGAGCCTAAGATTCCGCCTCATCCTCGCCTTCTCGGCGTTGGTGAGCTTGGTGCTGTTCGTTGGCATTGCCTCGTTCAGCATCAACGAGCAGGTGCGGTCCAGCGTCTCGGACCTGCAGCCGAGCGACCGCGTCGACATCAGCGGGATCGACCTGCAGCGGTCTGGTGTCGAGTTCGAGGGCTATTGGAACAGCCCAGGAGCATTCATCGCGACGCAGGTGAGCGAAGTGCCGGACCAGCGACACCCGAAACTGCGCGGTCGCATCCAGGCAATCAGCGCCGAGCCCAAGGGCTTCACGATGTACGGGATGCCGATCCGCGTTACCGCTGGCACGGACGGCGACCCAGATCGAAGCGGCAAGGGCACCTTGCTCGACTTCTCACGGCTTGCGGTGGGCGTGCGAGCGGAAGTGTCATGCAAGGTTGACGAAGCCACGCAGGAATGGACGGCGACCAAGGTCGAGCTGGAGGGGGTCAAGTCCAGCGACAAGGTGAAGGGCATGATCACCGCCATCGACCTCGACGGGCAGGCACCCGAATCGGTGGAGATCCACGGTCTGCAGATCGTGCTCCAGCCCGTGCAGGAGAGCGGCCCCGAGAACGCATTCGGCCGTATCGAGCACGGCACGTTGATGCTGCAGGCGCTCCAGAAGTTCCGCGCCGCCGCGCACACTGCGGTCGGGCCTCATTCGGATGATGCCGGGAAGCCGTGGCTCAACCAATCTGCCGCGCTCGAGATGGACCGCGAGGCGGCGTTGTTCGAGCAGGTGCTCGCGGATTCGAGTGTCGGCAGTCGCGACGCGACGGTGGCGCCGATGGGCGAGAGCGTTCGACTGATGCAGCAGCTCGGCGAACGCGTGCCCAGGCTCCAGTCGCTGGTTCGTGATCTCCATCGTCGGTTCGAAGGTGGCGACCACACTGAGGCACTCGAATTCTTGAGCGGAACGGTTGAGCCATTCCTCGACGCGGAGCTGCTGCAGTTCGTCTACGCATATCTGCATCAGGCAGAGGAAGAGCTCGGGGACGAGTTGGATCGCGTGCTGGCTCGCACAGGCGAAACCACTCGTATTGCGCTCGGCACCAGTGTGTTCGCCGTCCTCATCGCAGGGGTGCTCGGCCTGATGGTGTGGCGTTCGATCCACGCGCCGATTCGGCGACTGCACGATGCCGCGATTGCGCTCGGTCAAGGTCGACTGGAGACGCGCGTGGACGTGACGAGCCGCGATGAGCTCGGCGTGCTTGCGCGGGCGTTCAACAGCATGGCGAGTCAACTTGCGGCCAGCACCGTGTCCGTCGCGGGCCTGCAGGGCATCTTCGATTCGATGGCAGCAGCGGTTGTGCTGTGCGATCAGTCTGGAGCCGTGACGCGCACCAATGCAGCCGCGGATCGGATGCTCGGGATCCCGCGCGGTGCTGCGATCGGTCAGCCAATCCAGAAGTTCTGTCGCATGCAGGCAAGCGAAGGTCTGACATCGCTCGTCACGGCTTCGGTTAAGGCCGGCGGCAGCTTGGATCGGTCCATGCTGCGCGTCGGCAGCGCCGAGGTTGCAGTGTCCCTTTCGTGCTCAGGATTGCGGACCTCGGATGGCGCGCTGCAAGGCTACGTGCTGGTGGCTCAGGACCTGACGCAGTTGAAGGCGGTTGAAGATCAGCTGCGAGAGTCGCTAGGCGAAAAGGAGTTGTTGCTGCGCGAAGTACATCACCGCGTGAAGAACAACATGCAGGTGATCAGCAGCTTGCTTGCGATGCAGTCGACTTCCGGGGATCCCGAAGTCCTGCGAAAGCTCGAGGACAGTCAAAACCGCATTCGGACCATCGCGCTGATCCACGAACAGCTCTACCAGCAGACCGAGCTCGCTCGCATCGACACGCAGAGCTACCTCAAGGTGCTAGCGCACCACTTGGTGCAGAGCTACGGGATGTCGGAGCGAGTGAACTTGGAACTAGACGTCGACAACCTGAACTTGGACCTCGACCAGTCGCTGGCCTGCGGACTGATCGTGAACGAGTTGCTGACGAACTCGTTCAAATACGCGTTCGAAGATGGTCGGCGTGGCCGCGTCTCTTTGCGACTCAAACAGCTTGCGGACGGCAAGCGATTGCTCGAAGTCTCGGATGACGGTCGCGGCTTCCAGCCCCGTCCCGAGGAGAAGCGTCGAACGCTAGGCACGAGCCTCATCACCAAGTTGGCTCGGCAGCTTCGCGGCAAGGTAATGACGAATGGCGACAGTGGCGTGACGGTGCGAATCGAGTTCGAGGGTCAAGCGACGACCCAGGCGGTGACATCATGAAATCGAGGCGCATTCTGATCGTCGAGGACGAGATGGTCGTCCAACTTCATCTCACCCGCATCGTGGAGGAGTTGGGGCACGAAGTAGTCGGCACCGCCGCGGACCGCGATGAAGCCGTCGAACTCGCTGCTGCGGAGCGGCCGGAGCTCGTCTTGATGGACATCCATCTCGCATCCGGGTCCGACGGAGTCGAGACGGCGACGCAGTTGGTGGAAAATCACGGGTGCGCCGTGGTGTTCATCAGCGCCTACGCAGACCAAGCGACCGTGGAGCGAACGGAGCATGTCGGCGCCGCTGGCTACCTGGTGAAGCCATTTACCCAAGCGCAGGTTCGCGCTGCGATCGCGACTGCGTTTGCGAGTCACGCGCGGCTCGTGCAAGAGCGCCAGCGAAGCACCTCGCTGCAAGCGATGCTGGAGCGCATCGGCGGCCCGGTTTTCCTGGTCGATGGCGAGGATCGCATCACGTTTGCGAACCAGAGCGCAGCTGAGTTGGTCGGTTGGCCGGTCTATCGCACCTATGGGCGCTCGCTGGGCGAAGTCCTCGGTCTAGAGAGTCTCGTTGGCGAGTTGGCTCCGGCGCTCACCTCGGTTCGTTCCGGTTCGGACCAAGGCCGCGCGACCATCGAACTGACGACCAAGGAAGGCGTTTCTCGCGTCGTCGATGTCGCGATGGAGCGGGTTACGACCGATCAGGTTCAGGCGGGCGGGATCCTGCTCACGTTACGTCAACGCACGGCGATGCCTGAGGCTCCGACGCGTCGCGCAACCGTGCAGCAGAAGTTCGGCAAGGGCACGCGGTTCCTGGTCTATTCCCACGACACCTTTGGACTCGGCCATCTGCGCCGTTGCATGGCGTTGATCAAGGCCGTGTGCGCTCGGCACCCAGAGGCCTCCGTGCTCCTGGTCACGGGATCGCCGATGGTGCACCGATACGGCATGCCTGCGGGGTCGGACTACGTGAAGCTGCCTGCGCTCGTGAAGGTCGAGGCGGAGCAGTATGAAGCGAGATCGCTGCAGATCAGCGGCGACGCGATTCGCAGCCTGCGCAGCAACCTGATCCTCCACACGGTGAAGGACTACCGACCGAACGTGCTGCTTGTGGACCACTCGCCGACGGGCAGTCGCGGCGAACTGTTGCCGGCATTGCGTTGGCTCGAGGAGAACGGCGGATGCCAGCGAATCCTCGGCATGCGCGACATCCTCGACGAGCCGAAGTCGGTCATCGACCTGTGGCGCAAAAACGGCGTCTACCAGGTCCTGGAGACCAACTACGACCACGTGGTCGTGTATGGCAATCGCGAGATCTACGACCCGGTGCGCGAGTACCAGCTGCCATCGAGCTTGGCCAGCCGTGCTCGGTTCATGAACTACGTGTGCACGCCGGATGACGGACTCAAGGACTTGCCACCCAGCAGCGGCAAGCCTTCGGTGCTTGTCACGATCGGCGGCGGCGATGGCGGTGCGGACACGGTGATCCTGCCGTTCTTGGAGATGATGCGATCTCGGCGCAGTGAGATCGATTTCCATGCCGAGGTCCTTACGGGCCCGTTCGTCGAACCCGAGTTGGAGCAACGCATCCGCGATGCCGCGGCGGATCTCGATTGCACGATCCGCAACTTCGTTCCGTCGACCGCGGCCATGATTCGGTCCGCGGAGGTGGTGATCGCAACGGGCGGCTACAACACGTGCACGGATATCCTGGCGCTTGCTAAGCGCGCGATCGTGATTCCACGCGTGCTCTATCGCCAGGAGCAGTGGATCCGCGCTGCGCGCTTCGATCAGTTGGGGTTCGTCACCTGTCTGCATCCGGACAAGGTCACGGCGGATTCGCTGTTCGATGCGATCCAGCAATCGCGGAAGAGCGAAGCTCTGACGCAGAAGCGCGCAGCAGGATTGCCCACGGATGGTGCGTCGCGGTTTGCCGAGTTCTGCGCCGGCCTGCAGGTTGAAGCGGACGCCTGAGAGGCGTCCGACTAGGACCACGCCGCTCAGCTGAGCGGCGGTAGCTGCCCTGCGCGGATGTAGGCCTGTTCATAGAAGAACAAGCCAGTCCAACCGAGCACCGCGCAAGCGCTGAGGGCGGCAGCGCTCGGCGCTCCGCCTAGGAGCAGCAACAGCGCGACCAACGTGGCAGCGGTTCCCGTCGCGAGCCCAAGGTGCAACGCGGAGTAGCGCGATCCCTTCCATGCCTTCACCGCGGCGAGCATCGCGGCCGCCTGTTGCGCGTTGGAGGTGTGATGGCGCGAATACCGTTCGAACAGGCCAAGCCCGTGGTGGATGACGCCGAGCAGCGCTACGGCTGCCGCGAGGCCCGTGTCCGGCACAAACGGCAGCAGTGCCAGGCCGCCTGCCCACAGTGCCTGCACGAGCAGGTGCGGGAGGAGCACCGAAGTGCGTTGCCACAAGTCGCGGCCTTCGCACTGCGCGAACAAGAACGCCGTATAGGCCGCGGTCAGCGAAGCAGGCAGCACGTTGGCCCAGCGCAGCGCATCGGCGATTGCGTCGAAGCCCAAGAGTCTGGCTCCAACGATAGCAGCCGTGATCGTCGAGTAGGCGATCAGCACGATCGCGCCCTTGACGAGCCACGAGCGCCAGTTCGGACGCAGCAGCAGCGACAGGAACTTGGCGGGGCGCTTCAGGTCCGCAACCAGCAGGATCGTGGTGAGCGTCGTGAACAGCAGGCCGAGGATCTCCGGCGCATAAGCGCGCGCGCCATCGGTCGAGTTCATCGCCGCGACGAAGGGCGCCCACATGCACGCGCCCGCTGCAATGCCCTTGGTGACGAGGTAGGCCGAGACCTTCTCGCCCCAGTGCAGCTTGTGGTCGACGTCGAGCACGACGCGCGCGTCGGACCGTTGGAAGCGGGGCTTATCCGCTTCCGGCATCGGCGGCGGCGGCGAGCGCCGGTCGCTCCAGATGTAGGTGGAGGGCTCCTGTGCAGTGCCGGGCTCGAGCAGGGTCTCGTGGGCGCCGAGGTAGAACACGTTGGGGCCAGTGCCTTGGTCGGTCCGCCGCGCAGTGGCGCCAGCGACTTCGCGCTTTAGCACGCTGACTTTGCTCTGCGGGTCGTGGAAGTCGCCGCTGATGATCGCCTCCTCGGGGCAGACGATCTCGCAGGCTGGCTTCAAACCCATCTCGACGCGGTGCGCGCAGAAGTGGCACTTCTCGGCGCCGCCCGTCTCGTCGTTGAGGTAGAGCGCGTCGTACGGACACGCCTGCATGCACGCCTTGCAGCCAATGCACACATCCTTGTCGAGGTCGACGATGCCGTCAGGCCGTTTCTCCAACGCCTCGACGGGACAGATCGTCACGCATGGCGCATCCGTGCACTGGTTGCAGCGGAGCACGGCGAAGTGGCGGCGAACCTGCGGGAACTCGCCGACCTCGGCGTACTTGACCCAGGTTCGGAAGTCTCCGAGCGGGACGTCGTTCTCACTCTTGCATGCGACCGTGCAGGCGTGGCAGCCGATGCAACGGCGCTGATCGATGACGAATCCGTACTGCATAACGACTTCTCAACCCACGGGAGCGGGGTGATCTCGGCCATGGCGAACCGTGGGGCACCCAGTGCGGGCCGCGGCTCCCAACTCGGGCTCAGATCACTGGTAGGGGATGCCGAACGCGATCGAGGGGACACACCCGATCGAGAGCCCTAGCGCGGTCAGCGCGCCGATCAGCGCGAAGCCGAGGATGGTGCCCGTGACGATCAGATTGATCTCTTGCTTGTTGAGGAGCGGTTGCGTCATGACAGGGGAAGGAGGCTAGCGATGCAGGCTTGCCAGGGGAAGAGTTGGCCGTGGTCCAGCGGGCCTACTTTGGAGCGACCTCCAAGAGCGCATCGAGGGTGCGCACTGCAACCGCGTGGTAGCGAGGTCGCGCTCGCTGGTAGATCAACAATGCGCGTTCGCGCCCTCCGGGGCTCTGTAGGAGAGCCTCGTAGAGCGGCTTGAGGTACTTCCTGCGGCCGACCGTCATCAAGAACGTCTCCGAGGTCGCGAACGCAGGCGCGTAGTTGGCTCGGATGCCCGCATCGAGCCATGCACAGAGGATCTCGCAGTTGCCACTCCGCGACAGGGAGTAGGCCTGGTCGATGCCCTCCAGAGTCTGCGCGTCGAACTTGGGCTCGGCGAGGAATCGAAGCCACTGCTGCGTGTTCCATGCCTTGGCCTCGGCGGCGAGCAGAGGCTCAGCGCTGCGCTGCGATTCGCATGCGGTGCGAGCCTTGTCCACGGCGAGGAAGCCTGCGGATTCTGCGGACGGCGCGTCGGCTGGCAGGCCATCGGATTCGATCCACGCGTCGAGATCGATCGCGGCGGCTGCTACGCGATCTGACGAGAGGAGGCGCTCATCGAGGAACGCGCGGAACTCGGAGGTGGTCACGCTCTGGAATGCGTGCTCGTCGAACCACGCGCGCAAGAACGCATCAAATCGCGCGCGGCCAAACGCGCCTTCGAGTCGGCGCAGCAATGCGGCGCCCTTGTCGTAAGGCACCGAGGTCATGCCGTCGTCGGGGTTGCGGCCCGCAAGGTCGATGTGGAGTCGCTGGTCCTCTCGCGGCATCGAGCGAAGTTCTTGCGCGAGTTGGCGCATCGACAGTGCGATCTCCATGCGCATGCGTTCCTCGCCGTAGACGTGCTCCATGATCCGCTGCTCGAGGTAGACCGTGAAGCCTTCGTTGAGCCAGAAGTCGCGCCACGTCGCGTTGGTGACAAGGTTGCCCGACCAACTGTGCGCGAGCTCATGCGCGACCAGCGCGACGAGCGACTTGTCGCCCGCGAGGATCGTCGGCGTCGCAAACGTCATGCATGGGTTCTCCATGCCGCCGAACGGGAAGCTCGACGGCAAGAACAGCACGTCGTAGCGACCCCAGCGGTAGGGGCCGAACAGCTCTTCGCACGAGGCGACCATGCGCTCCATGTCTTCGAGTTCGCGCGCGGCGCGATCGACGACGGACGGCTCGGCCCAGACCGCGCAGCGGGGGCTGATCGCGCGCTCCTCGAGTTCGCCGCACGCGATCGCGATCAGGTAGCTCGGCACCGCTTGTGGCATCGCGAAGGTCCAGCCTTCGTCGTGGGACCCGCCGCGTTGCTGCGCGCTCATCAGCGGTCGCAGGCCCTTCGGTGCACGAATGCGTGCATCCCAGCTCACGCGCACTGCGGGGGAGTCCTGCAGCGGGATCCACGTGCGCGTGAGGATCGCTTGTCCCTGGCTGAACAAGAATGGCTTGGGCCCGCTGGTCTGCTCCGGAGCAAGCCACTGCAACGCGCCGGCTCCGTTGGAGGTCTCGTAGGCGATGCGAACGATGTCGACGCCCTCGGGCAACTCGACGCGCAGGGAGGAACCTAGGTTCGGATCCGGCTTGCCAATTTCGAACGCGAGCGCCTTGCCCGCATCGCTCTCGATCGAGGAGATGCGGAGGCCGTCGCAGTCGAGCCACAGCGGCGCGGTGTTCGCGAGGCGCTGGAGCGTCAGCGTGCACGTTCCTCTTGCGACCTTCGCGTCGAAGTCGAGCGCGAGGTCGAGCGACACATGGCGCACGCGCACTTCGTGAGGGCGCGCGCAGCTGTGGATGTCTTGGCTTGCGTTGTGCGTCGTGCTCATGGCGTCTTTGGAAACGCTGCAGTTGGACGAGAGGATCGATGCGGCGAGGGCCGCCGCGTACGACAAGTTCCGCATGAGGGAGTTCTACCGTCTGGTTCGACTCGGCCGCGTCGGCGCGTTCTTGGTTCCTCGTCGTTCCCACAGCCCTGCCGGTTGCGCGGCATTCCTCTTCTTGCTGGAGTGCGTCCGTGCAGATGTCGCGGATCACTGTTGGCCTTCTGTTGTGCCTGGTGGCCTCCTGCGTCGCGCCGCCGCCGCCTTGGACCACGGAGCTGACGACGGCGCGAGTGCGGTCGAGGGACGAAGGGCGCGATCTCGTCGTGTTCTTCGCGCTGCTCGGCCGCGAACAGAGCGATCGCATGGAAGCGGAACTGAGCGATCCGGCGGTTCTGGCGGCGCTGCGACGCGGCGAGTTCGAGTCGCTGCGGCTCGACGGCTTTGCGCAACAGCGCCTCTACAGCGAGTGGATCGGTGGCGGCGAGGGAATGGGCCTCGCGGTGCTCGATCCGCGCGGCGTCGTGTATTGCGCTCGTCCTGGGCCGCTCGATCCTCTTGAGGTCGCTGCGCTGCTCGATCGCTGTGCGGCAGTACGCGCGCGGATCGATGCGTTGCGTTCTGTGCATGCGCAGAACGAATTCGACGCGAAGGCATGCCTCGACCTAGGCGTAGCGCTGCTCGATCTCGGCTGCCGCGTCGGCGCCGAGCCGTTGCTGCTGCAGGCTGCGCAAGGCGGCGCGCTCGATGCGCACCATCGGCTTGCGCGGCTTTATGCGCTGGACGGCCACTGCGTTCGCGCGCGTCAGTGGCTCCGCACTGCGTTGCCGTCGCCGCAAGCGGACGTGACGCTCGGCTACGTGGAGTTTAAGGAGCGGCAGTATCGCAAGGCCGTCGAGACGTTGGCTTCAGCGCTGCGGCAACCCGGACTCGGCGAGGACGCGCTTCGCGCGCGCCTCTATCTGGGCAAGGCCTTGCACGAATGTGGCCGCGACGACGAGGCCATCCGCATCTTCCAGGCGCTCGTGCAGGAGGTTCCTGGCACGACGTTCGGCGCCGCGGCGCAGCATTCCCTCACGCACCTTCAAGACGGCAATCATGGTCACACGCACTGATTCGATCTCTCCTCTTCTCGGGCTCGCGGCGATGTTCGCGGTCGCTGGCACGGCGCTGGCGCAAGGCACCGAGGCAAAGCCCTCGCCGAACGCCGCGGATGCGCAAGCGAAGGAACCTGCGCCTGCTGTGGTCCCGTCGTTCGTTTGGGTCGATGGCTACGGTCGGCGCGCGGATGGCAAGGACCTTGGCAGCACGCACGGTTGCCTCGTCGTCGACAGCAAGGGGCGACTGTTGGCCAACACCGACACGGAAGACGCCGTTCTCGTGCTCGACAAGGACGGTGTCGTCGCGGGTGGGTGGGGCAAGGAGTTCCGCGGCGGCTTGCACGGGATGACGCTGCGCGTCGAGGACGGCAAGGAAGTGCTCTACCTCGCGCACACGATGCGCAACGAAGTGGTCAAGGCCACGATCGACGGCGAAGTGATCTGGACGCTCGGCTGGCCCGAGGAGTCGGGCATTTACGCGAAGGCTCAGGAGTTCCATCCGACCTCCTGCGTGACCTCGACGGATGGGCGCATCTTCGTCGCGGACGGCTACGGCAAGTCCTTCGTGCACTGCTACGACAAGGAGCGCGTTCGCACGAAGTCGATCGGCGGCAATGGCCAAGAGCAGGGCAAGATGCGCACGCCGCACGGCCTCGCGATCGATGCGCGCAGTGGCAAAGAGCAGTTGCTCGTGTGCGATCGTGAGAACGGACGCCTGCAGTGGTTCACGCTCGACGGCGAATTCGTGCGCGAGAGCCGCGAGGGAATGATCCGTCCGTGCAACGCGTGGATGCTCGAAGACGGCATGGTGGCGATCGCCGACCTCGTGGGGCGCGTCACGATCCTCGACAAGAAGGACAAGCCGATCCTCGTGATCGGCGAGGGTTCGCCTCAGGACAAGCTCGCGACCAATCAGGTTGCCCCGGACCTTTGGAAGAAGGACCGCTTCTTCGCGCCGCACTCCGTGTGCGCGGATGCGGACGGCAATCTCTACGTGATGGACTGGAACGTGCACGGTCGCATCAGCAAGCTCGTCCGGCAGCGCGACCAAAAGCGCTGAGTCACGAAATGCCTCGACCCGCAACGCGAACGAGTCGCGCTGCGGGCCGAAGACTGGACAGATGCTTTAGATTTGCGCGGGGGCGCAGCGATCAGCTGCAGCCGCTGGTGCCGCCGCAGGACACGCACTTGAGGCACGTGCCGTTGCGAACCAGCGTGAAGGCGCCGCAGCCTCCGCACGGATCGCCCTCGTAGCCCTTGAGTCGGGCCTCAGCGATCTTCTTGCGCAGCTTCTGGCTCTCGGTCGCGACGGCCGTTGCCGTCT
This sequence comes from Planctomycetota bacterium, assembly GCA_041168165.1. Lineage (GTDB taxonomy): Bacteria > Planctomycetota > UBA1135 > UBA1135 > UBA2386 > SXPK01. The sequence goes on along the minus strand of JBEELK010000235.1, from coordinate 14,985 downwards.
GCGCCGCGCCGCGTGGGCTATCGCCGTTCTGGCGCGGAGCAGGAGCCGAGCCGCCCTCATCGGGCATGCTGCGCTCGATGCCGCGGCTGTGCGGGTGCAGGCGATCCGACTGCGGTTCGGCGCGGACTTCGTCGACTTCGTAGACCTGCTCCGAGACGACCTCTTCCTCGGTGAACTCAGGGCTCTTGCCGCCCATCGTCGTGTGGCGCAGGTCCTCGTTCTGGACTTGGCACAGGTCGGTGCGGCCGAGGTAGCTGATCGCCAGCTCGCGGAACACGTAGTCGATCACGCTCGTGACCATCTTGATCTGGTCGTGGCCCTGGACGATGCCGTTGGGCTCGAAGCGCGTGAACACGAACGCGTCGGAGAACTCGTCGAGCGGCACGCCGTGCTGCAAGCCGAGCGACACCGCGATCGCGAAGCAGTTCATCAAGCTGCGGAACGCGGCGCCTTCCTTGTGCATGTCGAGGAAGACTTCGCCGAGCGTGCCGTCCTCATACTCGCCGGTGCGCAGGTAGATCTTGTGCCCGCCGACGATCGCCTTCTGCGTGTAGCCGGCGCGGCGTTGCGGCAGCTTGCGACGCTTGGCGAGGTAGCGGTGCACCACGCGCTCCGTGATGCGCTGGGCCGCGGCCTGCGTCTCCGCCGGCATCGCCGACGCCGACTCGTCGACGAGGCTGGTGTTCAGCGGCTGGCTCAGCTTGCTGCCATCGCGGTAGAGCGCGACTGCCTTGAGCATCGAACGCCAGCCGAGTCGGTAGGCGTCCTTGACCTCGGCGATCGTCGCATCCATCGGCATGTTGATGGTCTTGCTGATCGCGCCGCTGATGAACGGCTGGACCGCGGCCATCATGTGGATGTGCGCAGCGAACGGGATGTAGCGCTTGCCGATGCGGCCGCACCGGTTGGCGCAGTCGAACACGGGCAGGTGCGCATCCTTGAGGTGCGGCGCGCCTTCGATCGTCATCGTGCCGCAGACGTAGTCCGTGGCAGCCTGGATCTCCGCCTTCACGAAACCGAGGTGGCGCAGGAGGTCGAAGCTCCAGTCGTTGACCTGGGCGTCGGTGAGGCCAAAGGTCTTCTTGAGGAAGTCCTCGCCCAGCACGTTCTTGCTGAACGCGAAGCTCAAGTCGAACGCGGACTTCAGCGAGTCCTCGACCTTGCGGATTGCGGCGCTGTCGAAGCCCTTCTGCGCCAGCGTCTCGTGGTTGACAGCCGGTGCACCGGCGAGCGTCTTGCGGCCGACGACGTAGGAGACGATTTCCTCGGTCTGGGCCGGCGAGTAGCCGAGCTTCTTGAGGGCGGGCGGCAGGCTTTGGTTGACGATCTTGAAGTAGCCGCCACCGGCGAGCTTCTTGAACTTGACGAGTGCGAAGTCCGGCTCGACGCCGGTCGTGTCGCAATCCATCAAGAGGCCGATCGTGCCGGTCGGCGCGATCACCGTGACTTGGGCGTTGCGGTAGCCGTGCTGCTCGCCGAGCGCCAACGCCTTGTCCCACGACGTGCGCGAGGCTTCCAGCAGATCCTTCGGGCACAGCTGTGCGTCGATGCCGACTGGCGCGATGGACAGGCCCTCGTATTCCGAGGCGGTCGCGGCGTAGGCGGCGCGGCGGTGGTTGCGCATCACGCGCAGCATCGTCTCCTTGTTGCGCTCGTAACCCGGGAAGGTGCCGAGCTCCTTGGCCATCTCCGCCGAGGTCGCGTAGGACTCACCGCACATGACGGCGCTGATCGCACCCGCGATCGCGTAGGCCTTCGACGACGCATACGGGATGCCCGTGCGCATCAGGATCGTGCCGAGGTTGGCGAAGCCGAGGCCGAGTGTGCGGAACTCGTAGCTCTTCTTCGCGATCTCCTGGCTCGGGAAGCTGGCCATCAACACGCTGATCTCGAGCACGACCGTCCAGATGCGGGCCGCGTGCTTGAAGCCATCGATGTCGAACGAGCCGTCTTCGTTGAGGAACTTGACGAGGTTGATCGACGCGAGGTTGCACGCCGTGTCGTCGAGGAACATGTACTCCGAGCACGGATTACTCGCATTGATGCGGCCGTCCGCGGGGCACGTGTGCCACTCGTTGATCGTGGTGTCGTATTGGACGCCCGGGTCCGCGCACGCCCATGCGGCGTAGGCGATCTTGTCCCAGAGCTTCTCTGCGTTGATCTCGCTGTGCACCTTGCCGTCCGTGCGGCGCATCAACTGCCACTTCGCGCCCTCATCGACGGCGCGGAAGAAGGTGTTGGGGATGCGGATCGAGTTGTTCGAGTTCTGGCCGGACACCGTGGCGTACGCCTCGCCGTCCCAGCTCGTGTCGTATTCCGGCTGCTCGACCGCGTGGAAGCCCTGCGCGGCAAGTTGCAGCGAGCGCTGCAGGTAGCTGTCCGGGATCTGTGCCGAACGGCACTCGAGCAGAGCGGCGCGGAGCGTCGGGTTCTCGGCGGCGGTCGTGACGACGCGCGTCGAGCCGTCATCCTGCTTCATGTGGCAGGAGTTGATCACGGTCTTCAGCAGGCGGCCGATCACGCGGCTGCCCGTGACGATCGCTGCGACCTTCTGCTCTTCGATGACCTTCCAGGTCACGAATGCTTCGATGTCCGGGTGGTCGAGGTCGAGGCAGACCATCTTCGCCGCGCGGCGCGTGGTGCCGCCCGACTTGATCGCGCCGGCTGCCCGGTCGCCGATCTTGAGGAAGCTCATCAGGCCGGAGCTCTTGCCGCCGCCCGACAGCGGCTCGTTCTCGCCGCGGAGCTGCGAGAAGTTACTGCCCGTGCCGGAGCCATACTTGAAGAGGCGCGCCTCGCGCGTCCACAGGTCCATGATGCCGCCCTCGTTGACGAGGTCGTCACTGACCGACTGAATGAAGCAGGCGTGCGGTTGTGGGCGCTCGTAGGCCGAGCGGCTCTTGTGCAGCTTGCCGGTGTGCGGATCGACGTACCAGTGGCCCTGAGCAGGGCCCGCGATCCCGTAGGCGTGGTGGAGGCCGGTGTTGAACCACTGCGGCGAGTTTGGCGCTGCATGCTGCGCCGCGAGCATGTGGCAGAGTTCGTCCTCGAACGCCTGCGCGTCCTCGGTGGTGTCGAAGTAGCCGTGCTCTTGGCCCCAGTGGCGCCAGCAGGTGGAGAGACGGTTGAAGACTTGGCGGGCCGAGGTCTCGCCGCCGAGCACCGGCTTGCCGGCCTCGTCGAGCACGGGGTTCCCGTTCTGGTCCGTCTGCGGCACGGTGGCCTTGCGGAAGTACTTCTGCGCGAGGATGTCGACGGCAACCTGACTCCAGGCCGCCGGGACGTCGATGTCGCGCGCTTCGAACACGAGCGATCCGTTGGGATTGCGGATCTCGCTGGAACGCTTGTGGAACGCGATGCCCTCGTAGGGCGAGTTGCCTTGCTTCGTGAACCGCCGATTGATCTTCACGCCTTGCCTCCTCCAGGTGCTGCCGCATGGCGGCAGTCGATTCTTCGAGCCGGTGATGCGCACACCGGCTGCTCTGCATGGGAAATGCGAACGCCCCAGGCTGGGCACTGGCGCCCGCCGGGATGACTCCTGACCGATTGAGATGACCGAGAACTTGTCCCTTGGACCAAGGCGGTAGCCTCTGGATTCGTCTGGTGCCGGGACTCGCTCCGCTCACACGGAGGAGGAAGTAGGCGACGCATCGATCACGCCCGTGGGGGCGTCAGCAGGCAGGAACCGCCCCGAAACCGGGGACCCTTGCTCCAGCTTGACCGAGCTGAAACAAGGCCTGCAGGGGGCAGACCGGCCACGCCGTCGCCATGGGGCGAGGGCTTGGCCGCCGAGGGTAAGGACCGTCGGCCAACCGCAGAGGGATACTACCTATTGCGGCTCAGCGGTGGGTGCAAGCCCAAAGGTAGCGAATCTGCCCTTGTAGGGCCTCCCTCCGCGCAAGCCTAGGAACGGCAACCGTTTCGCAAAAGCGGCCAGCCGAAGGAGGTCCGGAAAGTTGCCGCGAGCGGAAGCGGAGGGGCGCAACCGGGGCAGTCGGCACGGCTCCACTACAGCCGGTAGACGCGGGAGGCAGCGCCGCCAAACACGGACGCCTGCTCGCTCGCCGTCAGCGCAGAGGCCCAGTGGCGCACGAGGTCGTGCCAGCGCTCGTAGGACACCGCGCAGAGCGCCACGGGCCAGTCCGAGCCGAACAGCATCCGGCTTGGGCCGAACACGTCGAGCGCGATGTCGAGGTAGGTCCGCAGGTGGGCGGGCGTCCAGGCACCCCAGTCGGCTTCGGTCGCCAAGCCCGACAGCTTGCAGGCGACGTGGTCGAGCGACGCCAGAGCGATGAGGTCGTGCCGCCACGTGGCGATGCGCTTGGTCCGCGCCTCTGGCTTGCCGAGATGGTCGAGCACGAACCGCTGCCGCGGAAGGGCGCGGCACAACTCGAAGGCACCGCGCAGTTGGGGGGCGTAGACCAGCACGTCGTAGGCGAGGTCGCGTTCGCCCACGGCTGCGAGTCCGCGGAAGAACGTGGACGTGCCCATCCAGTGGTCGGGTTTGGCTTGCAGAACCGCGCGCACGCCGACGAGCTTCTTGCTCGCGATTGCGTCCAACTGCGCGCCGACGTCCGGCGCACAAAGGTCCACCCAGCCGACCACGCCGCGGATCCAGTCGTGCGCAGCAGCTAGGTCGAGCAGCCAGCGGGTCTCGGCGAGCGTCTCCTGCGCCTGCACTGCGATGCATCCATCAATCTGCGCAGCATCGAGCAGCGGACGAAGGTCCTGCGGCAGGAAGTCGCGGCGAAGCGCTCCCATCGCGTCCCCGATCCAAGCGTATGCGCTTGGTTCGTAGCGCCAGAAGTGCTGGTGGCTGTCGATGCGCATCGCCACGTCCTGCGATCAGCCGATGCGGTGTTGGTCGAGGTAGCGCTGCTCGATGCGCAGCCCGAGGCCAGGCTCTTGCGGCAAGTTGTAGTAGCCGTCCGTGACGTGGATCGGCTCGACCCACATGTCGTTGATCGACTCGTAGCAGTTCTCGACCATGATGCAGTTGGGCGTCGCTGCTGCGAGTTGCACGTGGAGCTTGTGCTGCACGTTGGTGTGCGGGATCACGGGCAGGTTGTAGCTCGCCGCGAGCGCGGCCACTTCGAGCCACTCATCGACGCCCATCAGCTTCGTCGAGTCGGCTTGCACGTAATGCACTGCGCCTTGCGCGATGTAGTCGCGGAATGCCTCGCGCGTGAAGATCGTCTCGCCGACCGCGATCGGCGTCTCGATCGCATGCGCGAGTTCTGCGTGCATCGTCACGTCTTCGGGCTTCATTGGCTCCTCGAGCCAGCGCACGTCGTAGTCCTTCAATCGGCTGCCGTACTGCTTGGCGGTCGCGAGCGTCCATGCGCAGTTGACGTCCGTCATGATGTCGATCTTGTCGCCGATCGACTTGCGCACCGTAGCGATGCGATGAAGGTCCTCTCGCGGGTCGGGCCGTCCGAGCTTGATCTTGACCGCGTCGAAGCCGCGCTCGACCAAGCGATGGCAGTCACGCAGCAAGTCATCGAGGCTCCATGACAGCCATCCGCCATCCGTGCTGTAGGCCTTCACCTTGTCGCGGCACGCGCCGAGGTATTGCCACAGCGGCTTGTTGGCTTCCTTGCAGACGAGGTCCCACAACGCGTACTCGACGGCAGCGATGCCGACGCGCGCGGCGCCGACGCGGCCGATGAAATGGTTGGAGAAGAAGCAATCCTTGATGATCGCCTTGCGCATCGCCGGATCCTTGCCGATCAGCAGCGGCGCGTAGTTCTGCTGGACCATCACCTGCGCTGCGACGAGCCCCGGCGTGTAGCTCCAGTTCATGCCGTAGCCGGTGATGCCTGCGTCGGTCGACAGCACGACCTGCAGGAACTCCACGTGCGTAACGGTGGACTGGCTGTCCGTGATCGTGCGTTGCTGAAGCGGGACGCGGAGGAGTTGCGTGTCGACCTTGGTGATGCGCATGAGATGGGATCGTTGCGGAGAGGTGGAATGCGTTGCTGTCGTGCTAGGGCCCGATGCGTCAGTCCTGATGGAAGACTTCATCCATCGCGGCCCACCACGCGCCGGGTTGACGGCGAGGATGGGGGATCTGCATCGCTTCCATCAGATCCCACCATTCGCGCATGCGCGGCGCCGCGGCGAGCTCGGCCATGCGCGTGGCGTAGTCCTCAGGCGGGCCGATGTACTCGTAGTAGCCAAACAGCTCGTCGCCGCCGCGGTCGGCGGGAGCGCCGGTTGGCAGGCAGTAGATCGAGTAGTTGCGGATGCCGGCGTCGCGGATCGCCTGCTCGATCTCGGGCCAGATGCGCGCGTGGCAACGAACGTATTCGTCGCGTCGTTCGGGCTTGAGCCCGAGACGTTGGCCAAAGCGCATCGGCCGTTCGTTCATGCGCGCGTTCCCGCAGCGGGGCTCCACGCGACGCAGCTCTGGCGCTGCGCGCCGAGGCCTGCGATGCCGAGCGTCACGACGTCGCCTGCTTTCAGGTACTCCGGCGGATTGCAGCCGAGACCGACGCCAGCCGGCGTGCCCGTGCTGATCATGTCGCCTGGCTCAAGCGTCATGCACTGCGACAGGTAGCTCACCAAGTGCTGCACCGAGAACGCCATCTCGCGCGTGTTGGACTGCTGGCGCCGCTTGCCATTCACGTCGAGCCAGAGCTCCAAATCCTGCGGGTCGCGAACGAGATCCTTCGGCACGAACCACGGGCCTAGCGGCGCGTAGGTATCGAAGCTCTTGCCCTTCACCCATTGGCCGCCGCGCTCGAGTTGCCAGTGCCGTTCGCTGTAGTCGTTGTGCAGCGCGTAGCCTGCGACGCAGTCCATCGCGTGGGCCTCGTCGACATACTGCGCCGTCTTGCCGATCACGACGAGCAGCTCCACTTCCCAGTCCGTCTTCTCGCTGGCCTTCGGGATCACAAGGTCATCGTCGGGACCGCAGATCGCAGTCGTCGCCTTGAAGAACACCACCGGCTCGGTGGGGAGCTTGGCGCCGGTCTCGCGCGCATGGTCCTTGTAGTTGAGGCCGATGCAGATCAGCTTGCCCGGGCGCTGCAGGCATGGCCCCATGCGCACGCCTTCAGGAACGTGCGGCAGCTCCTCGCGCGTGCGCAAGAACGTCGACAGGCGCGTCATGCCTTCGCGCGCGAAGAACGCGGGCCCCCAGTCCTCGCCGAACGACGAGCAGTCGAGGCGACGACCGTCCGCAGTGAGCACTGCCGGACGTTCTGCGCCGCGCGGACCAAATCGGAAGAGCTTGAAGTCGTGCATGGATTGAGACCGTCGATCAGAAGACCAGCTTGCCGCCATCGAGGGGGACTGCTTGCCCCGTCAGGAACCCCGCTTCGTCGCTGCACAAGAACAGCACGAGGTCCGCTACCTCCTGCGGCGTGCCCATGCGACCCATCGGTTGCCACGCGGCGAGCTTCTGGAACATCTCGGCTTCGCGGCCTGGGTAGTTCTTTTGCAGGTAGCCGTCGACGAACGGTGTGTGGATGCGAGCAGGGCAGACGCAGTTGCAGCGGATGCCATGCGCGAGGTAGTCGATCGCGATGGACTTCGTCATCGTCAACACCGCGCCCTTCGTCATCGAGTAGGCAAAGCGGTCGGCGACGCCGATCAGGCTCGCGATCGAGGCCATGTTGCAGATCACGCCGCGAGTGCCCTTCAGCAGCGGCAGCGCCGCCTTGGTGCAGAGGTAGACGCCCTTCACGTTGACCGAGAACATGCGGTCGAAGTCCGCTTCTTCGGTCGCCTCGCATGCGCCGACGTGGCCGATGCCGGCGTTGTTGACCAGGACGTCGAGTCGCGAGAATCGCGCTTCCACCTGCGCGAACGCCGCCTTCACCGAATCGGCCTTGGTGACGTCGCATGAGATGGCGACGGCTTCACATCCTGAGGCCGCAAGCCCTTCGACGGCGCGCTGCGCTGCGGCCTCGTCGATCTCCAGCACCGCGATGCGCGCACCTTGTTGCGCGAAGCGTTCGGCGATCGCGAGTCCGATGCCAGAGCCTGCGCCGGTGATCGCTGCAACTTTGCCATCGAGGCGGAATGGCGGCTTCGTAGGAACGCTCATCGCGGCGGACAGTAGCGAAAAGGTCTCGTCGCGTGCACCGTGCGATCGCGCGGGATCACGGCAATGCGGGCAGGCGGCAACCGACGGGCTCGGTGCGCGGGACGGCTGGTATCTCAGCGCGAAGCAGCGCGTTCACTGCGTCTTTGAGGTCATGCGACTCTGCGGTCTGGCTGTCGATGCCGCGTCCGCGCCAGCGATCGTCGATGCGGCCGCGATACCGCATGCCGTCGCGCGTCAGCACAACGACTTCGGGCGTCGTCGTGACGCCGTAGCGCATCACAAGTTGCTGCTGTGTGTCGAGCACGATCGGGAACGGCAGCGCGTAGTCGCTCGCATGCGCGCTCACGGACGCCGCGGTCGCGTCCGCATCGACGTGGACGAGAACGATCTCGACATCGCTCGATTGCCACTCATGCGCCAATTCCACGAGTCGCGGCGCATACGAGTTGGCGATGGGGCAGTCCGTGGTCGTGAACACGAGCACGCGCACCGCGCCTGGGCCCACGACCTCAGGCACAAAGCGCGCGCCGTTCGTGGTCGACCACGCACGACTCGGCGCGATTGCAGGCGGAAAGGCGCATCCGTGTGTCAGCAAGGCCACGCATGCGATGGCGGCGATGCGTGCCACGATTCGCGTCGTGGTCGCAGCGCTCACTCGCCGTCCTTGTTCCGCCGGCGGCGCTTGGGCGCATCGCCACCGCTGCCGTCGCTCTTCCCGCCATTGCCACCGCCGCCACCCGGCAACCCGCCGGGAATCCCCGGCACGCCGCCTTCGCCGGTGCCCATGCGGCCCGCCATCTGCTCGACGGCCTTCTGCACTTCTTGCTTGTCGAGCGAACCGTTCTTGTCGGTGTCCAGGAAGTCGAAGAACGCAGCCATCGCAGGCGGCGCCTCGTCGCGCGTGACCTTGCCGTCGTTGTTCTGGTCGAACTGTGCGAAGCGTTCGTCGATCTGGTTCTGGATCCGCTTCACGGCGCCCTTGCCCGCGTGCGAACGCACGGCCTCGAGCAGCGCGGGCAGGTCCTTCTCGTCCTTCGGCACGACCATCAACGTGATCGATCCCATCTCGTCGTTCGACTCGCGTCCCCAACGCACGCGCTTCGGCGGCTTGTTGGGGTTGTTCGGGTTGTCCTTGCTGTTGTCGTAGACCAGCTCGGAACGCAGCGTGGCGCCCTTCGGGAGGCCACTGAGTTCGCGGAACGTGTATCGATTCTGCCAGTCGAAGTCCCAGTTGGAGATGCGCAGCAGGCGGATCGAATCGCCTTGCGGCACGTCGGCCTGCATCGTCATCGAGCGCAGCAGCATGTGCGCATGGCCGCCTACCGTGACGGCCTCGACGTCGCACGGCAGTTCGAACTGGTCCTTCAGGATCCACTGCTTCTCGCCAGCAGGAATGTCGAGGCCTGCTGCGATGCCAAAGAACGGCGGCAACTGGATCGGAACGATGGTTCGCTTCGGCGGCTCCTTCGCGAGGTAGATGCCGATCGTGGTTTGCTCCGTCTGCTTCTTGCCGGACGGATGGAAGTGCGATTGCAGGATCAGGTCGTTGCCCTTCGGCAGCTTGATCGCAAGGCCCGCAGGCAGGTGCTCCGGCATGCCGCCGACGGCCCAGCCGCCGATCGAGGTCTGCCGCTGCAATCGCATGCCGGAATAGCCGGGTTTGCCATCCTTGCCATCCTGCGCAGTGCCTTCGCCGCTGTCGTCGAGGAAGAACAGCACGTGGTGGAGCACGTCGCGCGCGCTCGGCCGCACCTCGATCGCGGTGACCCATGCGTCCTCCGCGAGGCCGAGCGGGATCGCGAAGTTGCGGTAGATGTCGCGGCCAGAAGCAGGCACTTCGAAGCCCTTTTGCATCTGCACAACGAGGTCCGGCTCGCCGAGTTGCCAACCCTCAGGGAACTTCGGCAGCGGCGGCAGCTTCTGCGTGTCGCCTTCGGGCATGCCGCCCTTCACCCAGTCGACGATCGTCTTCACCTGCGCGTCGGATAGCCGAAGGCTGTTTTGGAACTCGCCCCAGCCTTGGTCTGGGTGCCACGGCGGCATGAAGCGGTCTTGCACTGCTTCCGCGATCGTCGCGCCGCGCTTCTTTACCTCGGCGTAGCTCAGCAGCGAGAACGGCGCGACCTCGCCTGGGCGGTGGCACTGCGCGCAGCGCGAGAACACGATCGGCGCAACGTCGGCGCAAAAGGTGGGAGTCGCCTTCGGACCTTGCGGCGAGAGCGCGACTGCGCACAGCACAGTGGTGAGCATGGGAGGAGCATTGTGCCGCGCGGCGACAGCGGCGGAAGCCGCGCATGCCCGCCGCAGGTGGATTCCTTTGACGTTGCCGCTGGACTCCGTGCTGCGTGCGCACGACCGTGTGCCCCGACATCGACATGAACGAATCCGCCAAGGACTTCACGCCGCTCGTGCCCGCGAGCGAGATCCAGCCCGAGCTGACGCTGCGTTCGATCCTGCTCGGCGCATTGCTCGGCATCGTGTTCGGCGCCGCGTCGACTTACCTCGCGCTCAAGGTCGGGCTCACCGTTTCGGCTTCCGTGCCAATCGCCGTGCTGGCGATCGCAGTCCTGCGGCCGCGCAACGGCAAGCGCGCGATCCTTGAGCACAACATCGCGCAGACCACGGGATCTGCCGGCGAGTCCGTCGCTGCGGCAGTCGTGTTCACCGTGCCGGCACTCGTGTTCCTCGGCTATCCGATGGGCATCGGGCAAACGACGATGATCGCGCTCGCTGGCGGCGTGCTCGGCGTGTTGATGATGGTGCCGCTGCGTCGCTATCTCATCGTCAAGGAGCACGGCACGCTGCGGTATCCCGAGGGCAAGGCATGCGCCGAGATCCTGCGCATCGGCGAACTCGGCGGCACGTCGGCCAACAAGGTGTTCCTTGGCATGGGCATCGGCGCAGGCTTCAAGGCACTGCAAGCGGTCTTCGGCGGCGTCATCGCGACCGTGGGCACGAAGCTCAGTGCGTTGTTTGGCAACAAGCTGGCCTACTTCGAGAAGTCGTATCTCGGCTGCGACTTCGATCCGGCGCTGCTCGGCGTCGGCTACATCATCGGTTACCGCACGTCGCTGATCATGGTGGCGGGATCGCTGATGACGTCGCTGATCGTCATTCCGCTGATCTACACGTTTGGCCAGGGCAACCCGAACCTGTTCGGCTTCGGCACGACGCCGATCGCGGAGATGGGCTGGAACGAGATCTACAAGGCGTATGCGCGCCACATCGGCGCGGGCGCCGTCGCCACCGGCGGATTGTTCTCGCTGTTCCGCGCGCTGCCGGCGATCGGCTCGGCGCTCAAGAGCTCGGCGCAGAGCCTGCGCGGCCGCAGCGCTGGCGACGCAGTGGTCGAACGCACCAACCGCGACACGCCGACTCCCATTCTGTTGTTCGGCGCGATGGGTCTCGTGGCGTTGATCTGGCTCACGCCGATGTTCGACGTGCCGCTCATCGGCGCTGCGCTGATCCTGTTGTTCGGCTTCCTGTTCTCCGTCGTGAGTTCGCGCGTGACGGGCGAAGTCGGATCGACCAGCAACCCGCTCTCCGGCATGACGATCGCCGTGCTCATGGGCACGTGTGGCTTGTTCCTCGCGGTTGGCTGGGGCGATCCCGTGCACAAGAAGCTCGCGCTGACGATCGGCGCGATTGTCTGCATCGCCGTGAGCCAAGCGGGCACGTGCTCGCAGGACCTCAAGACGGGCTTCCTCGTCGGCGCCACGCCGATTCGCCAGCAGGGCACGCTCGTGATCGGCGTGCTGACGTCGGTGCTCGCCGTCGGATTCACCGCCTACGGGCTCAACCTCGCGTCGACGCGCGACGTCAAGCTGGAGCAGCCGTTCGCAGTTGCAGCGGCCCAACTCGCAGGCCGCGAGTCGGTGCAGTTGCGCGGGGAAGCAGCCGCAGTCGCAGCGCCGAACGCTTCGCCTGCGCCGCAGGAGTTCGTGCTCGTGCGGTTGTCGCAGTCGGAGTTGCCCGCCGGCGCAGCGCTGGAGCCGGGCAACTACCTCGTCGACGCCGCAACCAACCAAGTGCTGTGGCGACGGTACGACGGCATCGGCGGCGATCGCCTGCCCGCGCCGCAGGCGAGCCTGATGGCGACGATGATCGACGGCATCCTGGACCAGAAGCTGCCGTGGGACCTGATCCTGATCGGCGCTGCGATCGCCGTGTTCATGGAACTGCTCGGCATCGGCTCGCTGACGTTCGCGGTGGGCCTCTACCTCAAGGTCCAGTACACGATGCCGGTGTTCCTCGGCGGCCTCGTGCGCAAGATCGCAGACCGTCGCTACCGCCGCGCGCCGGACGCAGAAGATGAGCCCGAAGGCACGTTGTTCTCGTCGGGGCTCATCGCGGGCGCATCGATCCTCGGGATCGTGGCTGCGCTGCAGGCGTTCGTGCCAGGCTTCGACGCGGACTACGGCATCCTGCCGACAGTCGCGTTCCTTGCCGAGTTGCCGTTTGGCGCGAAGAGCGAAGAACCGATCGCGCACGCATTCTGTGCGTTGGCCCTCGTCGCGCTGGGCTGGTTCTTGTTCCGCTCCGCCGCGCCGCGCGATGGCGGCGCGCGGTGATGCGCGAGGCTAGCGATCAGAGGTAGCTGCGGATCTTCTCGAGCAACAAGCCCGAACGGCGCTTGTTGTCCTGCGTGTCGAACGTGCCAACGCGCGCGCGGATCTTGGTGACCTCGCCAGGGTGCCGCTCGAGGATCACGGTGGCTTCGCCTCCGGTCAGCTTGCACTCGGTGACGCTGGGTTCCTGCGTGTCATCGACCGGGAAGTTGAGGTCCCGCATCGCCTTCTTCGATGCAGCCGTGACCGTTGCGAGGTCCTGTTGCACCGTGATCGAGGCTTCGTTGCCGTTGTAGCTGACCGCGCCGTAGGTCGCGGCGCCGACCGCGGCCACGGCGGCAACGACGCAGGATGGCAGGACGGGAAGCAAGCAGCAGGCGAGCAGAGTCGAGATGCGCATGTGGGCATCCAAGCAGCAACGTCGCTGCAGTTCCATCACACGCCTTTACTGAACGCGGCGGCGAGGTCGAGCGCGCGCGACAGGTGTTGCTGCTCGGTGAAGCCGCTGCGCGCATTGGGGCACAGCGAGTGGTCGCCGCCTTCGAACCACTCGACGCGGATGTTGGTGGAGAGTCGGTAGCCGCGAACGTCCTCGCGAGTGCCAAACGGATCGCGTTCTCCTTGCAGCACGAGGCATGGCGTCCGCAACTCGCCAAGGTGCGCGGTGCGCAACTCCATCGGCTTGCGCGGCGGATGGAACGGGTAGCCAAACACGACCACCGCGTCGGCTTGCAACTCGTCGGCGAGCATCGTCGCAACGCGACCGCCCATCGACTTGCCGAGCAACGCGAAGCGAACGCCCGGACGTCGTGCCGCTCCCGCCGCTGCGCGCATCGCATCGAGCAACTTCGGCATCGGGTCGGGCGGACGGCGCGTTGCAGTCTCATCCGCTCGTCCCTGCATGTAGGGGAAGTCAAAGCGCGCAACGTGGATCCCGCGCGCGGCGAGCCCGTTTGCCATCGTCTCGATCCACGGGGCTCGGCAGTGCAAGCCTGCGCCCGATGCGAACAGCGCGACGGTGTCGCCGTCCTTGCCGTCCCAGTAGAGGCGTGGGGGCGTCACGCGTCCTTGCGACGAGCGCCGAACAGGTAGGTGAACGTGCCTTTGCAGACGCGCTCGTTGCCCTGCCAGATCTCGCTCTCGGCAACCGCGACGGTCGAGCCCTTGCGCAACAGCGTCGCGATCGCGCGCAGCGGATCGCCGCCAGGCACAGCGCCCTTCAAGAAGTGCATCTGGAAGTCGATGCTCGTCATCCAGCGGTCTGGTCCCGCGTGCGGCCAGAGCAAGAACACCGCGGCCGAGTCCGCGAGCATCGCCAGCATGCCGCCGTGCACGACGCCCTCGGCTTGGGTGAACTCCTCGCGCGCCGGCAACTCCAACTCCGCGCGCTCGTCGCTGCGCGCGACGAGCCGCATGCCGGTCCACTTCGTGATCGGCGAGTCGTAGAGCCGCTGCAGCGGATCGTCAGCCATCTCCGCAGGTCAGCTCTCGTAGGCCGACAGCGGCGGGCACGCGCACACGAGGTTGCGGTCGCCGTGCACGTCGTTGATGCGCGCAACCGACGGCCAGTACTTGTGCACCTTGGTCCAGGGCGCTGGGAACGCAGCGCGTTCGCGCGTGTAGGGCTTGGTCCATTCCGTCGCGGTGACGGCGGCGGCGGTGTGCGGCGCGTTCTTGAGCGGGTTGTTCTGCTTGTCGAACTTGCCGTCCTCGATCTCGCGGATCTCCTGGCGGATCGCGATCAGCGCGTCGCAGAAGCGATCCAACTCCGCCTTCGATTCGCTCTCGGTCGGCTCGATCATCATCGTGCCCGCGACCGGGAAGCTGATCGTCGGCGCGTGGAAGCCGTAGTCCATCAGGCGCTTGGCGATGTCGCTGACTTCAACGCCGCTCGTCGCCTTGAGCTGGCGCACGTCGAGGATGCACTCGTGTGCGACCATTCCGTTCTGGCCGGTGTAGAGCACGGGGAAGTGGTCCTTGAGGCGCTTCGCAACGTAGTTGGCGTTGAGGATCGCCATCTGCGTTGCGCGCTTCAGGCCGTCCGGGCCCATCATCACGATGTAGGCGTAGCTGATCGTGAGGATCGAAGCCGAGCCCCACGGCGCGCTGCTGACGGGACCGATCGCCTTCTCGCCGCCAGTCTTCACCAGCGGGTGGCCGGGGAGGAATGGCGCCAAGTGCTTGGCGACGCAGATCGGGCCCATGCCCGGGCCGCCACCGCCGTGTGGGTTGCAGAACGTCTTGTGCAGGTTGAGGTGGCACACATCCGCGCCGAGGTCGCCCGGCCGCAGCAAGCCGACCTGCGCGTTCATTTTCGCGCCGTCCATGTAGACCTGGCCGCCGAGTTCGTGGATGCGAGCGCAG
>JBEELK010000234.1:0-4317 GCA_041168165.1 Planctomycetota bacterium | reverse complement strand
GAGACGCGTCGCCTGCTGTTGCGGCTTGCGCATGCGCATGGCATCGGGCTCGCGTTGCTACAAGTCGCGTTCGCGTTCACCGCATCGACGCTGCGCACGCCACCGCGGTTCGCGGGCGCGTGCATGACGGGCGCGCTGCTGGCGATGCCGATCGGCTTCTTGCTCGGCGGCATCTGGCACAGCGGCGGCGATCCGGGCGCGGGCATCGCGCTCGTGCCGCTCGGGGCGTTGCTGCTGCTGATCGCTATCGGCTCAACGGCGTGGTCGCTGCGCGAAGCAACGGACCGCGACGCGAGCTGATCGAACTCGTCAGCGCCCTTCGACGACCGCGTGCTGGCCCGCCACCGCGTTGGCTTCGACGCGGCCCACTTCGCGACCGCGGATGTAGAACGCGACGGCGCACTTACCCGGCGGCACGACGAGTTCGGTCGGCAATCCGCGCTCGAGCGGCCCAACGCCAATCACATCACCGCCGCGCATCACGACGAACTTGTCGGCGCCGGGGTGCATTGCGCGCAGGCTCGCGCCAGGCATCAACGCGATCTCCACCTCGGGCGTCGACTCCTGCGCAACGACGCGAACGCCGCTGACTACGCCGACGCGGAGGGATCCATCGCTGACATGCAGGTCCCACGTGCCTTCGCGGATGCTGCCAAACTCAAAGCGGCCATCGAGATCGCAACGGCTCGCAATCGCTTCATGCCCATCGCGTCGATGCGCGCGCACGAACGTGTCGGGACGCAGCGCATCGCCGCCGATGACGCGGCCCTTCAAGGTGCCCATCACCGAAGCGACCTTGACTGCAACGCCGCTGCGGCCTGCAGGCACCACCATCGGCTCGCGCATCGCGAGTTCTTGGTCATACAACTCGGTCGTGATCGTGTAGTCGCCCGGAACGAGCGACTCGATGTTGAAGGCGCCGTCGCGATCCGTGACCGACGATCCGACGATCGCATTGCCCTTCTTGGCATGCACCTCAAACGCGCTGATCGCGCGATTGCCGGGTCCGGTCAGCGTGCCGCGAATCGACAACGCAGCCTGCGCGCGAATCTCTGCGTTGGCGCTGCCGCCGGCTGCGAGCTCGACGCGAATCGACTTCGACGCCCAACCTTGCGTTGCCTGCAGCGCGAGCGCGTAGGCGCCGGGTTCCAGGTCCGGCATCAAGAACGTGCCATCCGCCTCCGTCAGCGCCGACGTCGCCTGCGCGTCCTCGGGCAGATACTCCATCGCCTCGTCGCCAAACAGGCGAACCGCGGCAACGCGCGCAGACGGAACCGGAGTGCCAGCTGCGTCGAGCACGCGACCGCGAATGCCGCCGAGCGACGCGAGTTCGATGCGGCGATCGTTCTTGCCCGCGGTCAGCGTCCATGTCTCGCGGAACACGCCGTTCTTGCCGTCGGTCGGAGCCACTTCGATGAGCAACGGCGATGCGGGCGGGAGATCGGCGAACGACGCGGAACCCTTCTCGCCGGTCTCCGCAGTCCACGTCTCGGGCTCGCCGCGCGGCGACGAGCGCTGCGGATGCATCAGCGTCCACGGCATCGCGGTGATGGACACGAGCGCCGCGGGGATCGGTTCGCCATCGGCGCCGATCACTTCGACGGCCAATTCTGCAGCGAGCGGCAGCGCAACTTCGAGCACGCCGTCCTCGCCAAAGTTGTCGACATGCGCGAGCACGCGGCGCAGAGCGCGACCCTCGGTCTTCGCGACCAAGAACTCGTGATCGCCTTCGGCTTGCAGCACTGCGAGCCCGTCCGCGTCGGTGACGCCCTCGGCTCCGCCATAGGGATAGACGCTGACGTGCGCGCCTTCGATCGGCGCCTTGTTCTCGGCCGCGACCACGCGGCACCACACTTCGCCGCCGCCGCTCGCGGGCAGCACGATGCGCGCCTGCACGACTTCGCCAGACGTGGCAGTGACGCGCGTGCGAACCAACGCCTGCGAATTGGCAGCCGACGCTGGCGGCTTGACCTCGACGAACAGTCGACCCGGTCGCACTTCGGTCTCCACCACGCCCGCGGCGTCAGTGCGCAGCACCTTGGTCTTGCCAAACCGCACTTCGCAGTCCGCTGCCGGCAAGCCAACGGAGGTCACGACGGTGATGCGAACGCCCGCCGCAAACGAACCGGTCCGCAGGGTTCCGCCATCGACGACCTTGCGACCCTGGCCATCGTCAGTGCCGCCCGCGCCACCGCCCTCTGGCGATGCGCCTTGCCGTGCATCCGGCGGCATGGCGGGATCCGAGCCATCGCCAAACGACGGCCAAAGGGCGAACGCGAGCGCGAACGACGCAATCGCGCCGAGCAGCAACAAGATCGGGAATCGCACAATGGCATTGGACCTCATGGGCGGACCCGCGGCAAAGGACGTCGACCGCGGCCCAACGGCAGGAACGAGACCGCCCACAGGATCGGACCTTCACGACGTTTGCGCCGGCTCGACTCGGGACGTTCCAGAACCACCATCCCACACTGGCCGCCAACCAAGTGGCTCGCGTCGCGCCGTTCCTTAGACTCTTCGCCCCCGATGACGACCGAGCTGCCAGCCAAGTACGAACCCCAGTCCCTCGAGCCCGCGGTCACCGCGACGTGGCTCGGCAAGAAAGCCTTCGCCGCCTTCCCCGACGCGCGTGGCGAACGCTACGTCGTGATGATGCCGCTGCCGAACGTGACCGGCGCGCTGCACATGGGGCACGCGATGGACAACGTGATGCAGGACCTGCTGATCCGTTGGCATCGCATGCAAGGCGACAACACGCTGTGGCAGGCGGGCACCGACCACGCCGGCATCGCGACGCAAGCGGTCGTCGAGAAGCGGTTGAAGGAGATCGAAGGCAAGACGCGCCACGACATCGGCCGCGAGGCTCTGGTGCAGCGCATCTGGGATTGGAAGGAGCAGAGCCAGAAGCGCATCGTCACGCAGCAGCAAGGCATGGGCTGCTCGTGCGATTGGGACCGCACGCGCTTCACGATGGACGCCGTGTGCGCGCGCGCAGTGCGGCAGACGTTCTTCGCGATGTTCCGCGATGGCCTGATCTTCCGCGGCAATCGACTCGTCAACTGGGACTGCGCGCTGCAAACAGCCGTCGCCGATGACGAGCTCTACAAGGAGACGGTGCAGGGCAAGTTCCATTACCTGCGCTATCCGCTCGCGAATGCAGCCGCGGGCGAACCCAAGCACGTGCTCGTCGCGACGACGCGGCCCGAGACGATGCTCGGCGACACGGCAGTCGCCGTGCACCCAAATCCCGCAGCCGCGATGAAGGCCGCGATCGCAGCGCAACGCGAGAAGGTCGCCGCAGCTGCGGACAAAGAACGCGAAGCCGCGGAGAAGGAGCTCGAGCGCCTGCTGCAGCGCGAGCAGGAGTTGATCCCCCACCTCGCGCAAGTCGCTGCGCTCGCGAAGCAAGGTCGCAAGGTCACGCTGCCGCTCACGGGCCGCGAGATCCCGCTGATCACCGACGAATGGGCCGATCCGTCGCTCGGCACCGGCTGCGTCAAGATCACGCCGGCGCACGACCCCAACGACTACGAAGTGTGGCAGCGCCACCGCGAGATCGGCGCAGTCAACGTGCTGAACAGCAACGGCACGATCGCAGCGCAGGGCCCCTACCAGGGCCTCGATCGCTTCGCCGCGCGCAAGCGCATCATGGCGGACCTCGACGCGCAGGGGCTCGTCGAGAAGATCGAAGACCGCACGATCGAGATCGACCACAGCGACCGCAGCAAGACGATCGTCGAGCCGTGGCTCAGCAAGCAGTGGTTCGTGCGCATGGCCGATGTCGACGGCGGCATCGTGATGGGCCGCGGGACGAGCAAGGAGTTCCATAGCAAAGGCCTCGCACAGGCCGCGCTCGACGCGACGGCGGGCACACTGCCCACGTTTGCCGATGGCACGAAGCGCGCGCAGGTCCTGTTCCACCCGGACCAGGACCGCTACCGCAAGATGTATGACCAGTGGCTCGCCGAGAAGCGCGACTGGTGCATCAGCCGTCAGCTCTGGTGGGGCCATCGCATCCCGGTGTGGCGCGGCGAACTGCCGACGCAGCATCTGTTGATGCTCGCGCCGATGTTGAAGAGCCAGCTCACGCGCGACGACGTCGCTGCATGGATCGTGCTGCCCGATGGAACGCGCTTGTCGGTTGCCGACGCGATCACGCGCCTGCAGCAGGCAGACGCTCCGCAAAGCATCGAAGTGCAGATCTGCTTCCGCGACGAAAGCGCCGATGCGACGACGGGCCCGATGCTGCAAGGCGCTGGGCTCGAACTCGATCCCGACGTGCTCGACACGTGGTTCAGTTCGGCGTTGTGGCCGCAC
>JBEELK010000233.1:0-3829 GCA_041168165.1 Planctomycetota bacterium | reverse complement strand
TTGCTCCGGTCGCGGTCGAGCGCAGCGAAGGCTCGTCGGCCGATCCCTTTGCGACGTCGAGCGAGCGCGTCGAGAGCACGCAGTGGCGCTATGCGGACGGCACGGTCGACGAGCGTCGCGTGCATGAGTTCTTGGTCGACGCCGACTTCGGAGGCAATCGCTTTCATGCCGGCGAGGCCAAGACCGTGGACTGCGAAGGGCTGCGGTCGCGATGGGTCGCCTTGGCGCAGTTGCCGCGCGCGTTCCATGAACGTGCCGGGCTGCTGCCCGCGGCGGGGACTCTTGCGCGATCCGTGCGCGAGCATCTGCGCGCCGTTGCGCATGCCATGCAGGAACTACCTTCGGCGCGCGGCGAGGGGGACTACGCGCGCAGTGGCGGCGTCGTGACCAACCTCGAGTTCGACACCACGCTCGCGATGCTGCGGCTTGGGCTCGCGCTCGGCGACGTCGAGTTGCTGCATCGCGCGCGGCGATCGGCGCTGCACCTGTGCGACATCGACCTCGACGCGAGGACGGGGCTGCCGTTCCAGCATGGGGTGGATCACCGCTCCTCTGCGCCAGAGCCTGGGCACGTGTGGTTGCAGGGCTTGCTGTGGGCTGGGGCACTGTTCGCCGATGACCGCATGTTGGTCGCAGCACAGCGCATCGCGCGCGCACTAGCCGCGTTGCCGACTGCGGCGGAAGGCGAAGCCGAACGCGCGCGCGACTTCGCGTGGCCGCTGCGCGAACTTGAGGCCTACCTCGCGTTGCGCGACGACCCGGTGGTCGCGGCGGCGGCGGACTCGATGGCGGCTGCGATCGCCGCGCGCTACCGGCCGGACCTGCGGACGTTCTGCTTTGGCGAAGGCGCGTTCGTGGAGGGCGATGGCTACTTCGAGCGCGCGTGGTTGACGGGTGGCGTTGTGGTGCCCGCGTTGCGCGCGAATCTGCAACGGCGGCCTGACCGCGAACTGCAGCGCGCACTCGACGAAACGATTGCGGCGCTGATGGAGCGGATCGGGCAGGGACGCGGCGGCATCCCCACGCATTGGCGTGCGCTGCGCGGGTCCGTGTTTGCCGAGCATCGCGCCGAGCATGATCCGAAGGCGTTCCTCATGCTCGAATGCGCGCCGCGCAAGGAACTCGCTCGCTTGCTGCAGCGCGCGCACGTGCAGCGCGGACTGTCCGAGACGCCGAGCCTCGACGACCCAGACCTCGCGACGTCGTTCTCGATGATCGCGCGCTGCGAATGGGTCTATCGATGACGCGACGGGCTGCTCGATGTCCTGGCGTTAATCGACGTGTGCTGTCACTTCGCGTCAGCGAGCGGCTTCGAGCGACCGCACGTCGATCGTTCCGACCAAGTCATCGTCGCCGCGCAGCACGACGAGCTTGATGGTGCGGCCTTGGAACTGCTGCAGCAACGATGCGAAGTCGCGCAGCGAGTCGACGCGCATGTCGCGCTCGCGGCCGAACCGGTCCGTGATCGCGGCCGCGATCACAACGTCGCCTGGCGCAAACTTCAGCGCAGCCGCTGGGCTGCCTTCTTGCACGCTGCTGACGCGCAGCGAAGCCGCGAACAGCGGCACGCGCCAGTTGTTGGAGCCGCGGTAGAACGTTCGTGTCGCGCGTTCCGCGAGCGCGCGGTCCTCGTCGGCGCGGACTTCTTCGAGTCCGAGTCCCGTCATTGCGAGCGCTGCGCCGGCTGCGCGAGGCCACGGTTGCAGTTCGGCAGAGAGCGCATCGCTGCCGCGGCGAAGCCGGATCGCGAACGGTCGCTTGGCATCTGCGGTCAGCAACCGACGCGCGAAGTCGACGCGGGTCTTGATCGGCTCGCCAGACACTTGGTCGACCACGTCGCCGATGCGGATGTTCTGCGCGAAGGCTGGGCTGCCGCGCACGACTTGCTTCACGACGACGGCGCCATCCTTCTCCTCGACCTCAAAACCGAGCCACGGAGCGTCCGCCGATGACGCGAGGCTGCCGCTCGAAAGCAGTTGGGTCTCGAACACTTCGCGCATCGTGTCGACGGGGATCGCGAAGCCGATGTTCTCCGCGCCCATCGCCATCGCGTTGTTGATGCCGACGAGGCGACCCGTGATGTCGAGCAACGCGCCGCCGCTGTTGCCTTGGTTGATCGCGGCGTCGGTCTGCAACAGCCCGGTGTATTCGCGCGGCTGTCCGTCCGGCGCTTGCACGCGGATCGAGCGTCCGATCGCGGAGAGCACGCCGCTCGTCACCGTGTTGGCGTGGCCTTGTGGATTGCCGATCGCGATCACGGTCTCGCCGACCATCAGGCTGTCCGATCGGCCGATCGACACCGGCGTCACGCGCGCCTTCGGCTCCAACTGCAACTGTAGCAGTGCTAGGTCGTGCTCCGGCGAGTGGCTGAGGATGCGCGCCTTCAGCGAACGGCCGTCCTTCAGCTTGCACTCGACTGTGTAGCGGTTGTCGCCGAGCGCGATCGCGATGACGTGCCAGTTCGTGATCACGAAGCCGGTGTCGTCGAGGATCACGCCGGAGCCTTGGCCCTCGGTCACGTTGCGACTCGACGCGCGCGATCCCGCCATCGCGACCTCGTGGTTGACGTAGATGCTGACCACCGAATCCGCCGCCTTCTGCACGGCGCGCACGACCGGCGTCATGCGCAGGTCGCGGTCCTGTTCGTCGGGCTCGACGACCTGGAGCCCGGGTTGGCGCTCCTTGAGTCGTTCCTGCGCTGCGATGGGCGCGACAACAATCGACGAGGCGACCAAGGCGATGGCGGTCCAGCGTTTCGACATGAGGGGTGTCCGTTGCGTAGGGTGTTCGGGCTCCGACGAACGGGGCCGCCCGTTCGCTCCAGTTTCTTGCCTCGACCACGACGTGCCACCCTCGCTCCCGCCAATTCCGTTCCGCTTCGAGACGCCAACGCCGCTGCGGTGGGTGGATGTCGACTCCGAAGGCATCGTCAACAACGCGGTCTACCTGAGCCTGTTCGAGCAGGCGCGCTACGACTACTTCGCGCAGCTCGGGTTGTTGCGGAACGGCAACATCCCGTTCGTGCTCGCGGAGGCGACCACGACGTTCTTGCGGCCGGGCAAGCTCGGCATGCGCGTCGTGACGAAGGCTAGGGTGCGCGCACTGGGTCGCACGAGTTTCCAGATGGACTACGAGTCGCTCGGCGATGGCGAGACGTTGGTCCGCGGCAAGGCCGCGCTGGTCTACGTCGACGCGGCGCTGCGTCCGATCGCGATCGACGATGCCGCGAGGCGCGCGATCGCGCAGTTTGAGGGCATCGCGGACGGTCCGGACGCGTAAGCGAACTAGGGGCGCGCGAGCACGGCGCGCGCCGCTTCCACGGTGGCGACGATGCCAGCTTGGATCGCAGGCGCGAAGTCTGGATAGAAGCCCGCGGTGTGGAGGCCGGGCGGGCCGTTGCCCGCGAGCAGTTGCTGTAGGCGCGTGGCCTCGGTGGTGCCGAGGCGGAACATGCAGATCGGCACGCCTGCGTCGCCGAACTGGCCGAAGTCCTCGGCGATCATCTGCGGGTTGACTTCAACGACGCGGTCCGCGCCGAGCGCGTTGCGCATCGCGGCCGCCGCATTCTCGGTGAGTTCCTTGTGGTTCTTCAGCGCACCCGTGGGCTCCGAGAACTCGACCTTGGGCTCGGGAGCGCCCGCCGCCATCGCGAGCGCCTTCGCCTTGCGCACGATGGCGTCCTTGAGGTGCTTGCGCACATCGTCGTCGTAGCTGCGCACCGTCAACTGCAGGTCGCAGTGGTTTGGGATGATGTTGTGCTTGTTGCCACCCTGGATCGAGCCGACGGTGATGACCGCGGATTGGATTGGGTCGATTTCGCGGCTCACGA
>JBEELK010000232.1:0-3485 GCA_041168165.1 Planctomycetota bacterium | reverse complement strand
GGCGTTCTCGATGCTGCCCGAGAAGATCCAAGAGCGTTGTCGGCTCGAGGTCTTTGGCACCGGCGCGCATCACCACCCGCGCGAGTTCCAAGAGCGCCTCGCATCGGCCTTCAAGAACGCGCACGAGAACGTGCGCAACAGCGGGCCCTATTCGCCCGCGCAGCAGGCCGCGATCCTAGGTTCGGCGGACTGGGTCGTGGTGCCGTCGACGTGGTGGGAGAACGCGCCGTTGGTGATCCAAGAGGCCTTCTACCACGGTCGACCCGTGATCTGCTCCAACATCGGCGGCATGGCCGAGAAGGTGCGCGACCGCGTGGATGGTCTGCACTTCCAAGCTGGAAGCGCGGCCAGCCTCGCCGATGCGATGCTCGAGGCTGCGACGACGCCGGGCTATTGGGACAAGCTCGCACAAGGCATCGTGCCGACGGTTGCCAAGGAGCAAGCGGCGAGGGAGCACCTGGCGCTCTATCGCGGACTCGCTGGCACTGCCGAGAAGGCCGCCGTCAGTTGACCCACTGGTCGATGCGCTTTCGCACCTTGCCGAAGAAGCGCTTCAGGCTGTAGCGCACGTAAGGGGGAGGCTCCGGTGGCGGAGCCTCGTATCGCGGGCGAATCAGCTCGAACCCTGCGGGCGTAGTGCGCGGAGCCTTGGACCAAGCCTCGTCGAGAAGATTGGCGAGCCACGCGGTGTAGGCGTCGAGCCCAAAGTGGTCGCGCACGTGCGCATGGGCCGCGCGGCCCATGGTCTCCACCTGCGCTCGATCCAGGGTCAACGCAGCGATGCCCGACGCCATCGACTCGACGTCGCCGATCGGGGTCGTCAAGCCAGTCAGACCGTCCAAGATCGCTTGCCGCGTTCCGCTGACGCGCGTGACGACAGGCACGCATCCTTGTGCCATGGCCTCGAGCATCGAGATCGAGGTGCCTTCAAACTCCGACATCAGCACCGCGATGTCGGACTTGGCCCACACCGCGTTCATGGTGTCCGTCCGGGCGCGTCCCTCCATGTGGATGCGGCCTTGTGTCGATGCCGGCAGTCGCGCGATCGCGTCCTGCAGCAGGGGTTCTGTGTCGCCGGTCCCGTAGATGTGCAGCGAGAAGTCGACGCCCTTTTGGTCGAGTCGCTCGGCGAGGCGAGGAAGGTCGAGCACGCGCTTTTGCTCTTCGACAATGCGCCCCGCATAGGTGATCCGCAGCGGTTGGCCGTGCTTGCTCCAGGTTCGCTTGAGGCGCGTAGGCACCGCGACGCCATAGGGACGCACGCG
The DNA here is from genome assembly GCA_041168165.1 of Planctomycetota bacterium. Lineage (GTDB taxonomy): Bacteria > Planctomycetota > UBA1135 > UBA1135 > UBA2386 > SXPK01. Next base: position 2,220 of record JBEELK010000232.1, on the reverse strand, counting down.
AATGTCGTCGGCTCGATGCGGCAACAGCTGGCGAAGGCGATCTGCGATCTCCTCGCTCACCGCCAAGATCAACGTGAGGATGGGCTCGTAGTGCTGCAGCAGGTCGTAGTAGTAGCCCTGATCGGTGTGTGCGACGCCGAGGACGCGGATGGATTCGGGATGCCGCATCGCCACGGCTGCGCATGCCGCATACGCGCCGTCTGTGTAATTGGGCACCACGACCGCGGGCGCCGCTTCGCCGTAGTAGTAGGCGAAGACAGGCACGTCCTCAGGTCGCGCGACGCCGGGATGCCGGCCGTAGATCGTCCGCCAGGCAAGTTCTGGCGGCGTCGCCTCCTTCCAGCCGAGGCTCGTGTTGACGTGCTCGAGGATCTCGCAGCGGTGCCCGAGCTTGGTGAGCGCGCGGGCTTGCTGGATCGTCCAGTTCGTGACGCCGCCGAGGCCGTGGCCATCGGGGAGCACGAAGCAGGTCTTGGGAGAACGGGGGTGAGGCATCGAGGTGCTGCTAGCGGCGTGGTCGCTGCTGGTTTGCGTCCGAATGCTCATTCGGTGCCACCGTGACTGCAATCGCGCAAATCTTCCGATCGTGTCGGCGCCTGCACCCTGTCGCTCGCCAAGCCTCTGCGCCGGGCCGCAAACTCGCAGCGTGCGCTCGCGAGCGACCTGCACGTGCAGCCCTCGCCGATGCGCGCATCGCCCTCGCCACCCAGCCCTACTTCCCCTCGCCTCGATACACAAACTGCCGCGGCGTGCCGCCCTTTTGGTATCCCACCGTGGCGCGCAACTCGCCGTCGTCCGACAGCTCGTACACGATGCGCTTGGGGTAATCGTGGCGCGGGTTGTCAAACACCGCACGACGCGCGCCCAACTCGGTCAGCACAAACTCGGTCGCAACAGCGCCGCTTGGCTGTGCGACGTAGACGAGGCCGCCGTCGCGTTCAACGATGCGCAGGTATTCAAATGCGCGCAGCTTCTCGCGTGCGACGGTGCGCGACACGGCGAGCATGCAGCCGCCGAGCGCAGGGCTCCAACGCTCTTCGATCGAGATGGCGCCACCTTCGCCGCGGGTGCCAACCCATGCGCCAGAAAGCCACGACAGATCGCCAATGACGGCCTTTGCGGGCGTCGGCAGCGCGATGTCCTCTTTGTGTTGATAGAGCGCGACCGACGGCTCCGTCACCGACTCGCGGTTGTAGGCTTCGACAATCAAGCCTTCGTTTGTCGGTCGAAATCGCCTGCGGATCTTGCCCTCAGGCTCTTGTCCTGGGGCACGCACAAAGTCGACCACGCTCTCAAACACCCCGTCCTTCCAGCTGCCGCGGTAGCGCGCGACCTGTTGCTTGGTTTGGACCTCGGTGATTGCGCCATCGAGTGCAATCCGCACGTCGCGGTGGCTCGAGCCATGGCCGTGGACCAGGATCACCGCGTCCTTCTCGGTGCGCAGCGCAAACGTGTTGCTCATCGGCGGACCGAGCTGTTCGAGCGCGCGACCTTCGGTGCGATCCTCGACATACATCCACTCGCCATCGAGCGCCGCGAGGCCGGGGTCTTGCGGTGCAGTAGCGGCGCAGGCGAACGCGGGCTGCAGCAGAAGAAGGCTCGCGAGGAACGCGAACGCGAGATTCGCAAGGGGCCGAGAGTGCATCGGATCGGAAGGGGTGAGGGGTGGCGCTGCGCGCACGCACGCACGGTGGTGGTCGCGGGTGCGGGCGGGGATCCTGCCTTGGAGCGGGGCGCGCGGAAAGCGGCACTTCGCCCGCGTGGCGGCGAAGGCGCAGGACGGAATCTGCGCGCGCTCTCGGGACTTCTCCAAGGTGCGCCCTCCCCTACGCTGTCTCGATCGCTGGGGGACCGGCGAGGAGTTCACGATGACCAAGCCCTGCCTGCAGTCGTTCGCGTTGCTCTCCGTTGCGCCGCTAGCACTGTGGTTCGCCACCGCCGCCGCATCCGCGCAAACGCGCACGATGAGCACCAGCGGCACTGCCGCCACAGGCTTCTCCGTCACGTTCGTTCACCAGGCGCCGCCATCGGCCGTTGGCTCCTTTGCGTTGCATGCGCTGACTCCGCATTTCACCGGCGTCTTCCCGCTGCAGATCCCAGGGCTTTCCATCGTCGGCAGCGCGCAGATCGATGCGGCGCAGGTGTGGCTGCAGTCCTTGAACGTGCTGTCCGCAGCGGGAACGAGCGCGTGGAGCGTTGCGATTCCGTTTGATGCGGCCT
>JBEELK010000231.1:0-24025 GCA_041168165.1 Planctomycetota bacterium | reverse complement strand
GTCTCTGGCACGCGTTGCACGCGATGGCCACCAGACTCGAACTGCAAGTAGTGGAACACGCCCTGTCCACGCACGGCGAAGATGACTTCTTTGAAGCCACCCTGCTCCGCCTCGGAACTGTGCATGACTTCGATCGTCCACCCCATTCGGCCGGCGTAGCGCTGGTAGAGCGTGGTCAGGTCGCGAGCAAACAACGCAGCCTCTTCGCCACCGGTGCCGGCACGAATCTCGACGATGCAGTCGCGACGGTCATCGCCTTGATCGGCGAGCAACATGTCGATGAGGGCATCGGACATGCGCCGCGCGCTTGCCTCCAACTCGGGCAACTCTGCGCGCGCAAGCTCGGCCAAGTCGGGATCTGCCCCGTCGGCCAGCAACGCGCGATGCTCGTCCAGCTGTCCGCGGATACTGCGGAAGGACTCGTAGTCCGCGACGATCCGGTGCAGTGCGCCGAGTTCCTTCTGGATCGAAGCGAGGCGGTCTGGGCGCTTGGCCACCTCAGGATCCGCGGCCAGGGACATCAACTCGCGCTGGCGCGCAACCATCCCATCGAGACGGGCCTGAATGCGCGGTCGCAGATGCGTCATGCCAGAGTGCGGGAACGGCGGAACCTGCCGAGGCGTTCACCGAAAGCCGCGGCCAGCGGCTTTGGCCACCGAGAGCTGCGATCTGCAGAACTCGGCCCCCTGAGTCGCGAACGCAACTCAGAGATCGCCGAGCCGCATCGCGCGACTCGGCACGTGCAAATCAGCCAGCTCAGGCCTTCGTGCCAGCCTTGCCGTAGCGCTTCAAGAACTTGTCGACGCGGCCTGCAGTGTCGACGAACTTCTGCGCGCCCGTGAAGTACGGGTGGCACTCGGAGCAGATATCCGTGCGGATCTCCGTCTTGACCGAGCGAGTGGTGAACTTGTGGCTGCAGGCGCAAGTGACCTGGCAGTCTTGATACTTCGGATGGATGTTCTCTTTCATGGCGCGCTGCTCGCGTCTTGGTGCGAGCGAGGGGCGGGGATCGTAGGAATCAGCGGCTTATCGTCAACGGGCTTGTCGTTCCCGAGAACGCAACGGGTGGCTCAGCGCAGCCAACCAAGCAGCGCAGCCCGATCCAAGTCCGCCCCATCGACGCCCTGAAGCCGAAGTCGATCGAGCGAAACTGGACGATCCCGCCATGCTACCGACAGGAAATCCAGCAACGCAGCGCGCGCGGTCGCATCGAGCGCCGCGAGCTTCGAGGTTGGTAGCGCAACCGCGAACGCCGGCAGTTCCGAGAGTCCAGGCACCGACGGCAACGGCACGGGCCGCCGGACCGCCCACGTGCCATCGCGCAACAACTGCCACTCGGCATCAGCTTCAGGCACGACAAAGGGACGATCGCTCAGGATGACCGTCCGCGCCGTGACTCCACCAGCCAGAAGAGGTCGAGCAGAGCCCAACGCAAGGGTCGCAGCTTGGTCGCGCTGCAGCTGCAGGGAGGCTGCCGCATCCATCCTGCGGTCGCCCTCGCGCAACCAAAACTCCATCGCAACGATCGCTGCGACTGCTACCAAGCCTACGCCGCCGATCCGGCCCAGCACAGCGCCGCGGATCATGTGCCAGCGACCTCGCGCAGCAACTGACGAACGCTCGCCACGTGCATCCCCATCACCGCGTCGAACGGGCCCTCGACGAGGCGCAAGAACCGCTGCGATCCATCCTGGATGCCATACGCGCCAGCCTTGCCGCGCCAATCGCCGGTGTCGAGGTAGGCAAGCAACTCAGACTCCACCACGGCACCGCACTCGACGATTGCCGAGATGACGTTCTCGACCATTCGATCCTCGCAGGGATCGAATAGGCAATGCGCCGTATGCACGAAGTGCCGATGTCCTGCCAACGAACGCAGCATCGTTTCGGCTTCGGCGCGGTCTGTCGGTTTGGGCAACTCTCTGCCATCCAAGTCGACGACCGTGTCCACTCCGAGCAACGGAGCAACACAGCCCGAGGGGCGCGAGGCAAAACGCGCTTTGCTGCGCGCGCGGTTCGCAGCGAGCTGTCGCGGAGTGCCGCTTGATTCGGGCTCGGGCCCAGGTTCGGCCAGAACAAATGGGATCCCTGCCGCGACCAGCAACGCGCTGCGCCTCGGCGACGTAGACGCCAACGCCAACCACGGCTCTGGAGGACGGACAGATCCCATGATCGAAGCAGAATCGACCGGCGCGGTGCCGTGCGCAAGCGGCGCGAGATCGCGCCCACTTTGCACACCTTCGTCCGGTTAGCCGCGCTTCTTGGCGCCCGGCAGCAGACGCGTGAGGATGCAAGCCGGAGACAGCACGTGCGAAAGGTTGGGCTTGCCAGATGGCATGTCCTTGCCAACGCACAACGGCAGATGACCGTACGGCTGCATCAACGTGCGGAGATGCGCGACGAATCGGTTGGCCTCATCGTCCTTCGGCTCCATGCCGAGCTTCAACTGGACACGTGACGTGCTCTTGTCCGAGAAGCACAGCTCCTCGATCATCAGCACGTTGTTCAGGAAGGTTGCGATCTGCGGTCGAAGCGCGGGCGAACGCTGGAAGAAGTTGGCGCGGTCCCCTACGCCCAGGTTGCGCAGGAAGTCGAGGTTGACGCCATTCTGGTCGTTGTAGGTCTGGGCAACCGCCTCGCGAACCCAGCTGCAGCGCTCGAACAGATTGGGCATCTCGAGGTCCTTCAGCAGGTCCTCGACCTCGTAGGCCTCGGTGACGCGGAACTCATTGCGATCGACGAAGTGCTCCGCAATGCGCCGACGTGCTTCCTGGCCAAAACCACACTGCAATCCATCGGCGAAATGGATGTGCAGCATCGCTTCGACGAGCTCGTTCGGCTTCGGCTCCGCTGGCGCAGGAATGTCCTTCAGGACTTCTTCCAGCTGGGCGAGCGTGGACTTCCAACTCGCCGCATTTTGCGGGAGTGCCTCGCGTGGATCCGGGACCGCGACGGGCGCGGGCGAGTCGCTTGCACCGCGGCTCTTCTTCTTGGTGGTCACCGGTGCCTCCAGTGGTCTTGACGATCAGGCAAACGCCACAATGAGCAGTGGCGACGATCATTCGATGAGCGCCGCCACCTGAACCTGCCGCTCGGCAGGCTTACTTGCTCTTGGTCTTGCTCTCAGCCGCCGGCTTGGCCTTCCTTGGCCGCGGCGTCTTCTTCTTCGGCGGGGTCCAGGGCTTGGCCTTGGCCTTGCTCTTCTTGCGCTCGCGCTTCTTGCGCGTCGGCAGCGCGATGCCCGTGCGCTTCAGCATGCTCGTCACCGTCTCAGACGGCTGCGCGCCGACGGACAGCCAGTAGCTGATGCGTTCCGCGTTGAGCTTCAATTGCTCCTGCTCGCGAGGCATCAGCGGCAGGTAGTAGCCCAACGCCTCGATGATGCGGCCGTCGCGCGGCGAGCGCGAATCCGCGGCAACCACGCGGTAGGTCGGGAGGTTCAGGCGGCCGAACCGTTTCATGCGAAGCTTGACGACCAAGGCAGAGTATCTCCGTGCAGACGATGCGCGAACCGGGGCGGAAAGTCCGACCCGTGGAATCCAGACCAGCGAATTGCGGGACGGACTCCGTCGAAAGGGCGGAGGAGCAAAGCAGATCTGCTCCCTCTTTGCCAGCCCTTTTTGGCCATCGCCTGCATGCGGCGTGGCGCACACGAAGTCGAAGGCGCAGCTATGAGATCTGACTAGCGACGTCGGCCTGGGAATCCGCCTGGGAATCCTCTCCCGGGGAAACCGCGCGGCCCACCGCCCTGACCACCCATCCCGCCGAGGCCAGGCATTCCACCGAGGCCTGGGAGGCCACCGCCGCCCAAGCCACCGAGCCCGCCGCCCTTGCCGAGCTTCTTCATCATGTCCTGCATCGCCTTGAACTGCTTGATCAGCGCGTGCACCGCGTCGAGCGGGTTGCCCGAACCTGCGGCGATGCGCCGCCTACGAGGCAGATCAAGGAGATCTGGATTGCGCCGCTCGCGAGGGGTCATCGACAGGATGACCGCCTCAATGCGCTGGAAGTGCGCATCGTCGAAGTCAACGTCCTTCAGCATCGAGCCCACGCCCGGCAGCATGCCCAGCACCTTCTTCATCGGCCCGAGCTTGCGAATCATCGCGAGTTGCTGAAGGAAGTCCTCGAAAGTGAATTGGCCCTTTTGCAGCTTCTGCGCCTGCTTCTCGGCCTCCTTCTCGTCGATGACCTGCTGCGCCTTCTCGACGAGCCCGACGACGTCGCCCATTCCGAGGATTCGGCCCGCCATCCTCGGCGGATCGAATTCTTCGAGGTCCTCGGGTTTTTCGCCGACGCCGGCAAACAGGATCGGCCTTCCCGTGACCTTGACGATCGACAGCGCAGCGCCGCCGCGTGCATCGCCATCGACCTTCGTCAGCAGCAGCCCGTGCAGCGGAAGGCGGTCATGGAATGCCTTGGCCGAATTCACTGCGTCCTGGCCGAGCATCGCGTCGCAAACCAGCAGCACGCCATGCGGCTTGCACTTGTCGTGCACTTCCTTCAGCTCGAGCATCAACGGCTCGTCGACGTGCAGGCGACCTGCCGTGTCGAGAATGATGACGTCGTGCCCGTGCTTCTTGCCGTGCTCGATGCCGCGGCGACACACCTCGGGCGGACGCGCCGTGGTCGGCTCCGCGTAGACCGCGATGCCCAGTTGCTTCCCCAAAGCCTGCAACTGCTCCACGGCTGCCGGTCGCTGCAAGTCTGCGGCAACGAGCAGCGGGTTCTTCTTCTTGTTCTTGCGCAGCCACAACGCCAGCTTGCCGCATGTCGTCGTCTTGCCGCTGCCCTGCAAGCCGCACATCATCAGCACGAGCGGAGGGGCGTCAGCGATCGGCAACCCCACTCGTTCGCCGCCGAGAAGTTCCGTCAACGCGTCATGGAAGACCTTGACGAACTGCTGCCCGGGGTCAACAGCTTTGATGACGTCCTGCCCGAGCGCTCGCTGCTTGACGTCAGCGATAAACTGCTTGGCGACCTGAAAGTTGACGTCCGCCTCGAGCAACGCCTGCCGCACGGCGCGAATGCCGTCTTCCACGTTCTGCTCGGTCAACACCTTGTTTCCGACGATGGCGCGGTAGGCGTTCCCGAGTGCGTTGGCGAGCGAGTCGAACATGGGCCGCGCAGGATCGGCCGCAGGAGACGCGGGGTCAAGCGCGCGCCACGATCGACAACAAGGGAATCCGACGGGCCAACCGTCGTCTGACGCGGCGGCAGGCGGCTACTTGTTACTGTCCAAGATCCCGCCCCGATCCCAGGCCCCACCATGAACCGAACGCCGCTGCTCCCCTTCGTGCTCCTGCTTGCCGCCTGCGCGACCAGCGATGTCGAACCACGAGAAGAAACGGCCTACGCGTCGCTCGTTGCTTCCATGGAAGACCTGAAGGCCGCTCAAAAGCGGTTCGGCGCGCAGTACGAAACGCCAACCGCACTCGACTTCGGCGCGAACGGCAAGGTGACGATCCGACAGCTCTCGCTAGACGGCTATCCGGGCAACACCTACGTCCGCTGCCGTTTCCATTACGAGAACAACACCGGCCGCCCCGTGATGCGATCGCTCGTCTCGCTGGACGTGCTCGATGCCGACGGGCAACTGGTTGCGAGCCAAGTGAGCGTGTGCATCTTCCCGACCCCGCGCGCGATCCACAGTGGGACATTCTTCGCGGACGAACTGCGCACGCAGACCCTCGATGCGCACGTGCGCGAGGGATGGACTTGGCGCATGACCTGCAAGACGGAGTTCATGGACGAAGAAGGCGCGAAGGCCAACTGACCCTCGCGGAGTTCCTCGCGAACTCGACGCTTCGCGCGCCTTCGAGGCTGCGAATTCGCGCGGTCCTCAGATGGAGAGAACCGCGCTCGTGCGCAGCGCAGCGATCAGCCTTCGCTGATGCGCTCGATATCTGCGCCAATGCACTGCAACTTGTGCTCGATGCGCTCGTATCCGCGGTCGATGTGATAGACGCGACGGACATCCGTGTGTCCATTCGCGACCAGCCCAGCGAGCACTAGGCTCGCGGACGCGCGCAAATCGCTCGCCATCACCGGGGCGCCGCGCAGGTCCGTGGTGCCTTCGATGATCGCGCTCGGGCCTTCTCGACGGATGCGCGCGCCAAGGCGTTGCAGTTCCGCCGCGTGGATGAAGCGCTCGGGGTAGATCTTCTCGGTGATGACCGAGACGCCTTCCGCCGTGGCCATCAGCGCCATGAATTGCGCCTGCAGGTCCGTCGGGAAGCCCGGATACGGCATCGTCGTGACGTCGACGGCCTTGAGGCGTCCGAGCGACGTTGGACGATTGCGGATGAAGTCCTTGCCGATCTCGATGTCTGCGCCAGCTGCGCGCATACGGTCGATGACCGCAAGCAGATGCATCGGCTGCGCGGCTTCGACCTTCACGTCGCTGTTCGTCAGGATCGCGCCGCAGAGAAACGTGCCCGCTTCGATGCGATCGGGGATCATGGACCACTCGCAGCCGTGCAGAGTGTCGACGCCTTCGATCTCGAGCAGATGTCCGCCGATGCCCTTGATGCGCGCGCCGCACGCATTGAGGAAGTGGCAGAGGTCCTCGATCTCCGGCTCCATCGCGGCCGATTCGAGCCAAGTCGTGCCCTTCGCAAGCGTTGCGGCCATCAGCACGTTGGCAGTGCCGAGCACGGTCGAACCCATGTTGCCACCGAGGAACACAACGCCGCCGCGCGGGGCGCCCGTGATGCTCACGTAGCCATTCGTCATCTCGACTTGGCCGCCGAGGCTCGCCAAGCCCTTGAGGTGAAGGTCCACGGGGCGGTGACCGAACACGCAACCACCGGGGAAGCTCACCTGCGCGACGCCGCGGCGAGCCCACAACGGGCCCAACACGACGAAGCTCGCGCGCATGGTGCGCACGAGGTCATACGGCGCGGTGTAGACCGTCTTGTCCTTGGCCTCGATCTCCAACGTGCTCTCGTCGAGCCACGTGTAGGTCACGCCAAGACGCTCCAGGATGCGGAGCAAGTTGAGGACGTCCGTCAGCCGCGGCACATTGCGCAGCACGACGGGACCGTCGATCAAGAGAACGGCCGCGAGAATCGGCAATGCGCCATTCTTGCTGCCGGAAACACGAACGGAGCCGCTGAGACCGCGGCCCCCCCGGATGCGAATCCGATCCAAGGAGAATGCCCTCCGCGAACTGCCGGGCATGACCAGCAGAACGCCAAACCGCCTACGTGAGAAACCCCGCGCCTATTCGCTGACCGGCGAACAACGCGTGCGGCGGACCATAGCGACTCCCTGCCGCGGCGCAATGCAACGGTCGAAAACTTTCCACCGAATCACGTAGGTCCCTTTACCTGGCCACAGTGCAGCGACGCATGCGGTCCACGCAACTCGCGCTTGCGCAACGCGCCCACCGCGCGCCATCGTGCACGAATGCGCATCCTGCAGGTCACGCACGGATTCCCACCCGAAAGCGTCGGGGGCGTCGAACAGCACGTCGAAGGACTGTCCCAAGCGCTCGCCAAGAAGGGCGAAGCCGTGCACGTCTACGCGCGCACATCCGACGCATCGATGAAGCAGGGCGAGTTCCGCAGCGAACGCAGCGGCAACCCCGAAGTAACGCGTGCCGCGTTCCGGTGGGAAGGCATCGATGGACTCACTTCGATGTATCGCTGCGCGCCGATGGCTGACACTCTGCGCCAGTTCTTGCGGTCACAACAGGAAGCAGGACTCGGCTTCAACGTCGCGCACGTCCACCACCTCACCGGCATGTCGGTGGACTCGCTCGATGTGCTGCGCGAGGCGCAAATCCCCGTAGTCCTGACACTGCACGACTACTGGCTGATGTGCCCGCGCGGCCAGATGTGGAACCGCCGCGAAGAATCGTGCGAGCGCGTCGAACCGCAACGCTGCGGCGAATGCCTGAGCCAGACGTTCCCATTTTGGGTGAATCCGCAAGGAGCCCAAGACCAAGCCAGCGCCCTGCACGATCTCGCGCGCTCGGTCCTGGCCAAAGCCGACCAACTCGTCATTCCGTCGGCGCGCGCGATTCCACCGTTCGCGGCGTTGGGCGTCGATCCGGCCTCGATCTCCGTCGTGGAGAACGGAGTCGACACCGAGGCGCTCGATTCCTTGCCGCTGCCATCCTTTGGCCCCGGCCCACTGCGCCTTGGCTACCTCGGAACGGTCATGCCGAGCAAAGGCCTGCATGTGTTGCTCGACGCAGTGCTCCAGCAACCCGAGAGCTCGGTCGAACTGCACATCTATGGCAACGCGGTCTCCTACCACGGAGACGACACCTACCTCACCCGTTGCTTCCAGCGGCTCATTCCCAAGGCGCGTGTGCACTACCACGGCCCCTACACCACGAGTCGACTTCCAGAGATCCTTGGCAATCTTGATGTCGTGTGCGCGCCAGCGCTGTGGCAGGAGGCGTTTGGCCTTACGGTCCGCGAAGCGCTCGCCGCCGCCAGGCCGATCCTGGTGAGCCGCATCGGCGGCCTGCAGGATGCGGTAGACGACCGGGTCGAGGGCCGAGTGTTGCCCCCTGGCAACACCGCTGCGTGGGCCGCAGCGATTCGAGAACTGGCAGAGGACCGACATCTGGGACGCGCCATGGCGCAACGCACGCGATCGCGCGCGCGAGGTTTTGGAGCCATGGCGGACGATCTGCTCTGCGTCTACCGATCCGTCGCGCGGTAAGCAGCAGTGCCCGGCCCAGGTCGCGCTTGACCCGCCATGGGGGCAATGCCTAGGCTCCCTTCCCCATTTTCTCGCCCGCGACCGCGGAGGCCACTGAGGCACCCCGGCCGCTGCCTGTCCGTTTCAGGAACGCCCCGATGACCGAAATGCTCGCGACGAACGACCCCATCGAGTCGCTGGATCCCAACGCACTACTCCGCGGCGAGATCACCCACGCCGTCCTGGAGACGTTCCGCAGCAAGGCCTTCCGCTCGATCAACTCGGTTGAGCACCTTCGCGATTGGCTTGCTAGCCCGATTGCGCAAGGCCTCTCCCGCAGCATCGTTCTGTGGGCGCTCGGACGTCATCGCGAAGCGTTGGATGGCCTGCTAGCGCAGAAGCAAAACCCCGCGGTCGCTGACTGCATCGCGCGCAGCTACATCGCCCTCGGCAAGGTCGCAGAAGCCGATGCCATCCTGACGCAAAAGGCGACCGATGCGCGGCAGGCGTTCACGTGGCTGCTCGCGGTGGAGTCGACGCTCGATGCCGACCGCTTGCACAAGGAACTCGAGCGCTACAAGGCGAAGCTCGATCCGAACGATCGCACGTTCTTCGAGGGTCGCGTTCGCGAACTGCAACACGACAGCGAAGGCGCAATCGCCTGCTACGACCAAGTGCTCGGGCTCGCCCCCAACCACAAGCAGGCGCTGTTCCGACTCGCCGTCAACGTCGACCTGCGCGGGGAAGACGAAGAGGCCCGCGAGCTGTACGAGCGCTCGCTGATGATGCCGCCGGTCAACTCGGCATGCGTGATCAACCTCGGTGTGCTCTACGAAGACATCGGCAACTACCGCCGTGCGATGCAGTGCTTTGACTTGGCGCTGCAGGCAAACCCCGAAGACGAGCGCGCGCGCCTCTATCGCCGCGATGCAGCCGCTGCGCTCAACATGTACTACGACGAGGACCAGGAGCGCCGCGACGACAAGCGCAACAAGCTCCTGCGCACCCCGATCAACGACTTCGAGCTGTCGGTGCGCTCGCGCAACTGCCTCGCGAAGATGAACATCCGCACGCTCGGCGACCTCGTGAAGAAGACCGAGGCGGAGCTGCTGAGCTACAAGAACTTCGGCGAGACGTCGCTCGCGGAGATCAAGGAGATCCTCAAGAACAAGGGACTCCACCTCGGCATGACCTCGGACGAGCTGATGAGCCGCGATCTCGGCGAAGCCGTCGAGATTCCGGACGACGTCGAGGAGGTTCCGGATCCTCAGAGCCCGGATCCTTCGCGCCGCCCGATCAGCGAATTGGACCTGTCGGTCCGCAGCCGCCGCATCGTCGACCTGCTGAAGATTCGCACGATCGGCGATCTGTCGATCAAGACCGAGGCAGAGCTGCTCGCATGCCCGAACTTCGGCCAGACCTCGCTCAACGAGATCAAGACGAAGCTCGACGAACTCGGCCTTTCGCTGCGCGGCTGAGCCGCGCAGCCTGAACGGACGGCATGTACGACCACTTGGTCGGCGACGTCGTCGAGAAGCTCGGCTCGCGCGCGGTGCTCTCCGTGCGCGACGTGGGTTACGAGGTCAAGGTCTCGCTGACGACTGCAAGCCAGCTGACCGTTGGAACTCGCTCGACGCTCTACACGATCCTGCATGTCGTCGACGGCATGCCGTCGTTGCTCGGATTTGCGACGCGCAGCGAGCGGGAACTCGCACGCAAGCTGCTCAGCATCAGCGGAGTTGGCCCGAGCATCGCGCTGTCGATCTTGAGCCACTACTCAGCGGAAGAGGCCGTCGAGGCGATCGCAACTAGCGACGCAGCGGCGCTCAAGAAGGTGAAAGGCGTGGGCCAGAAGACGGCGGAACGACTTTGCCTCGAACTGCGCGACAGCATCCGCAAGCTGGATATCGCGCCCATGGGCTCCAAGACTCAGCCCTTGCCCAAGGCACAAGACGAGGACGCAGCTCTCGCGCTGCAAACCCTCGGCTACTCGGAGAAGGAAGCGAGGGAGAAGCTCGCAAAGATCCGCGAGAAGCGCCCCGAACTCGCGGTCGCAGCGACCGAGGATCTCGTCAAGGCCGTGCTGCAGATGTGACCGACACGGTCTCGCCGCCGCGATCGCGGCGCGTCAGCAACACCAGTAGCAACTGCACGTCTGCGGGCCGCACGCCAGGAATGCGCGAAGCCTCACCCAGCGTCAGCGGTCGACGCGCGAGCAGTCGAGTCCGCGCCTCGTTGCACAACCCCGTCACCGCTGCGTAGTCGAAATCGGCAGGGAACGGCTTTCCTTCCATCCGGCGCAGTCGATCGACCTCCATCTGCTGCCGCGAGATGTAGCCTTCGTACTTCACCTCTGCTTCGAGCTCTGCGAGATCCGCCGCATCGAGCGAAAGCGGTTGGAGCAGCGGCTCGCCCGCCAACAGCTCATCGGCGAACACCTCGGGCCTGCGCAACCACTCCGTCAACGTACGTCCCTCACGGCGATGCGTGTCGAGAATCGTGCGCGCCGCGCGGATGCGCGCTTCCTTGCGACGCACGATGTCCGCGAACTCCGTCGGGAGCAATCCGAGCTGCTCCGCCAGCGGCGTGAGCCTGCGGTCCGCGTTGTCGCTGCGCAGCAGGAGCCGAAACTCTGCGCGACTCGTGAACATCCGGTATGGCTCCGTCGGGTTCACCCGGCACAGATCGTCGACCATCACGCCGAGATATGCAGTGGCTCGATCGAGCACGAACGATCCTTCGCCTCGCACATAGCGCGCTGCGTTGATGCCGGCCATGAGCCCCTGGCCTGCGGCCTCCTCGTATCCGCTCGTGCCGTTGATCTGCCCCGCGGCGAACAGCCCCGCGACGCCTGCTATCTGCAAGTCGCCGCGCAATTGGTCGGTGCAGAGAAAGTCGTATTCCACTGCGTAGCCAGGGCGCAGCAAGACTGCGTCCTCGAGGCCTGGGATCGTGCGCACGAACTCCTGCTGCACTTCTTGCGGCAAGCTCGTCGAGATCCCGTTCGGATACACGTCGCTGCTGTCCACTCCCTCCGGTTCGAGGAAGACCTGATGGCCTTCCTGCTCTGGAAAGCGCACGACCTTGTCCTCGACGCTCGGGCAGTAACGCGGCCCTTGGCCTTGGATGCGCCCTTGCACCATCGGCGATCGGTGTGCGTGCGCACGGATCCGGTCATGCGTCGCTTGCGTCGTGCGCGTGATCCAGCAAGACACCTGCGGCATCTCGATGGACTTGGTGCGGAACGAAAACGGCTGCGGCGGATCGTCGCCGCGCTGCTCTTCGCACTTGCCGAAATCGATCGAAGACTTGTCGAGGCGCGGCGGGGTTCCGGTCTTGAGTCGACCGAGTCGCAATCCGAGCGACGAGAGCGAACGCGACATCTGTGACGCAGCGCGTTCGTCGTAGCGCCCCCCGGGAGCCTCCCACTCGCCTGCGAACAACTTGCCGCCTAAGAACGTGCCGGTCGTGAGGATGACGGCGCCCGCACGCAACGTGCGCCCATCGGCGAGTTCAACGCCAACCGCCTTGCGGTCTTGACCAACGCCCTCGCACAGCAACTCCACGGCTTCGCCCGCGACGACTTGGATTCCTGGATACGCGCATACGCGCGCAGCCATCACTCGGTTGTAGGCGTGGCGATCACACTGCGCCCGAGGCGAACGCACTGCGGGCCCCTTGCGCGTGTTGAGCATGCGGAAGTGGATGCCCGTGCGGTCGGTGCACAGGCCCATCTCGCCGCCGAGCGCATCGACTTCGCGCACCAGTTGCCCTTTTGCCAGGCCACCGATGGCTGGATTGCACGACATGCGACCGATCGCAGCAGCGTCGAGCACCACCATCGCAACATCACGGCCCATACGCGCAGCCGCGCACGCCGCCTCGACGCCTGCATGGCCGCCACCGATCACCACTACTTCGAAGTCACGCACGCAACAGAGCCTATTCAGCATCTGTGCTCAGCGCACCCCCGTCCGCTCAAGCGGCGATCACTTCGCGTCGGACTGCGAGAGCGCGTAGATGCGCTTCAGTTCTTCGTGATGACGCAACACGTAGGTCCACATGATTCCGTGGATCGGCGCGACGCAAACCAGCCTTGAGCGTCCGTCCAACCGCGCGTCGATTTCGACTTTGCTTGCTGCCGAAATCGCCGCAGGCTCAGGCGGCAGCGGGTCGCGCCCATCGCTAGACTCCGGCCATGCGCAATGTCCGGTTCCTGCAGGCTGCTGCGTGCGCGATTGCCGCGTCCGTGCTCCCTAGCCAGGTCTCGCTCCATGACCTTCCCGCACTCGCGCGCGCCCGCGCCGAACGCCAGCGCCCTGCGCAAGAACAAGCGCTGCAACCGTTCTGGACCGACCTAGCACTGGAATACCGCGACAACGCACAGTACCTCGACCAACGCATCGCCATGGTCGCAGCGCTTGGCGACAGCGTCGTGCCCTTACTCCTCGAGCGACTGCAACCCGTCGCCGCGACTTCGCAATCGCGCAACCTCGCAGCCAACTGCCGCCGCGTGCTGGAGCGCCTCGATCCGTCCAGCTTCCTCGACGCCCTCGTCGAGTTGGCACGCAGCAACAACGAAGTTGGGCGCGTCGAATCCATCCAACTGCTCGGTCGATCGGGCTCTTCGCGCGCGGTGCCGGTGTTGATGTCGCTTCATGACCAGGCGCAACAAGGCGAGCACCTGCTCATCCTGCAGTCGCTCGCGCGCCTCGCCGACCCATCGCCTGCTGACCGCGTGGTCAGCGGCCTTGGTTCTTCGGACAAGAGCATCCGCGGTGCCATCCTCGACTACTTGATCGCGGCCAAGCCGGCATCCGCGCTGCCGACGGTGCTCCAGAGCCTTCCGAACGAGAAGGAGCGCAACCTGGTGCCGAAGTACGTGCAGTATCTGGCGGCGGTGGCGCGCGAGAACGACTTCGCGGCGCGCACGCTGTTGCCGCTGCTCGATCGCGAGAAGATGGACTTCCGCGATCTGCTAACGATGGTCGAGAAGCTCGCAGCGATCGCCCCGAAGGAGCACGAGCCGACGCTGAAGAAGCTCCACGAGTGGATCGACGCCGGCGAAACGGGCTCGCTCGCGCTCGCCGCCGCGACGACGTTGCGCAGCCTCGGCGACAAGAGCGGCATGAAGCAACTGCTTGCGACGATCAACGAGCAGATGAAGCGACCGCAGCGCCGCAACGAGCCACAGCTCTACGAGGACCGCGCCAACCTGCACTGCGCAAACGAAGACTGGAAGGACGCAGCCGAGGACTTCGAGAAGGTGCTGGACCTCGCGCAGAGCGACTTGCTGCGCAGGCGCATTCGCGGAGAGCTGGTTCGCTGCGAAGCACACCGCAGCAGATGGGATCGCATGCTGAAGTGGCTCAAAGAGAGCGAATGGACGCTGTCCGAGATCGACGCGCTGGCGCTGCGGGATTCCGCCGTGAAGGAGGGCCTGACCCGCCCAAGCGTGCGAGCCTGGCTGCAGACGCAGCAGCGCGAGGCCGGCGGCAAGTAGCGCACCGACGACGGCTCAGTAGTTCGCTCGCAAGACGCGGCCGTTCTTGACCCTGCGCCACCTTCTGGGGAATATCCTCCGCCCCTTTGTCGCGCCGTCCGGTCGAAGATCGGACCGACTAAGGCCACCGTCCGAGAGAAGCTCCCCCACCATGCAAGTCCAGGTTGCCGAGACTGGCCCCTGCAGCCGCAGCATCACGATCCAGGTCCCCGCCGCCGCTATTCGCGAGCACGTGGACGCAATGTACGACTCCGCAAACCAGCAGGTGCGGATGAAGGGCTTCCGGCCCGGCAAAGTCCCTCGCAAGATGCTGGAGAAGCAGTTCTCCGCAAGCATCTTGCAGGAAGCCAAGGAGCAGATCGTCCAGCGCTACCTCAACGAGGCGTGCCGCGACAAGCAGATCACTCCGGTCGGCCGGATCATGATCGAGAAGTACGAGGAGCTGAAGGTCCAACTGGACGCAGCACTCGAGTTCACGGTCAACATCGACGTGCGGCCCCAATTCGACATCGGCGACACCAAGGGCCTCGAGATCCAGGCCTACACGACGGAAGTCACCGACGAGGAGATCGATAGCGCGCTCAAGGAGATCTCGAACCAGAAGCGCTCGATCGCGAAGGTCGAAGAGGCCGCTCAGAAGGGCGACTTTGTCAAAGTCGACCTGCGCTTCTTCGACGAGAACGGCAGTGAGATCCACCAGCGCAAGGGCGTGCAGCTGAACACCAACATCCCGATCGCGGGAGTTGATCCGGCCGCGTTCGAGTCGGCGCTCGTCGGCGCGAAGGCAGGAGCCCCTGTGGAACTCGCATTGACGTTCCCGGAGAACTTCGAAAAGGACGCCTACCGCGGCAAGCCGGGCAAGGCCGTGCTCGATGTCAAGGAAGTGCTGCGCGTCACGGCCCCACCGGTCGATGACGAGATGGCCAAGGGACTCGACTTCGATTCGCTCGCGTCGCTTCGCGACGACCTGCGCACGCGCATCGGCTCGGAGAAGGACCGCATCGGCAAGATCCAACAGGAGGACCAGTGCCTCCAGCAGTTGCTCGATCGCCACACCTTCGGCTTGCCCGCATCGCTGATCGACGAGCAGCAAGTCGCGTCGCTGCGCCAGTTCGCGGCGCGCCTCGAGCAGTCCGGCATGCAGCGCGAAGACATCGAGAAGAAGCTCGAGGAGTCGAAGGGCGAAGCCCGCACGGACGCGGAGCGCCGCGTGCGCCTGTTCTTCCTGATCGAAGGCGTCGCGCGTCAGCAGAAGCTGTTCGTGACGGAGAACGACGTCGAGGGCGAGATCCGGAAGATCGCCCAGTCGAACGGAGTCGCGCCACAAGCAGTCATCGAGCACCTGGAAAAGAACAACCAGATGGGCGAACTCCGCCTTGCTCTGCTCGAGCGCAAGGTCCGCGATTTCCTCAGAGAGAACGCGCGACTCGTCGATAAGAAGGCGAGCTGAGCCAACCCCCACCGAACATGAGCATCGATAACCACTACATTCCGTTCGTCATCGAGAAGACCGGCCGCGGTGAGCGTCAGTACGACATCTACAGCCGCCTGCTCGAGGACCGGATCGTCTTCATCGGCTCGCCGATCGATGACTACGTGGCGAACTCGGTCATCGCGCAGCTCTTGTTCCTCCAAAAGGAGAACAAGACGCAGGACATCAACCTGTTCTTGAACTCGCCGGGCGGCAGCGTCACGGCGGGCCTCGCGATCTACGACACGATGCAGTTCGTGCAATGCCCGGTCGCAACCTACTGCATCGGCCAGGCGGCCTCGATGGGCGCCGTGCTGCTCGCAGCGGGTACGAAGGGCAAGCGGCACGCACTGCCGAACTCGCGCATCATGATCCACCAGCCGTGGGGCGGCGTCGGCGGCACCGCGATCGACATCGCGATCCAGGCCGATGAGATCCTGCGCCTCAAGAAGACGCTTAGCCAAATCCTTGGCAAGCACTGCGGCCGCGACGCAGAGAAGGTGGAGAAGGAGAGCGACCGCGACTTCTTCATGGGCGCCAAGGAGGCCAAGGAATACGGCCTCATCGACGAAATCGTCGAGACCAGCAAGTAGTCGAGACGCGATGCAGGTGGTGTTCTGCCGCCTGTGAAAATGCAGGTGGCGTTCCGCCGCCTGTGAGACTGCAGGTGGCGTTCCGCCGCCTGTGAGACTGCAGGTGGCGTTCCGCCGCCTGTGACAATGCACCGCTCGCGCAGAGCGCGAACGCGGCCCAGCGGGTAGCATGGTCGTTTCGCGCCGTACCCGATCGAACACCATGGCAGGCAAGGGCAAGACCGTCGAACGCTGCACCTTCTGCGAGAAATCGCGCCACCACGTGCAGTCCCTGATATCCGGGCCGCCGGGGGTCTACATCTGCAACGAGTGCATCGAGATCTGCAACACGATCCTCAAGGAAGAGGACCGGAAGCAGAAGACGACTCCGTCCGCAGCCGCAGCCGCCGGCGGGACGCCAGGCACCTTCGTCAAGGACCTCGTGCTGAAGGACAAGGTTCCTTCACCAGAAGAGATCCATAAGAGGCTCAGCGAATACGTCGTCGGCCAGGAGCGCGCCAAGAAGGTGCTCTCAGTCGCCGTCTACGGCCACTACCGCCGTCTGCACGCGCGCTACCAAAACCCCGAACTCGATCTCGAGAAGAGCAACATCCTGCTCGTGGGCCCCACGGGCTCGGGCAAGACGCTCCTAGCGCGCACGCTCGCGCGCATCCTCGACGTCCCGTTCGCGATCGCGGATGCGACGACCCTCACCGAAGCGGGTTACGTCGGCGAGGACGTCGAGAACATCCTGCTGCGCTTGCTGCAAAACGCGAACTTCGATGTCGAGCGTGCGCAGCAGGGCATCGTCTACATCGACGAGATCGACAAGATCGGTCGCACCACGAGCAACGTCTCGATCACGCGCGACGTGAGCGGCGAGGGCGTGCAGCAAGCGCTGCTCAAGATCCTCGAGGGCACCGTCAGCAACGTGCCGCCGCAGGGCGGCCGCAAGCACCCGGAGCAGAGCTACATCCAGGTCAACACGGAGCACATCCTGTTCATCTGTGGCGGCACGTTCTCGGGAATCGAACAACACATTGCGCGGCGCCTCGGCAAGAAGGTGATCGGCTTCACGCACACCGAAGACGAGACGCCGGGGCTCGACATGACCTCGACGTATCGCGATCGCGACGCGCTGATCCCCTACCTCGACCAGAAGGACCTGATCGAGTTCGGCATGATCCCCGAGTTCATCGGCCGTTTGCCGGTGACGGTCGCGATGCGGTCGCTGACGCTCGAAGAGATCCTGCAAGTGATGACCGAACCGAAGAACGCGCTCGTTCGCCAATACAAGGCGATGTTCGCGATGGACGGCGTCACGCTGGAGTTCACCGAGGACGCGTTGCGCGAGATCGCGGGCATGGCGATGGAGCGCGAGACCGGCGTGCGCTCGCTGCGCGCGATGTTCGAGGAACTGCTGCTCGACTTGCGCTTCACACTCGCGTCCCGCAAGGGTGAGCGCGTCGTGATCACGCGCGATTTCGTGAAGGAGCGCTTCGCTCGTCGCGGCCACGACGACGGCGAGCCTCGTCAGCAGAAGTCGGCCTGATCGCCGGTCGCGCCGCAAGCCGCCGATGACGTCCCCGCATCGATCCCTGACCGATCTCGACGACGCGGCCCTGCACGAGCGCGTGCTGGGACTCGGCGGCAAGCCATTCCAAGCGCGCCAAGTCGCGCACTGGGTGTTCCGACACGGAGTCGCTTCCTACGACGCGATGACCAACGTGCCAACCGCGTTGCGCAAGTCGTTGGCCGAGCAGTTGCCGGTCCAGAGTTCGCGCGTGGACCACGCGGACTTGGCGGCCGACGGAACCGAGAAACTGCTCGTGCGACTGCACGACGGCCAATCCGTCGAATGCGTGCTGATCCCCGATGGCGAGCGCACCACGCTGTGCGTGTCCTCGCAAGTCGGCTGCCCGGTCGCATGCGTCTTCTGCGCCTCGGGCATGTTCGGCGTCGTCCGCAACCTCACGACTGGCGAGATCGTCGAACAAGTGCTGCACGCGCGCGCGCGCCTCTCCGGCGGGCGCGCAATCACGAACCTTGTCGTGATGGGCATGGGCGAGCCGATGCTCAACCTGCCCTCGCTGCTGCCGGCGTTGAAGCGGCTACACGACAAGGACGGCATCGACATGGGCGCGCGCCGCATCACGGTGAGCACGTCCGGCTACCCGCGGCAGATGGCGGAGTTTGCAGCAGCGGACCCGTCCTACAACCTTGCCGTATCGCTACACGCAGCCGACGACACCTTGCGCAAGAAGCTCGTGCCGACGGCCAAGCATCCTGTGCGCGAGATCGTGGAAGCCGCAGGGTCCTACTTCGCGCAGAAGGGCCGCGAAGTCACATTCGAGGTTGTGCTCCTTGCGCACGTCAACGACCGGCCTCAAGACGCGGAAGCCATGGTTGCGGCGCTCGGCGACATGCCGTGCACCGTCAACCTGATCCCCTGGAACCCAGTCGAAGAGATCGCGAAGACCGGCCTCCGCCGCCCCGCGGCAGCCAGCGTCGACAACTTCGCCGAATCGCTGCGCCGCGGTGGCCTCAAGGTCACCGTGCGTCGCCAGCGCGGCGCGGATCAATCCGCGGCATGCGGACAACTTCGCCTTCGCGACATCCAGCGCGGCGACTCCGCCGCGAAGGCCTGATCCACCGATCAGCGACCTTCGCTGCGCTTCTGTAGTGGTGAAGGCGCCGCGTCAGGTGCTGCTTCCGAGCCCTTGCTCTCCTGCGATTTTGCAGCGTGCTTCTTCGCGGTGAGCGCGCATTCCTTGCCCTTGCGCCACACGGTCACGGCGACGTCTTGGCCCTCCTCGATTCCCGACAGCGCCGCCTGAACGTCCGTTGCGCTGCGGATGGGCTTGTCGCCGATGCGCGACACGAGATCGAACGGCTGGATGCCTAGCGCCTCCGCGAGCGTGCCCTCCTGCACGGACTCGACCGCGATCGCACCATCGAGGCCGAGATGCTCAAGCAAGTCCTGCGACACCTCAGGACGAATCGCGACGCCAAGCCGCGCGCCAGCAGGCGGCGCCGTGATGCTGAGGTCGACCGCAGGCGGCTTTGTGGCAGGGCCGCCCCAAGTCCCAGGCCCGAGGACGCGAAGCCGCTGCAGCCCTTGACCGAGCGAAGGCATGCCACCGTTTGGCAGCGTGAACGTGAAGCCTCCGCCCATGCCCGCGCCGTCGAGCACGCCTGGATACTTCGCGCGGAAGGTCTCCATGTCCGGTGCCTCGTAGGTCTTCGTCTCCTCTTCGCCCTTGTCGTTCTTGGTCTTCACCTCGACCTTGACGCCATCGGGCCCCATCTGCATCGACATGCTGCGGCCCTCGCCGAATGGCGCGACGCTCATGCCCTTCTGCATGTCGTCGATCTGCTGCTGAAGGTCGCGGAAGAACGAGTCGTCGAAGAAGCGAGCGCGCGGAATGTCCATTCCGAAGTCGCGCTCGAGGTCCACGAACAGATCGTCGAAGCGACGCTGCATGTCCTCGGGCATCCCTTGCGGGAACACCGCGCGCGCCCGCCCGCGAACGTCGCGCGGCGCGTCCTGCGCATCGGCCTCAGCCTGCTGCCCGCCGCCCGCGCGCGGAGCGAGCGCGCCAGCATCGGACTCCTCGATCTGCCGGATCAGGCGACGCGCGCGCCATTGCACCTCGGCATCGCCATCTTGCTCCGCAGCCGCGCGCAGGGCAGGCAGCGCGTCCTTGCCCATCGCGCGCAGCGCCTTCTCGGCCTCTTGCCGCTCGCGGAACGTCTCGCTTCCGAGCTGTCGAACGCGGGCATCCACGCCCTCGTCCTTCTGCGCAGCGGCCGGCTCCTGCGCAGATGACGCGCTGCCTTGGGGCTCTTGCGCACGAAGGTTGATGCCGCCTGCGGCTGCGGCGACCAGGGCGGTAGCGACCAGAACAGCGGGGATCGGACGGATGCGGAGGTTCATGATGGCGCGGGCTCCTTGCTAGAAACGGTTGGCGCCGCACCTACGAGAGCCGTGGCGGAATACTCCCACCACAACCGCCGCCGCCGCGATCAGCGTTTCTCGCCCGGGCCGACAGTCACGTCGTCCTGCGCTTTCGCATCGCGCGGCGCGATCGGAGCGATCTCGTCTTCTAGCGTGCGCAACGCGAGCCGCCCCGAGAGCCCATGCGTCGGGAACGCGCCAATGCGCGGCGGGATCGCTGGCATCCTCGCATCGCGCCACTGCACATCCTGCCCGAGCGGCTGCAGCAGAGCCCCGGCCGCGCCGCCATCCGTTGGCGCCTGCAACGGCGCGCGCCGCAGCAATCCATCGTGACCGCGCGAGGCGAGCATCAGCCCGCACACCACGGAGGCCGCTGCGCCCAACGCCATCGCAAGCATGCGCCAAGGCCGTGCGCGCGGCGCTTCGATGCGTGCCGCATCCGCTGCAACGGCCTCCAGGATGCCTTCGCGCCATGACGCCATCGCGGCGTCATCGACCTTCTGCTCTCGCTCGCGCGCTGCCTCACGGAGCGCATTGCTCGCTTGCAGCCATGCGCTCGCTTCCTTGCGGCACGCAGCACAATCCTGCAGGTGCAGGCGCACTCGCAACCGCGCAGACCGGTCGAGGTCGCGGCCGACGAATGCCGCCAACTCCGATCGAACGCGAACGCATGCGAGGCGACTCATGGCTGCCTCCGGTCCATGCGCTCCCATCGTTCCTTGAAGAGCATGCGTGCGCGATGCACGCGCCAACGCGCAGTCGCATGCGTGATGCGCAGGATCGGAGCGATCTCGCGGCACGAGAGGCCTTCGAGGTCGCGCAGCACGAGCACTGCCTTGAACTTCGCGTCGAGCGTCTCCAGCACCTGCCAGACCAAGTCGTGACGCTCATGCAGCAGCGCAGTTCCCTCGGCCTCGCCCTGCTCGCGTTCATCGGGCGGCAGCTGCGGCAGTTCGTCGAGGCTCGACGCCTTCGCGCCCTTCTGCCGACGAAGTTGGTCGATCGCGAGGTTCATCACGATGCGATAGAACCACGTGTAGAAGCTGCGCGCCGGGTCGTAGGACTGCAGCGAACGGTGCAAGCGAACGAACGCTTCTTGCACCACGTCTCGCGCATCCTCGACGCGGCCAACGACGTGGAACGCGGCCCAGAACGCGCGCTTTTGGTAGCGAGCGACGAGTGCCGCGAACGCGTCTTGGTCCCCTTCTGCCGCAGCCCGCACGAGCGCCGCGTCGCCGACTTCGCCTGCCGCCGCCATCGCCTCGACGCGGGCTGCAAGCCCGCGCGGCAATGGCTGGTCGTCCGGTCGAAGGCGTGGCTTGTTCATCGTTGCACCGCGGCGCAGCAGGCTAGCCAGAACGGCCAACCCTGCCATGGGCCCCTCTACGAGGCATCGCGACGTCGCGTTGGCGCAATCCTCAGATTGCGCGGCCCTGCCTCAACCTTGCTTCAGGCTCCGAGCGGCACGCCCATGTGGCGGAACTTCGCGTAGCGCTGCTCGAGCAACGTCTCGACCGGCACCTTCTGCAGTTCGCCAAGCCATTCGACGATCTGCGCCTTCACGCGCTCCACCGTGCCGCGCGGGTCGCGATGCGCGCCGCCGAGCGGCTCGTCGATCACCTTGTCGATCAGGCCGAGTTTGAGCAGGTCCTTGCCCGTCAGCTTCAGCGCCTCGGCAGCTTCCGCCGCCTTGTCGCCGCTCTTCCACAGAATCGCTGCGCAGCCTTCCGGCGAGATCACCGAGTAGTAGGCGTTCTCCAACACGCCAACGCGATCGCCGACGCCGATGCCGAGCGCGCCGCCCGAGCCGCCTTCGCCGATCACGATGCACACCACCGGAACCTTCAGTTCGAACATCTCGAGGATGTTCTGCGCGATCGCCGCCGCTTGGCCGCGCTCCTCGGCGCCGATGCCCGGGTAGGCGCCCGGCGTGTTGATGAAGGTCACGATCGGCAGCTTCAGCTTCTCGGCGAGCCGCATCTTCTGCATCGCCTTGCGGTAACCCTCAGGGTGCGCGCACCCGAAGTTGCAGGCGAGGCGGTCCTTCACGTTCTTGCCCTTGCGGTGGCCGACGAGAAGGAAGCGCGTGCTCCCCATCGTCGCGAGCCCGGTGACGATCGCGCGGTCGTCGCCAAAGACGCGGTCGCCGTGCAGCTCGACGAAGTCGTCGAGCATCATCTGGATGTAGTCCGACGTCAGCGGGCGCTCGGCGTGACGCGCCACGTTGACGCGCTCCCACGCGGACAACTGCGAGTAGGTCTCCGCCGTCTGCTTCTTGAGTCGCTCCTCCAGCGCTTCGATTTCGCCTGCGAGTTCGAAGTGCGTGCCCGACGACAGCGAGCGCAACTCCTTGATCTTCTGCTCCAACTCGAGCAGCGGACGCTCGAACGCGAGCGCATCGGGCACGGGAGAACGGGGGGCGGATTCGGACATGAGAATCTGCAGCCTACCCCGAGCATCCCACGCGCCGCCAGTGCGCGTTCCAAGGCGACCGCTCGATCACAAAACAGAAGCTCCGCGAACCCTTGCGCCACCCCGCATGGAGGGGCATCGTCCTCGCCCCATGCAGGCTTGGCGCATTGAGGTAGAGGTTCGTGAATCGGAGCCCGATCCGGCGGGCAACTCTGGCCATAAGGCCCTCGAACGCGTGGGGCTGCGCCCCACTCGCGTTCGCAGCAAACGCGGCTTCCTGCTCGGCTCCGGCCTCAGCGACGCGCAAGTGCGGGCCTTTGCGCGCGCGGCGCTCTGCGACCCCGTGCTGGAGACGTTCTCCGTGCATGCGCCAGGCGCAGCGAGCCCGCACAAGAAGCCCGGCGTGCATCGCGTGAGCGTGCTGCTGCGCGCAGGCGTCACGGATCCGGTTGCGCACTCCGTGCAGAAGGCGCTCGCCGACATGGGCATGCCCGTTGTCGAGGCCGCGACCTATCGCGTCTACGAAGCCGAAGGCGTCGAGCAAAATGAACTGCTCACCGCTTCGCGCCGCGCGCTCGCGAATGCGGTCGTCAACGACGTGCTCGCAGACGCGCTGCCCGAATCGCTGCCGAAGAGCAGCAACCAAGCCGATCTCGCGACGCATCCCATTCCGCTCGCGCATCTCGACGACAAGGGACTCGAGCAACTCAGCAAGGACGGCGGCCTCGCGCTCGACGCCAATGAGATGCTCGCGGTGCAGCGCCACTTCGCGCAGTTGGGCCGCGCGCCCAATCGCATGGAGCTCGAGACCATCGCGCAGACGTGGTCGGAGCACTGCAAGCACAAGACGCTGACCGGCCGCGTGCGATTTGAAGGCAAGGTCATCGAGAACCTGCTGAAGTCGACGATCGCGCACGTGACCAACACGTTGAAGCGCGACTTCTGCGTCTCGGTGTTCGTCGACAACGCAGGCATCATCAAGTTCGACGACGAGGACTCGGTCTGCATCAAGGTCGAGACGCACAACCGGCCGTCGGCGATCGAACCGTTCGGCGGTGCCGGCACCGGCGTCGGCGGCGTCATCCGCGACGTGCTCGGCACGGGCCTCGGCGCGCGGCCGATCGCCAGCACCGACGTGTTCTGCTTCGCACCGCCGGACCTGAAGCCAGCACAGCTGCCGCAGGGCTGCATGCACCCGCTGTCGCTGCTGAAGGGTGTCGTGTCGGGCGTGCGCGACTACGGCAACCCGATGGGCATCCCGACCGTCAACGGCAGCGTGCACTTCGACGAGAACTTCGTCGGCAACCCGCTCGTCTACGTCGGCAACGTCGGCATCCTGCCGACCGCGCGCGCGAAGAAGGCGGCCCGCAGCGGCGACGTCATCGTGGCGATCGGCGGCCGCACCGGCCGCGACGGCATCCACGGCGCCACGTTCAGTTCGCTCGAGCTGCACA
>JBEELK010000230.1:0-11310 GCA_041168165.1 Planctomycetota bacterium | reverse complement strand
CGCAGCGAGGTGTGGTAGCAGGAGCCGGACTTGAACCGGCGACCTATGCCTTATGAAGGCACCGCTCTAACCAACTGAGCTATCCTGCCGTGGGGGCGAGGAAGTAAGCAGACGACCCCGTCGGACTCAAGCAGGATTTCGCGCTGCGTGCGCACGAACGAGAGCCCGATCGAGGACTCAGTTCGGCGCAGTCCGCGTGGTCACGGTGCGGATGACGGCATTGGGAAACCACTGCGACGTAACTTCTCGCAGCCGTCGTTCTAGTCCTCCTCGCACGGGTGGCATGGACCCGTGTGAGACGAGTGTGCCTCCTGGCTGGGACCCGACGACTCTGTGTCTCTTGTCCCTCCTTCTGATGTTCCCGATGACATGTTTCCCGGTCAGGGGGCCTTTTTTTCTGTGCGGTGGGCGAGGGGATCGGTAACTGCGCGGCATGGACGCATTCGATCCGAGCGCAGCAGCTAGCCCTGAGTCCGGCATCTTCGGACTGCCGCACGAGGAACACGACGCGCGCGTCGTGCTGATCCCGATGCCGTTCGCGGCGACGGTGTCGTATGGCGGCGGAGCAGAGAAGGGGCCGCAAGCGATCCTCGAGGCGAGCAAGCAAGTCGATCTCTACGACCTGCAACACGGCCGCATCTACGAGAAGGGCATCTGCCTGCTCGACCCCGATCCGGTGCTAGAAGCCGCGCACACGCAGGCGCGGCTTCTGTGCGAGCCGATCGTGCGTCGTGGCGGCGCAGGCGCGGACGATGGCGAAGCGATTGCTGCGGTCGATGCCGCGGGCAACCTCGTCAACGCGATTGCGCACGCGTTGACTGCGGAGTTGCTGCTGCGCGGCAAGATCCCAGGCATCCTCGGCGGCGACCACTCGGTGCCGTTCGGTGCGATTGCTGCAGCAGCGGAGCGGCACCCTGGGCTCGGCATCCTGCACCTCGATGCGCATGCGGACCTGCGCGTGGCCTACGAGGGCTTCCGTTGGAGCCACGCGTCGATCTTCCACAACGTGCTCGCTCAGATCCCAGGCGTGGCGAGGTTGGTTCAAGTCGGTATCCGCGACTTCAGCGAAGACGAGATGCTCGCGATCGCGAACAGCAACGGGCGCATCGTCACGCACTACGACCAAGAGTGGCGCCGCCGCATGTTCACCGGCGCGACGTTTGACCAACTCTGCAAGGAGGCGGTCGCTGCGCTGCCCGACAAGGTGTGGCTCAGCTTCGACATCGATGGCCTCGATCCGGCTCTGTGCCCAGGCACCGGAACGCCGGTGCCCGGCGGCATGTCCTTCGCCGAGGTCGCGCACCTGCTGCACGTCATAGCGGAGTCGGGGAAAACGGTGGTTGGCTTCGATCTCGTCGAAGTCGCGCCCGGCAAAGACGAGTGGGACGCGAACGTCGCCGCGCGACTGCTCTACAAGATGTGCGGGACCGCGTTGCGCACGCAGCGTTGACGCGAACGTCAGACCGCGGCGGTAGGCGCTGCTTCGCCGGCGCTCGCGATGGCCGCGCGTTTCTGCTTCTTGGAGACGCGTCGCCGCAGCCACGCGACCCAGTCGTCCGCGAACGTGTAGCACAGCGGCACCGCGAGCGCGGTGGTCACGGTGCTGACCGCAAGGCCGCCAGCGACTGCGATCGATAGGCCGACGTAGCTCACGCCTTCGTTCTCGTCGCCGAACAGTGCCATCGGCAGGAGGCCGACGAACGTGGTTGCAGCGGTCATGAAGATGGGGCGCAGGCGCACTTCGACGCCTTCGCGGATCGCTGCCATGCGTTCCATGCCTTCGCGGCGAAGGCGCACGATGTGGTCGAGCAGGACGATGCCGTTGTTCACGACGACGCCGCAGAGGATGACCATGCCGATCATGCCCATCGGGTCGATCGTGCCTTTGAACAGCGCGAGCGACCACATCGCGCCCCAGATCGCGCACGGGATCGTGACAAGGATCGAGAGCGGCAGGATCACCGACTCGAACAGGATGCCCATCAGCAAGAACACGAGGGTGATCGACAGCGCCATGATGCGCAGCAACTCCGCGAGCTCTTCCTGCGTCTTGCGCTGGCTGCTCTCTTCCGACCACGAGTAGCCGCGTGCGAGTGGGAACGTCGCCATCTCGTCGCTGAGCATGCGGCTTATGTCGCGCGACGTGACTCCTTCGGTGCGGCGGCCGACGATCGTGACCTGAACGCGTCCATCAATGCTCTCGATGTTCGGCAGGGTCCGCTGCATGCGCACCGAGCCGAGGTCGGAGAGTCGCTGCAGCGCGCCGCCAGCAGAGAACACGCGCGTGTCCTTGAGCTCGAGCATGCCCGGCTTCTCGCGCGCATCGAACTGAGCCATCAACTGCACTTCGCGATCGGACTCTTCGAAGCGGCCCAGCATGCGGCCTTGGAGACCACTCGCCATCGTGCTCAAGACCGATTCCGGCGCGACTCCGAGGTCTTGCATGCGCGATCGATCGACTTCGACGATGACCTCTTGGTTGTCGTCGATGGAAGGCACCTCGGCCTTCTCAACTTCCTTGCGCGCCTTCAGTCGTTCGCACAGCGCGAGCGCGCGCTCCATCAGGTATTCGGGATCGCGGCCCCAGAGCCGGACGACGAAGTTGCGATCGTCCTTCTCCTGCTCATTGCCGCCGCTGCCTCCCATGCCGCCGCGCCCGCTCTGGCGTTCGCCGAGCTCTAGTCGCACGCCGGGGATCTCGGGCAAGCTCGCGACGATCGTCTTCCGCAACGCCTCGACTGCTTCCTTGTCGGGGAGCTCCTTGAAGAACTCGAGTCGCGCGCTCTCGCGACCAAAGCGCCCGCCGACTGCGTCGCAGCCCCATTCGGCCTGATGCGCCATCGCGTGGCGCTCGAGCTGCAAGAACGTCGCCTCGGCTGCGTCGAGGTCGTAGCCGCGCGGGAACTTGAAGTGGATCGTGAGATCGCCGCTGCGGAACGGGCCGCCGTTCTCGCCAGCGAAGTCCAGTTGCTTGGCCGCGAGCCAGATCGTGCCAAACACGGCGAACATCAGCGCGAGCGCGGTCTTCCGCCGTGCCAGGGCCCACGTCAGCGACGCGCGATTGATGCGCAGCATCCAAGTGAGCGGCGACCAGTTGCTGTTGCCTTGTCCCGCGATGTTCGAGCCGCCGCCGAGCGCGCGCAGGCCAGACGGCATGAACCACAGGCCGACGAACAAGCTCGCCATCAGCGCGACGGACAGCGGGATGCCGACCGATCCCATCAGCGCGCGCGAGTTGCGCGAGCCCATGAAGGCCAGCGGCAAGAACACGACGACCGTCGTCAACGTCGACATCGTGACGGCGAGGCCGACTTCGCGCGCGCCTTCGATGCACGCGTCGCGCACCGAACGTCCGAGGTCGCGGTAGCGACGCACGTTCTCGAGCACGACGACCGAGTTGTCGACGACCATGCCGACCGCGAGCGTGAGGCCCGCCATCGTGCAGATGTCGAGCGAGTCGCCGGCGAAGAACATCCAGCCCGTGGCGACCAGCAGCGTGATCGGGATCGACAGCGCCACGACGAACGTCATCGACAGGTTGCGCACGAACAGCCACAGCACGACGAGCGCGAGCACGCCGCCTTGGATCGCCGTGCTGACGAGATTGGCGAGGCCTTCGCGGATGAACTTGCCCTGGTCGAACAGGAAGCGCGCGTCGAACCCAGCCAAGCGCGCGTCCTGCTTGATCTCCTCGACCATGCGGTGGAGGCCATCGCTCGCGTCGACCGGATTGGCGTCGGCGCCCGCGCGCACGATCGCCGTGTAGGTGTATTTGCCGTTGTAGCGCGACAGGTTGTCGCGGACCTCGGGCACGCGCTCGATGACCGCGACGTCTTGCAGTCGCACGCCAGAACGCAGCGGTAGCTCGGCGATCTCCTGCGTGCCGTGGAACTTGCTGTCGACGCGCAGCAAGTAGCTCTTCGTGCCGCCTGCGACTTCGAGTTCGCCGCACGGCTCCGCGAAGTTGTCGCGCGACAACTTGGCCAGCACGTCGCGGAAGTCGAGGTTGAGCGCGAGCAACTTGTCGCGGTCGAACCAGATCTTGATCGTCTCGTCGCGCAGGCCCCACACGTCGACGCGGCCGACGCCCGCGACGGATTCGAGGCGCGGTCGGATCACTTCGTCGACGAGGTGGTCCCAGTTGGGATCGCGCGCAGGCGTCAGCAACTGCAAGAACGCGAGTGGCGCGGAGCTTCCGTCTTCCTTCCACAGGAAGTAGCGATCGACGCCCGCGGGCCACTGTGTCTTTGCGCGCTGGATGCGATCGCGCACTTCGCCGGCCGCGAGGCTTGGGTCGAGCGCCTCGTCGATCTGGATGCTGACGCGCGCGCCTTCGTCGTAGGCGTTGCTGCGGATGTCGCGCAGGCCGGGGATCGTGCGCAGCATCTCGACGAGCGGCTCGGCGACCTTCTCCTGCACTTCCTGCGGCGCCATCGAGCCAGGCACGTTGACCCAGATGTTGATCTCGTTGGTGCCAAGACCGGACGGCAAGAAGCGAAGCGGCAGTCGATTGACGGCAACCGCGCCGATCAGCAGGATCGCGAGCACGGCCATCAACGTCGACACGGGGCGGTCGACGAACAAGCCGATAAGCCCGGCTCGTGGCGCAGTCTCAGGGAGGTCGTTCATGAGGCCTTCCGCTTCTTCGCAGTCATGCCATAGACCACGGGCACGAGCACGAGCGTGAGCAGCGTCGAGCTGGACAAGCCCGCGATCACGGTGATCGCCATGGGCGCGCGCAGTTCGAGACCGTCTGTGCTGCCGCCGAGGTAGGGGATCCACGTCAGCCAACCGGTCTGCGGCAAGAGGCCGATCAGCGTCGTCAGCGTCGTCATCAGCACGGGACGCACGCGGCTGCTGCTGCCTTCGATGATCGCGTCCACGAGCGGCATGCCTTCTTCGCGCAGCTGGTTGATCTGGTCGATCAGGATGATCGCGTTGTTGACCACGATGCCCGCCAGCACGATCGCGCCGAGGAACACGATCACCGACAAGTCGGTGTTGGTCACGTCGAGTGCGAACACGACGCCGATGGTCGCGAGCGGCACCGACACGAGGATCACGAGCGGCTGCACGATGCTCTCGAACTGCGACGCCATGACGACGTAGACCAAGAAGATCGCGAGCAGCAACGCGAGCGTGAGCGATGACTGGCTTCGCTCCAGCTCCTCCTTCTGGCCGCCGATGCGCGCTTCGGTTCCACGCGGCATGTCGATCGACGCGAGCGCCGCTTCGACTTCGAGCTGCGTGCGCGCGAGGTCGAAGCCGGACATCGTCGCGGACACTTCGGCGCCGCGCACGTTGCCAAAGCGCCGGATCTCACTCGGGCCTTCGCGGCGCACGATCTCGGCGACGGAGCGCAGCGGGATCTCGGGCACGCCGAGCGGGTTGACGTTGAGTTCGCGCAGCGCGGCTTCGCTCGCGAGCTCTTGCTTGTCCATGCGCACGCGGATGTCGAGCTTGCGTTCGCGCTCGGCGAACTGAGTCGGCACGTCGCCTTGCACCTTCTGCCGCAGCAATGCCGTGATGGCGCCCGGATCGAGGTTCTGCGCCGCGAGCTGCTCGCGATCGAATCGCACGGTCAGCTCGGGGTTGCCGCGCTGCAACGTGCTGCGCACGTCGCGCAGTTGCGGCAGGCGTTGCATCGCGCCCGCGACCTTCTCGCACGCTTGCCGCAGCAGTTCGAGATCGTGGCCGAGCACTTCGACGATCACGCTCGCGCGGAACTGCAGCACGCTGCTCGTCGAGAACCGCAGCTCTTGCACCGCGGGTTCCTCGCGAACGATCTGCTCGATGCGCGCGCGCACGGCGTTCTCCTGCGTCGCGCGGTCCGAAGTGGGCCGCAGCGTGACGAGGATCTTGCCCGAGTGCTTGCCCTCTTCGCTGTCGTTGAGTTCTTCGGGATCGACGCCGCTTGCGAGGAACGTGCGCTCGACGTCGGGGATCGCCTTCACTGCAGTCTCGAGCGAGCGCAGCGTTTCGTCGGTGGTGCGCACGGTGACCGATCGCGGCAAGAAAGCCTCCACCCAGAACTCGCCTTGCTTGACCTCGGGCAGCACTTGTTGGCCGAGCGAGCCGACGCGCAGCACCGCCACCGCGACGAGCGCCATCGAGATCGCGACGATGGTCCACGGACGCCGCAAGCTCGTCGCGAGCAGTGATCGATAGGCGTGATCGATCCGCGCGAGCCAGCCACTCCGAGCCGCGGGCGGTGGCGGTGGGGGCGTCGCGGTCGTGTTCTCCGCGTTTGCGCGCGCAGTCTCGGGATCCGGGTGCAGCAGTTCGAGCGGAGCCAGCGCGACCAATCCCGACAAGAACGCAAACAGCCCGCCGCCGCCGCGCGACGCCAGCATCGGCACCACGAACAGCGCGACGAGCAGCGACATCAGCAGCGAGAAGACGACCGTCAGCGACTGATCGCGGAACAGTTGGCCGCCGAGGCCTTCGACGAACACGATCGGGAAGAACACGGCGACCGTCGTCAGTGTCGATGCGACCACGGCGCCGGCGACGCGCGACGTGCCGAGCACTGCGGCGATCGCGGCAGATTCGCCCTTCTCTCGCCGCTTCTCAATCGACTCGAGCACGACGATGGAGTTGTCCACGAGCATGCCGACGCCGAGCGCGAGGCCGCCGAGCGACATCACGTTGAGGTCGATGCCGACGAGGAACATCGGCGCGAACGTCGCGAGCAGCGACAGCGGGATCGAGACGGCGAGGATCGCGGTCGCGACCAACGAGCGCAGGAACAGCAGGATGACGAGCACCGCGAGCACGCCGCCTTGCACTGCGTTGCTCTTCACTTCCGCGATCGCGTCTGCGATGAAGCGCGACTGGTCGGCGAGTTGCACCGGCTGGATGCCGAGCTTCTCCATCTCGAACGCGAGGAAGTCCGTCATCGCGGCGCGCTTCTGCGCGGCGGCGGCGCGGCGCACGCCGGCTTCCTTGTCGTCAGGCGCGGCCTCTGGCTCGTCGGTGGGCTTTTCGTGCAACCCCTGCTTCACGGCGGCTTGCTGCCACTCTTCGCCAAACACTCGCTTGCGCGCGTTGGCGCAGACTTCGACGACGTTGGCTTCTGCTTCCTTGTAGATGTCGACGAGCACGCATGGCCTGCCGCCGACGCGGCAGATCACTTCGGGCTCAGCGGGGCGGCGTTCGACCTTGGCGACTTCCGCGAGGCGGATCTGCTGGCCATCGCGCGTGACGAGGATCGTCTCCTCAATCTCGCGCGGCGTGCGGTACTCGTTGAGCGTGCGCACGAGGTACTCGGTGCGCCCCTCTTCGATCGAGCCCGACGCGGCGTTGACGTTCTCGAGCCGAAGGCGACCGACGATCGCGCCGATGTCGATGCCCTTGCTCGTCAGCGCCTGCTCGTCGATGGAGATGCGGATCTCTTCTTCATCGCCGCCGCGCACCTTGACCGCGGCGATGCCGTCGATCGTCGCGATGCGCTCTTCGAGTTCGAGGTCGGCGTAGTGGCGCAGTTCGACGAGGTCTTTGCCCTTCTCGGCGACGAGGCCGAGCGTGAGCACGGGATCGAGGCTCGGGTCGTAGCGGAGCACGAGCGGTTGCTCTGCTCCTTGCGGCGCGAAGAAGCGATCGAGGCGCTCGCGCACGTCGTTGACCGCGTAGCTCATCTGCGTGCCCCAGCCGAACTCGAGCACGACGTCGGAGACGCCGGGGCGGCTGATGCTGAACACGCGGCGCACGCCGGGCACGACGGCGACGAGTTCTTGGATGCGTTCGCTGATGCGCTCTTCGACGTCGCGCGGCGACGCGCCCGGATACGTCGTGCGCACCGTCACGGACGGATACGACACGTCGGGCAGCAAGTTGACCGGCAGGCCGAATAGGCCCACCAAGCCGAACACGCAGATCGCGAGCACGACCATCGACACGGCGATGGGACGCGTGACCGTGAATGCGAAGAACGAACCCGCCGCTTCGCTGCCGCGCGGCAGCATGGCGCCGTCAGGGAGAGACGACATGCGCTATTGCGGCAGGCGGATCGCCGCCTGGTCTTCGAGGTCTTCGTGGCCGGCGACGATGACGAACTCACCGGGCTGCAGCCCGTTCGAGCCGCGGTTCTTGCACTCGACGAAGTCATCGAGTTCGAGGCCGGGGTCGAGGTCCGTGCGGAATGCCTTGCCGTTGCGCGCGACCATCACGACCGACGTGTCGCCTTCGCTGAGCACTGCGCTCTTTGGCACCATCAGCGCCTCGCGCAGGTCCTCGGCGAGGATGCGTGCGCGGAGGAACATGCCATGCACCAACGTGCGCGAATCGTCGCGGCGCACGCGCATGCGCAGTCGGAAGTGACCCGTCGCGCGGTCGATGACCGGGCTCACGAGGTCGACGTCGGCGGTGAACTCGCGCCCAGGCAGCGCATCGCTCGTGAACGTGACGATCTTGCTCTTCTGGATCTGGTCGAGCTCGGACTGCGGGCGATCGAGCCACGCGACGAGGTGGTCGGGGTCGACCGTGTCGAATAGCGGCGTCGCGGATCCGACGGTCGCGCCGACGCTGATGTGTCGCTTCGTGATGACGCCCGAGAACGGCGCCGTGATGCGGTGGTTGTCGAGCCGCACCGACAACTCATCGAGCCGCGCTTGCAGCTCTTCGACCGTCGTCGCGATGCGCTGCACTTCGAGCCGCGCCTTGCTCGCGTTGAACTTCGCGACTTCAACCGCCTCGGCGGCCGACTGCCACGCGAGCTCCGAATCTTGCAGCGCCTTGGGCGCCACGAACTCCGGCAGCGTCTGCTTCTGGCGATCGAACTCAGCCTTCGCCTTCTGCGCCTCGAACGACGCCTGCGCGACGCGGCGGTCGGCCGCTTCGATCTCGAGCTTCGCCAACTCAGCATCGAGCTTCTTGGCGTCGCGCTGCACGGTCAGTTGCTGCACCGCGGAGCGCGCTTCTCGATCGTCGATCTCGGCGAGAAGTTGGCCCTGCTTGACCTCGGCGCCTTGGTCGACGTGCAGCGCGCGAACGCGGCCGGCGACCAGCGAGACGATGCTGCCGACCTGCTCGGACTCGAGGAATCCGGTGGTGCGGATCTCGCGGCGAACCTGCCGCAATTCGGCAGGGACAGCGCGCACGAGCGGCGCGGGCAGTTCCGGCTTCTTGTTCTCGGCGTCGGCGCTGGCCTTGGAGCAAGCTGCGAGCGCGAACGCTGCCAGCAGCAGCATCGCGGAGGAGAGTCGGACCGTGTGGGGGCGTTGCGGTTGCACGTGTGGGATCTTCTACGTTGCGCAGCGTCGCCGCGGCAGGGAGAACTCGCGGACCGACGCATCGGGCGATGCGGCGCACGACGCATGGGCATGACGATCGAACTGAATGAAGCGCTGCGCCGCGTGCTGGGCGCGCCGTGTGGACGCTCGCGTACGGAAACCGTCGAACTTCCAAACTCGCGCACCCGCTTCCTCGCCGACGCGATCGCCGCCGATGGCCCGTGGCCTGCGACGGACCGTTCCGCGATGGACGGGTTTGCGGTCGCTGCAGGCGCTGGGCTGTCGACGGGCGTGCGCCTCTCGGTTGTTGGGCAGAGCCTCGCAGGGCGTCCGTTCGACCAAACCCTGCTGCCCGGTTGCGCCGTTCGCATCATGACGGGCGCGGTGGTGCCCGCGGGCGCCGACGCAGTCGTCCCGGTCGAGCAGACGTCGGGCTTCGCGTCGGACCCCGTCGAACTGACCGCGGCCGTGCAGAAGGGGCAGAACATCCGGCCGATGGGGTCCGAGGCGAAGGCGGGCCAAGTCGTGGTGCCCGCGGGCACGCGCATCCGCGCCGCGGAGATCGGAGTGCTCGCAGCACTCGGCCATGCCAAGGTGAAGGTTCGCGCGCGGCCGCGCGTCGCGATCGTCGCGACCGGCGACGAAGTGATCCCGGTGGACTGCGTGCCGCTGCCGCATCAGGTGCGAGAGAGCAACTCGTGGTCGCTGATGGCGCAGGTCGAGGAATGTGGCGGCGAGGCGATTCGTCTCGGCGTCGCTCCAGATGAGCCTGAGGCGTTGCGCGCGATGCTCGCACGCGGCCTCGAAGAAGCGGATGTGCTCGTCACGATCGGCGGCATCAGCAAGGGCACGCATGACCTTGTGCACGACACGCTCGCGGCGCTCTCGGTCGTGACCGACTTCCACGGCATCCATCTCAAGCCCGGCAAGCCGACGTACTTTGGCCAGCGCGCACACGGCGACCGACGCGTGTCCGTGTTTGGCCTGCCCGGCAATCCGGCGTCGAGCTTCACGGTGTTCGACCTGCTCGTGCGGCCGATGTTGCTGCGCATGCTGGGCCAGGATCCAGAGCCGTGGCAATCGGTCGCGCGCTTGCGCGGCAGTTGGAAGCCCAACGCGCGCTTGCAGGCGACGCCGGTGCGCTTGCATGCGGACGGCGGCGAATGGATCGCCGACCTGCTGCCGCCGTCGCCGAGCGGCGATCCGTTCTCCTTGGTGGGCGGCGTGGCCTACGCGCTGATCCCCGGCGGCGAGAAGCCGGGCGAGCGCACGATGGCGACGATCGTCGGCTACTCGTCGGGGACGACGTGGGCATGAACGACAACGCAACGCGATCCACAAAGCGCGCTCGCTTGCCGTGGGCCCGCATCGCCGCGGCTGCGGCGTTGCTCACTGCCGCGACGCCGCCCGCGTGGTTTCCGGGCGCGGAGTTCTTGGTCGTGCTCGGCCTTGCCGCGTGGTTTGCGATCGCAACGTCGTCGCGGCGGCCGTGGGCGAGTTGCTACTGGATCGGCGCGCTGCACGTCGGTGCGTTCTCGTGGTCTCTGCGGCACGTGGCGTGGTTTGGCTGGTTTGCGGTCGCGGTGCTCGGCGGCCTCTACTACGCGGCGGCAGGTGTCGCGACGCATCGCGCGCAGAAGTCGCGGCGCGCGCTGTGGGCTCCGTTGGTTTTCGCGATCGCGGTCGCGGGCTCCTGCTGGCTGCGCGCCGAGATGCCGGGCATTGCGTATCCGCACGGCCAGTTCGCGCATGCGTTGTGGGAATGGCCGTCGTTGCTCTCTGCGGTGCGCATCGGCGGCGAGCCGCTGCAGAACGTGCTGCTCGCCGGGCTCGCCGCGGCGTTGGCGCAGTGCGCTTCCAGTTGGCGCATCGCGCAGCCGACGCAGCGCGTCGCGCGTATGCAGTTGGCGATCGCGGGTTGCCTGTGCGTTCTTGTCGCGTGGATCGGTCGCGCGCCGTCGCGAACGGAGCCTTCGTCGACCGTCGCCATCGCCGCGATCGAAACGGGGCTGCATCCGTTCGATGCGTTTGCCGACGTGCGCGATCGGCGCAGCTATGAGTCGCGCTGGTCCGAGATCCT
>JBEELK010000229.1:0-10839 GCA_041168165.1 Planctomycetota bacterium | reverse complement strand
ATCGAGCAGGCGATGGCGATCCCCTGCATAAGGGATTCCTTGTCGATCTCCTTGTCACGGGCGATCGAGTCGATGTAGCGGAGGATGTCGGCTGAGTTCGCCATCGCCTGTGGATGCGGGGGGGTAAGGTGCTCGGGCCGAGCGACGTCGATTCGGAAAGGCGGCAGAAGACCCTGCCCGCGCCTCGCCAAAGACGAAACTGGGTTGACGGACCTTGGGATCCACGGGCAGCTGCCGACTGTCCTAGCCGCAGGCGCACGGAAGTCAGGGGCGAGGATGCTAGGAGTGACCGGCGGTTCTGGCAAGCACGCATTGCAGCCGCGGTCGCAACGCACCCCCCTTGCGGGTTGGCCCATAACCGCTACGCGAGGAGCCCCGATGCCCGCCCCCGAGGTCCAAATCCGTCCGTTTGCGGCGTGCGATGCCGAGGTTTTGGGGCCTTGGTTGGACGCGCCGGGGGTGTCGCTGCCGCCAGGTGGCCTGACGCCGCGATGGGCCGAACGGCTGCTGGCGGACGGGCGCGTGCGCGCCTTCGTCGCGACCGAGGACGGAGTCCCGGTCGGTTTCGCGCGCCTCGACATCGGGCCCGATCGGCTCGCGGAGTTGACGATCGCGGTCGCGCGCAGTCGTCGGCAGCGCGGCGTCGGCGCACGCCTGCTGGAGTTAGTCGCGGACCAAGCGAAGAAGCTCGGCATCCGGCGGCTCCATGCGGTGGTGGACGAGAGCAATCGTCCTGCGTGCGCGTTCTTCGAGCGGGTGGGTTTTGAGGAGCAATCGGTCCTGCCTTTAGCCGTGACCTTCGTCCGCTGGATCCACGACGCGACCGCAGTCGAGCTGGAGATCGACTCGGGCAGCTGACCGCCGAGGCGCATTCCGTTGCTGCGGCCGCGCGCCGTCGCCGGTAGAACCCTCCGCCCCCGATGCGCCCCGATAAGCGACCCCGAGGACCGCGCCGTCCCGAATCCACCCCGCCGTCGGGCCCGCCGACTCCGGGGCTCGCGCAACTCAACGAACGCGCGACTTCGCTGTGGCGCCGCGGCCAGGCTTGGTTCTACGCCGACGACCTGATGCGGCCCGTGCACGCGGCAGAACTCGTCCGCGTGGTCGACGCCGAGGGGCGCCCGTGCGGCTTGGCCGTCACGTCGCCCGCGAGCAAGTTGGCGCTGCGCGCATGCGGCCCGTGGGATGGCGAGGCCATTCCCGATCGCGAGGCGTTCTTCGCGACGCGGCTCGCGGCCGCGATCGAGCGCCGCGCCGGCATGCTTGGCCCGCGCGATGGGGCGCGACTCGTCCACGGCGAGGCTGACGACTTGCCCGGGCTCGTCGTCGATCGCTACGGCAGCGTGCTCGTGCTGCAGGTCACGTCGCAGTTCGTCGAGTCGAGCCTCGACGCGATCGTGCCGTTCTTGGCCGAGCGCCTCTCTGCCGAGACCGTGATCGCGCGCAACGACGTCGCGGTGCGCAAGCTCGAAGGGTTGCCGCAAGAAGTCCGCCTCCTGCACGGCGCCCGCAAGGAGCAGGTCGAGATCGACGAGAACGGGCTCGCGCACCTCGTCGAGCCGTTCACCGGGCACAAGACGGGCTTCTACCTCGACCAGCGGCCGGCGCGCGCGATGGTGCGCGAACTCAGTAAGGGCCGCTCGGTGCTCGACCTGTTCAGCTACCAAGGCGCGTTCTCGCTGTCGGCGCTGAAAGGCGGCGCAACGTCCGCGACCGCGGTCGACCAGTCGGCGCGCGCGCTCGAACTCGCGCAACTCGGCGCGCAGAAGAACGGGCTCACCGGCCTCACGACCGAGCGCGCGAACGTGTTCGACTACCTGCGGTCGTTGCGCGAGAGCGATCGTCGCTTTGACTTGATCGTGCTCGATCCGCCCGCGTTCGCGAAGTCGCGTCGCGAACTCGACGGCGCGCTGCGCGGTTACCGCGATCTCAATCGGCAGGCGATGCGTTTGCTCGCGCCGCATGGTTGGCTCGTCACGTGCTCGTGCAGCCACCACATGACGCCGCCGATGTTCGAGGACATGGCGCGACAGGCGTCGGGCGGGCTGCCGTTCAAGATCGCGCTGCACCAGCGCATCGGCGCGGGCGCCGACCATCCGGTGTGGCTGTCGATGCCCGAGTCGGAGTATCTGAAGACGCTGGTTCTGCGCCGCATGGACTGAAGGAGTCGCAATGGAACAGGCCCAACTCCGCATCACCCTGAACGGCGAACCGCGCATCGTGCCGTCGCCGTCGACGGTCGCCGACCTCGTGGCGTCGCTCGGGCTGCGCGCGGACCAAGTGGCCGTCGAGCGCAATAAGAAGCTCGTGCGGCGCGCCCAGCATGCGGAGACGTCGTTGTGCGACGGCGACGAGGTCGAGGTCGTGACGTTCTTCGGCGGCGGCTGATCGCAGCTTCGCGCTCTTGTGCCGCTGCGCGTAGCAGCGCACGATCCGCCGCGTGACTGTGCTCGTCGATTCGCCGCTGGTCCTCGGCCAGCATTCGTTCACTTCGCGCCTGTTCCTCGGCACAGGCAAGTATCCATCGATGGACTCGATGGTGGAGTCGCTTGCGATATCGGGCACGCAATGCGTGACCGTCGCCGTGCGTCGCATGCAGCTCGGTGCGCCGCAGGGCAAGACGCTGCTCGACTACCTGCCGCGCGATCGTTACGTGCTGCTGCCCAACACCGCGGGCTGCTTCGATGCGGATCATGCGGTGCGCACTGCGTTGCTCGGACGCGAACTCGGCATGGGCGATCTCGTGAAACTCGAAGTGCTCGGCGATCCACAGACGCTGCTGCCCGATCCGATCGGCACGCTCGAGGCCGCGAAGATCCTCGTGAAGGACGGGTTCACCGTTCTGTGCTACACGAGCGATGACCCCGTGCTCGCAAAGCGACTCGAGGACGTTGGCGTCACCGCCGTGATGCCCGCAGGCGCGCCGATCGGCAGCGGCCAGGGCATCCTCAATCCCAACAACATCCGCATTATCCTCGAGCGCGCGAAGGTGCCGGTGATCGTCGATGCCGGCGTCGGCACTGCGAGCGATGTCGCGGTCGCGTTCGAACTCGGCGCACACGGCGTGTTGCTCAACACCGGCGTCGCGAGTGCGAAGGAGCCCGTGCGCATGGCGCGCGCGATGAAGGCCGCTGCCGAAGCGGGACGCGACGCGTTCCTCGCGGGCCGCATTCCGAAGAAGCTCTACGCCACTGCGTCGTCGCCGACGTCGGGCGTCATCGCCGGCGAATGAGCGAGGCCACATCGCGCAGTTCTGCGTTTGGCTCGATGCTGCGCGCGTTTCTCGCGGTGTTCGCGTTCGTCTTTGCGCCGTCGATTGCTGTCGAGGCATTGGTGCGCGCATTTGGCGATGAGGCAATGCGCACATCGATGCCGGCGAAGATGGGCGGCGTCGCATTTGCTGCGTTGGTCCTCTTCTCGCTCGCGCGCGCCTTGCCCCCTGGGCCCGCGTTCGCGCCGATGCGGCCGCTTTCCGTCGTTCCTCGCTACGCAGCGTTCTTCGTTGCGTGGGCCCTCTTCGCGGTCGGCTGCATCGCGTTGTTGCATGCGCTAGGCGTCGCCATCGAACCGCAGCCGTTGCTGGTGCATGTCGAACGCAACGGCGTGAGCAACTTCGGCAGCGTTGTCGTCGTGCTCGGCATTGTGCTGTTTGGTCCGCTTGCGGAAGAGATCGTGTTCCGCGGCTACCTGCAGGAGTTTTGCGCGTCGTGCGTCGGCGAGCGCATGGGCAACCTCGCGACTGCGGGATTGTTCGGC
Organism: Planctomycetota bacterium; assembly: GCA_041168165.1. Taxonomy (GTDB): domain Bacteria; phylum Planctomycetota; class UBA1135; order UBA1135; family UBA2386; genus SXPK01. Next base: position 7,083 of record JBEELK010000229.1, on the reverse strand, counting down.
CTCGTGCATGGCGCGAGCTACGCGTTGCCGATCGCCGTGCTTGGATGGTTCCTCGGCGACTTGCGTCGCCGCCACGCGTCGCTGCTCGCGCCGTGGCTCGCGCACGCGATGCACAACGCGATCAGCGTGTGCCTTGTCCTGTTCTGGCCTGACTTCCTCGACTGGATGTATCCCCGATGATTCCCGAAGACCGCGAGTTCCGCGTCTATCCCGACATGGTTGGCCGCATGAAGCGCCGCGGCGATGCGATGATCGCGGACAACGCGACCGTCGTTGGCGACGTGCGCCTCGGCAAAGACGTCGGCGTCTGGTTTGGCGTCACGATTCGCGGCGACGACGCGTCGATCACGATCGGCGATGAGTGCAACGTGCAGGACAACAGCTGCATCCACGTCGACATCGGCGCGCCGCTCGTGATGGGGCGCGGCGTCACGATCGGCCACGGCGTGATCCTGCACGGCGTTGAGATCGGCGACTACGCGTTGGTCGGAATGGGCGCGATCGTTCTCGGCGGCGCGCGCATCGGCGAATACTCGATCCTCGGCGCCGGCTGTCTGATCAAGGAGAACGCTGTCATCCCGCCGCGCTCGTTGGTGGTCGGGTTGCCCGGGAAAATCGTGCGGCAGGTCACCGAGGAGGAGATGGAGCATCAGCGGTGGCGCGCCGCCCACTACGTACAGCGCGCGAAGACCTACCTGTTCGGCGGTTGAGCAGGGCACAACGCCCTTGGCATGGGCCGTTGTTTGGCTGCATGTGGGCGATGGTGCGCGCTGGATCTGGTGCGCATCGGATGCGGTGATGGGCACAGTGCGGCTGTGGTTCGGTGTCTCACTTCGAGAACGGCTCGCCGCATCGCAATGCCTGTGTTGCGCAATGGTAGTACCGTTCGATATCTCACCAAGTCTCGACTCCGAAATGCACCGATCCAAGATTGCCGTTTATCTCGCGCTTGCCGTTGCTGCGGCATGTGCACGTCACGACAACGCAACCGCCCCGGTTGTTCCGGTCGGCTCGAATCCAAAGTTCGAGACCCGCACGGAGATCTCCACCGGTGTTGCCTTCCACGCGGACTGCGCGGTGGCGGACTTCAACGGTGACAACAAGGTCGACCTTGCGGTCGGCGGCTTCGAAGGCGAAGTCCAAGTGCTGATCGGCAACGGCCCCGTGTTCACCGCGGGCCAGCTGCTCAACCCGGGCGGCGTCGTGATCTGGATGGATCACTCGGACTTTGATGCCGACGGCGACGTCGACCTCGTGATCCTCCGCCGCGACGTGCAGTTCGTCGAAGTGCTCGAGAACGACGGCAACGCGCAGTTCTCGCCTGGTCCGTCGTTCCCGATCGGCTCGGGCTCGCTGCAAGTGCTCGCAGCCGACGCGACCGATGACGGCATCGTCGATCTGCTCGTGTCGCGGCCGTACTCGCCCGAAATCCAAGTCTTCGTCGGCGACGGCGCAGGCTCGTTCGCGCAAGGCCAAGCGATCACGCTGCCCGATGGCGGCCAGTCGTTCACGATGGCACTCGGCGATGCGACGCGCGACCAGATCGCGGACCTCGTCGTCGCGGACCCGACGCTGAATCGCGTGTTGGTGTTCGCGGGCCTCGGTTCCAACCAGTCGTTCAGCCCCGCACCTACGATCCTCGCGGTCCCCGGCGGTCCGGCCGCCTGTTCGGTCGGCGACATCACGGGCGATGGCGCCGCGGACATCGCCGTGTCGTGCTACGAGGAGAACCGCTTCACGGTGATCACGTCCTTCGTCGCGCAGACGGGGACGCAGTCCTATACGGCGGAGAACGTCGCCGCCGAAGGCCGCGCCTCGCTGACGACGATCGGCGACGTGACGGGCGATGGCCGCGCGGATCTCGTCGCGTGTGTCGTGGATCGCGCGAGCGTCCTCGTCGTGCCGCAGGCTGCTGCAGGCGGCCTTGGCCAGCCGTTCCAGATGGACTCGACGGGCTTGCCGCTGCGTCCGGCCGTCGTCGATGTCGACCTCAACGGCAAGAACGACCTCGTCGTGCTCTCGGGTCTCGCCGACCGCATGAATCTCTGGCTGTCGGATGCCTCGGGCAAGCTGCTCGGCGCCCGCAACTGGGATTCGGGCCTGATCGAATCGGGCATCGCCGTCAGCGTCGACCTCGATGGCGACGGCCGCCCGGAAGTCATCGCCGGCGATGCACACGAGTCGCGCCTCGTCGTGATGAGCGCCAACGAGAACCTCTCGCTGGTTCCGACGCAGACGATCGAGATCGGTTCGCCGGTCACGCAGGTCCGCGTTGCGGACATCGACCGCGACCTCAAGAAGGACCTCGTCGTGTCGGTGCGCGGAGGCGTCAAGATCCTCCGCAACCTGTCGACCTCGGGCAACGTGTCGCTCGAACTCGTGCCTGGCCTGTCGCTGCAGTTCGGCAACGCTGACGCACCGATCGGCTCGGCCGCCTCGGACTTCAACCGCGATGGGTTCGTCGATCTCGCGATCGCTGGCTACGAGAGTGGCAACGTGCAACTGCTTCTCGGCACGAGCAACGCCTTCGACTACTCGGCTGCACCGCAGCTGATCCAGGTCGGCGGCGGGCCGGTCGACGTGGTCGCGGCGGACTTCAACGGCGACAAGATCGTAGACCTCGCGGTGTCGCGCCGCCTGCAGTCGGACATCGTCGTGCTGCAGAATGACGGCAACGGCACCTTCACGCAGACCCTGAGCTTCCCGGTCGGCGCCGCTCCGAACTACCTCCTGAGCGAGGACTTCAACCGCGACGGCCGCGTGGACCTCGCGGTCGCTAACGAAGAAGCGGACTCGGTGTCGGTGCTGTTCGGCGCTGCGCAGGGATTCACCAGCGCCAGCTTCGCAGCCGGCAACTTCCCGAGCGCGCTGCTCACCGAAGACCTCACCGGCGACGGCATCCCGGACATCCTCGTGGCCTCGCGCCTCGGCGAAGACTTCCGCGTGCTGGTCGGCGACGGCCAGGGCGGGTTCCCGAACGTGTTCGGGTTCCCCGGCACGCTCGGCGCGTCGGGCGTCTCGATGGGCGACCTCGATGGCGATGGCGACCGCGAACTCGTGATCGGCAGCGTGGTCACCAATCGCGTGTCGGTAGTGAAGAGCCTGCAGCAGAACAACTAATCTGCGCCGAACCGAACGCGCGCGGCCTAAGCCGCGCGTTGCCATTTCCTAGAAGAGTTCACGCAATGAAGTCTCCCTCCGAATACCAGGGCGTCATCCTCGCGGCAGGCAAGGGCACTCGCATGCGGCCGTTCTCGGAGCGCTGGCCGAAGCCGATCCTGCCGGTGCTCGGCAAGCCGCTGATGGTGCATCAGCTGGACATGATGGCGCAGCTCGGCATTCGCGATGTCGTGATCGTGATCGGGCACCTCGGCCACGAAGTCGTGCGCGCGCTCGGCGATGGCAGCAAGTTCGGCCTTCGGCTTCGCTACGTCGAACAAGAGGAGACGCTCGGCATCGCGCACGCGGTGTCGCGCCTCGAGCCGCACGTCGACAAGCCGTTCTTCCTGTTCTTGGGCGACATCTTCTTCGGCACCGAGAACCTTGGTGCGATGGTGGAGTCGCATGCGGCGGGTCGCGCACAAGGCGTGCTCGCGTGCAAGCGAGAGCCGGACCTCGCGAAGATCCGCCGCAACTTCATCGTGTTGACCGAGCCTGACGGCCGCGTGCATCGCGTCGTCGAGAAGCCGCGCCATCCGCGCACGGACTTGAAGGGCTGCGGTATCTACCTGTTCGACCTCGCGTTCTTCGACGCCGTGCGTCGCACGCCGCGCACTGCGATGCGCAACGAATACGAGATCACCGACGCGATCCAGATCTTCATCGACGATGGCTATCGCGTGGAGTCGGCCGAGGTCGTCAAGGAGGACGTCAACGTGTCCTTCCCCGCCGATCTGCTCGAACTCAACTTGCGCATGCTCGAACGGGCCAACGAGCCGAACTGGTTTGGCGCATCGGTCGAAGTCGAACCGGGCGCGCTGCTGGAGCGCACCGTGGTGATGGACGGCGCATCCGTTGCCGCTGGCTCCGCGTTGACCGAGTGCCTGCTGTTCCCAGGCGCCAAGGTGCCGAGCGGCAAGGTCGCGCACCGCACGATCTTCACGTCGGAGAGTGAGATTCGCTGCGCCGGCGGCGAGTTGTCGTGACGCAGTAAGCGGCGGCGTTTGCATCCGACCGCCGCGCGCGCGACGTTGCGCAGCAGCCATTTCCTATGCTGCTGACCTTCGCACTCGCTCTCGCCGCGCCGCAGGATCTTGTTCTGCAGAATGCGCGCATTTGGACCGGAACCGACGCTGCGTATCGCGGCGACCTCGTCGTGCGCAACGGACGCATCGCCAACTCCGGCGAGAAGCCGAGCGACGGCGCGCGCACGATCGACCTGAAGGGCGCGTTCGTGATGCCTGGCTTGCAAGACGCGCATGGGCACTTGCAGGGGCTTGGCGCCGCGCTCGAAGAAGTCGATCTGTTTGCCGCGAAGAGCTACGCCGAGTTGATCGAGCGAGTGCAGCGCGCAGCGAAGGGGCGCAAGCCTGGCGAGTGGATCGTCGGGCGCGGTTGGGACCAAAACCTGTGGCCCGACACGTCGATGCCGCATCACCGCGACCTATCCGCTGCGACGCCCGACAATCCGGTTTGGCTCGTGCGCGTCGATGGCCACGCGGCGCTCGCGAACGCGAGCGCGCTCGCGCAAGGCAAGCTCGGCAAGTCGAGCGAAGCGCCGACGGGCGGCGAGATCCTGCGCGATGGCGATGGGGAGCCGACTGGCGTGCTCGTCGATCGCGCGATGGCGCTCGTGCCGTTGCCCGAGCCATCGGTCGAGGCCGTTCGCCGCCGCATGCTGTTGGCGCAGCAGCAGTGCTTCGTGGCGGGGCTCACGTGCGTTCATGACGCTGGGGTATCGTCTGATGAAGCCGATCGCCTCGTCGCGATGGCGGACGAAAGCGCGTGGGGGCTCCGCGTGCACGTGATGTTGTCGGGCGACCAGACTGCGGCGATCCGTCGCGGCCCTCGCGCAAGCAAGAGCGGCCTCGTGCAGGTTCGCGCCGTGAAGTCGTATGCCGACGGCGCGCTCGGTTCGCGCGGCGCGTTGTTGTTGGAGCCCTACGCCGACAAGAAGGGCTACCGCGGCTTGCCGCTGTCCGCGGGGCTGCCTGACCTCGCGCAACTGTGCGCGGACTCCGGCATGCAACTCTGCGTGCACGCGATCGGCGACGCAGCCAATCGCAAAGTGCTCGACGTGTTCGAGGCGGTGCGCTTTGCCGATGGCGCGCGCGAGGCGGCGCGTTGGCGCATCGAGCACTGCCAAGTCGTGGCGGAGCAGGATCGCGCGCGGTTCGTCGCACTATCGGTGATCCCATCGATGCAGCCGACGCACCTCACGTCGGACATGCCGTGGGCTGCGCAACGCCTTGGCGAGCAGCGCATCGGCACTGCCTACGCGTGGCGCGAACTGCTCGCGCTCGGCCTGCCGGTTGCGTTCGGCAGCGACTTCCCCGTCGAGAGCGTCGACGTGCGCAAAGGACTGTTCTCGGCGGTCACGACCAAGGCATCGCCCGATGGCGAGCCGATGCGCAAGGACCAGCAGTTGTCGCGCGTGGATGCGTTGCGCGGCTTCACGGCGCATGCGGCGCACGCGATGTTCGCGGAGAAGGACCTCGGCACGATCGAGTCCAGTAAGCGCGCGGACTTCACCGTGTTCGATCGCGACCTGCGCGAGTGCAGCGAGGCGGAGATCCTGTCAGCGCGCGTGCTGCTGACGATCGTCGATGGGCGCGTCGTGTTCCAAGTGGGGGACTGAACGCAGCTCGCAGCGAACCGACGTCCCACAAAGCGCGAAGGGCTCGCCGCGCACGTTGCGCAGCGAGCCCTTCGTCGTTGGTCGCTTCCTGCAGCGCGCGTCGTTGGACCCGCGCCGCAACTTCGATCAGCGGACCAGCTTGCTGTAGCGGTAGTAGGCCTCGAGCGTCAGCACGAGCGACGCGGTCGAGTAGACGCGGCCGCCATCCTCGCCCCAGACGTCGATCGGATCCCACGAGCCCTTGAAGTTGCCGTCCTGGCGCTGCGGCTTGACGACGGCGTCGTTGAGCTTGGCCGACCAGTCCTTCCAGTATTGACCGCCCATCTGGAACATCGCGTAGGTCGCGTAGTACCAGTAGTAGTGGTCCATCGAGCCGCTCTTGGCGTCCCACACAGGCGGCTTCATCTTGATGAGGTCCGCAGCCTGCTTCATCGTCGGCTTCTCCTTCGGGTCCTGGCCCATGAAGAAGCGGCAGAACAGCGACACCGCGGTCATCGCCTCGCCCTTCTCCGGCGGGAAGCGCGTCATGTGGTCGCCGACGTGGCGCGAGCTCGGCTCGCCAGCCTTGCTGTAGCCAGCGCGGCCGTTCGCGTCGGTGACTTGGTCGATCCACGTCTCGGCGATCTTGATCGCCGCGTCGTTGACCTGGAGCTTGAAGTACTTGGCCGACTCGTAGGCCATGATGCACCAACCCGACACCGACAGGTCGTTGTCGTTGTCGCGCGGCTGGTAGCGCCAGACCGCGTACGGGTTGCGGTGGTACTCGAGGTAGTTGATCGCCTTCTGGGCGTTGTTCTTGAGCAGCGTGTAGTTCGACAGGCCATACGCCTCGCACATCGCGTAGGTCGCGATCGCGTGGCCGTAGAGGAAGTCGTTCGACGCGTTGGTGCCGAAGAGGCCGTTCTCTTCGTTCTGCTGCTCGCGCAGCCACTTGATGCCGGACTTGATCGTGTCCTTGTAGGGACCCGCGCGCATCGTGCTGCCGTCGCCGAGGAAGGCGAGGAGCGCGAGGCCGGTGACGCCGACGTCATGCACGCCGTTGCCGGGGCCGTCGCACGGCTCGCCGTTCTCGTCGTGCTTCATGAACTGATCGCAGTCCCACTTGCCGTCCTCGTCCTGGTGGTTCTTGAGCCACTCGAGGCCAGCTTCGATGGCCGCAGCGGTCTGCTTGCCACCGCCGCCGCCGAGGCCGCCACGGCCACCGCCGCGACCGCCAAACTTGCCGCCAGCGCCGCCGCCCATGCCGACGGCTGCGTTCCACTGGTTGCTGTCGAACGCGGACTCTT
>JBEELK010000228.1:0-3205 GCA_041168165.1 Planctomycetota bacterium | reverse complement strand
CTGACCTACCACCACGTCTCCAACGCATTGGGCCGCGAGAACGACCGCAACCCGAGCCAGAACGAGGCGCAGTTGTGGGTGGGCTTCGCGCTGCGATTCTGAGCGCAGCGTTCCGTTCGCGTCAGTTGGCGCCCTTGTAGCCGCGGCACACGTAGACGTCGGCGTCGAGCACTTTGACTCCAAAGCGCGTCACGTCGACGTGGTCGACCTTCTCGGCAGAGTCAAAGCGCTCGCGCATGCGTTCGACCATCGCTTGGCGCTCGTTCGCACGTGGCAACACGAAGATCGCGGCTTGGCCTATGTGCGAGGCGGGGGAGTCCCAGTGGTCGAACTGCAGCGCGGGTTGGCCGAACACGTTCTGTGCGAGCGCTTGCGGCGATGGAGTGCTGTCGTGGCGCTCCGTTGCCAACACACGCAGCGCGCGCGTCAGTTGCGCAGCGTCCTTGTAGTCCGCGGCGAACACGAACACGTTGCCGTCGATCGTGTCCTCGGCGTCGATGCGCTGTTCCCACGCGTCCGCCGCCGTCGCGATCTCGCTCCATCCAGTCCACGACGAACCGCGGTGTTGTGGCCATGCGACCATGAGCGGCGCGAGTGCAGCGATGGGCAGCACGGCGAGCAATGCGACCTTTGCGGCCTTCGCGAGCTTTGGCTTGCGATCCTGGATCCCGCTCTCCGAGAACCACAGCGAGGCTCCGAGCAGCAGCGGCAGATACGACGGCGCGATCCAGTTGGGCTTCACCTGCATCATTGGGGCGTTGCAGAGGAAGAACAGCGGCATCGGCAGCGCAAACGCGAGCAGCCACAGCGCTCGCACGTCGCGTTCGCGGGCGCGGCGCAGCAGCCAAAGCACAGCGAATGGGATCGCAGCGGCGATCGCTGGATGTGCTACGCCGATCTGTTGGCCAAGGAACTGGAACAGCCAATCGATGCGGAAGTTCGCGCGCGCGAATCGGCTCTCGGTCTGGAAGCGGAACGACTCGAAGTCGTTGTTGACGTTCCATAGCACCACAGGCGCGAACACGATCGCTGCCGTCACGACGCCGAGCCAAGGGCCGGGCCGCAGCAGTTGCTTGCGCATCGTTGGATCGAGCAACAGCAACACGGCGCCGCTCACGGCGAGGAACGCAGCGGTGTACTTGCTGAGCAGCGCGAGCCCCGCGAATGCGCCCGCGAGCAGCCACCAGCGAATGCGACCGTCGCGCGCCTTCCACAGTGACGCCATCGTCGCCAAGAAGAACAAGCACAGCGGCGGGTCGGGATTGGCGAGGAAGCGCGTCGCGAGCAGCGCCGGCGCGCAAGAACTCGCGAGCGCCCATGCGGCGCGCGCCGTCGCGTTGGCGCCCCATGCGCGCAGCATCCGCATGCCGAGCGCCATCGTCGCGATGCCGCACAACATTGTCAGGAAGCGAATGCCCAACGCGCCGTCGCCGAACACGCGCGTCCCGAGCCAGATCATCCAGGCGACCATCGGCGGGTGGTCGTAGTACGACAGGTCTGGATGCTGCGCGTAGGTCCAGTAGTAGGACTCTTGCGCAAACACCGGCATCAAGAGGCAGAGCCAGGCGCCTGGAATGCTCGCGAGCGCGAGCAGGCGCAAATCCGAACGGTCGTCGGGTGCGGTCACGCGCGACACCATCGCAGCGCGGTGATGCGGGAGCACGCGAAAACCCGCAGCCGCAGTCGTGAGTCTCAGCCTTCGTTGATGGCGGAGAGCGCGATCAACGCAGCGGCAAGCCGCGCCGCGCGCGCGCGTCGTCTTCGAGAGCCTGCGCGATAGCCGCAGTCCGCCGCAGTCGCTCTTCCAGCGCTTCGATGCGAAGGTGCAGGTTCTTGATGCGGTGGCCCGCGAACAGCGCGAGCCAGCACATGCCGAGCGTGAACGTCAGCAGCCCAACCTCGGGCAGCGCAAACCCGCGGACGAGGCGCGGCCCTTCCTGTTCGAGCAGCAGGCTTGCGACGACGAGCGTCGCCATCAACAGGTGGAACTGCGGTTCGTGCAGCGTGCGCATTCGCCGGATCCTACGGCGGCAACGGCGCGCGGCGCATCGTCGCGAGCGTGCCCACGGGTTCTGGGCCGATTGCGACCCATGGCCACTGCCGCAGTTGCGCATGGCTGGGATCGTGGTCTCAGTCGCCCGTGCGATGGGCGGTTCGACTGCGGTCGAGGCGGATCCGATGCCGATGAAGGGCCGATGACCGAGCACCCGGACATGACGTGGGCGAAGACTGCGAACGACGAGCAACTCGCCGCGGGCATCGCGTCTGCGATCAAGGACGCGTTCCTCGAATACAACGCGCAGTTCCGCGCGATCACGCGCCGCGCCAAGGGTCGCTTCGAGTCGCGCGATTGGAAGGGCGGGCAACGCGACTCCGCTGAGCGCATCGACCTCTACGACGAGCACGTTTCCGCGTCGGTTGCGCACGCGCGCGCGGTGCTCGGCGATCGCGCCACGGATCGCGCGGTGTGGGTTCGTGCCAAGTCGATCTTCTCGGCGCTGGTCCACTCGTATGCGGACGTCGAGTTCACGAAGACCTACTTCAGCTCGGTGTCGCGACGCCTCTTCTTCACGTCAGGCGTCGATGATGCGATCCAGTTCACGGGCGAAGAGACGATCCCGCTGCGCAACATCGCGGGCCCGCTGATCGGCAAGAACTATCACTCCGAAGGATCGCTGGAGCGCATGTTCGCTGCGCTCCTCGCGGATTACTCGTGGAGCGTCGGCTACGCCGACCAAGCGCGCTGCGCGCATTACCTCGCGATGCAGGTTCGCGAGCACTACGCGCGCCAATTGCGCGGCGACACGGTCGTGTGCATCGACGTGCTGACGCCCGTGTTCTATCGCGACACGCGCGCGTACCTGATCGGCAAGGCCACGGGCTGGACGCATTCGTCGCCGATCGTCATCGCGTTGGAGAACACGGACCGCGGCGTCGCGGTCGACGCGGTGATCCAGTCCGAAGAAGACGTGTCGGCGCTGTTCGGCTTTGCGCGCTCGTACTTCCACGTCGACGTCGATCCCGTCGGCGCCGCGATCGTGTTCTTGCGCAAGGTCGTGCCTCGCGAAACGGTGCACGAGTTGTTCGCGATCCTCGGTCGCGCGAAGCAAGGCAAGACCGAGCGCTTCCGCGGCTTCGAACGTCATCTGCGATTCTCACGCGATCGCTTCGTCAACGCCCCAGGCAAGAAGGGCATGGTGATGGC
>JBEELK010000227.1:0-12153 GCA_041168165.1 Planctomycetota bacterium | reverse complement strand
TTCGATGGACCCGCGCCGAGCGCGATCCTCGTGCTGCCTCCGGTCTCGATGCGCGAGGGCTTGGCGATGGACCTTCGCGGCTTCGCGTTCGGCGCGGAGCGCGCGATCGCACAACGCGGCTATCGCGCATTGCCGCTCGGAGCTGGCTTCGACCTCGCGCAGCGCTGCGGCGCGCTTGTCGGCGACCAACCGGAGCCCGACGCGTTGCAGCGACTGCAGCAGCAGGTCGGCGTCGATGCCGTCTTGCGCATCGAGATCTCCGCGTGGGAAGTGGAGCCGAGCGCGCGCTTCTCTGGCGCGAGTTGGGACGTCACGTGGCGGCTCGTGTCGACGGAGTCCGGCGCGGAGTTGTGGCGGCATCGCCTGCAAGGCAACTGGCGCAAGGTCACGGAGATGCCGGACCACCTGCGCCGCGATGAGATGGAGCCGCAGCCCGCGTTGATCGGCGGCACGCGCGCGGAGACGTTCGCGAGCGAGCGTGAGTTGATCTTCGCGCTGCATCGCTCCGCGCTCTCGCGCATGCCGGAGTCCGTTCGATGACGACTGCGATTCGCGTCGAGCCGTTGCCGGGCCTGTGCGTCGTGGCGTTGCGCGCGGAGTTCACTTCGCCGATGTCGTCGCTTCCGACGTTGCCCGTTCCATCGTCTGCGCCCGAGCCCGACGCCGACCTGCGCACTGCGGTTCGCGACATGCTGCGCCAGCGCGGTTACCGACCGACGGGCCGCGGCAAGCCATCGTCGGAGTATCTCGCGGGCGCGCTCGCAGACGGCCGTTGGCCGTGCATCAACGCGGCGGTCGACGCGGGCAACCATGCGTCGCTGCAGTCCGGGCTGCCGATCAGCGTCGTCGATCTAGACCTCGTGTCGGGCGCGCTATCGGTGGCGACGAGTCCGGAGGGTGCCACCTACGTGTTCAACCAAGGCGGGCAGACCATCGACCTCGGCGGTCTCGTTTGCCTTTGCGACGAAGTGGGGCCGTGCGCGAATGCGGTGAAGGACGCGCAGCGAACCAAGACGCGACCCGAGACCACGCGCGTGCTCGCGGTCGTGTGGGGTTGCGATGCCGGTCAGCCCGTGCGAACGCAGCGTGCTGCGGACCTGCTCGCGGCCTCGCTCCAAGCCGCAGGCGCCGCGGTCGATGTCGTTCCGGTCGAAGTGGGATGAAGCGAGCCGCAGTTCTGCGGCGTCACTTCTGCATCCACTGAGCCTGCTTCTCTGCGCCCGTCTTGCGGTAGTCCGGGGCCAGGCGCGCCTTCAAGAACTGCGCGTAGAGGCTGTGCACGAGTTCGTGCAGCGCGAGCCAGTTTGCCGTGCGGTCGGCATTGCGATCGTTGTCCGACTCGCACTCCTCGGCGTCTTCGGGCAACTTCGCGCCCGACAGGCGCATGGTCGCGCCGTCGATCGTCACCGACCATTGGCGCGGCCCCTCGGCGATGATCATGCGCGCGCGACGGAGCCTGCGGCCCTGGCGCAGCGCGGTGCGCGCTTCTTCGGTGCGGGTGGGGAGCCCGTGCCGCAGCGTCTGCTCCGTTTCGTCATCGCTTGGTGCTGCGAACGTCAGGAAGTCGTCGAGCGCCACGCCGATCACGCGGCCGCCGGGCAGATGGAACTCGCCGCCTTCGGTTTCCCAGCGGAACCAGATCCAGGTCAGGAACTCCTCGCCGAGGAATCCATGCGTCTCTGCGCCGCTCGGCGCGCGTTGGGTTTCGGCGCTCATGCTTCGGTCTCCATCTCGTCGTCGTTCGATTCGACCGCGCGGCGCGTGCGTGCTTCGCCTTCGCGGAACCAGCGGATCGGCTCCGCACGCTGCAGGCTGTGCTGGGCTTCGGGATCGAGTCCCGAGCGGAAGCCCAGGCGCAGCGGATCCGCCATTTCCAACGGGAGCTGGAACGACTCAAAGAACAGCTTCTGGAACGTCTCGCCGACCGACTTGCTCGTGTTGAGCAGCACGACCGTCTTGCGTTCCGGGTAGAGCAGCGCATCGACCATGTTGATCGTCGGCAGCACGCGCGGCAGCAGCTTGTCGGTGAGGTCGTCCTTCAGTTCGCGGCGTTCCTTGGCGGAGAGCTTCTTGCCCTTGGCCTTCTCCGCGACGTCGCGATGGATCTGCAGCCACTTGCGCGGCAACTGCTTCTTGTCGATGCGGACGCGGAGCCAGACAGCTGCGCCAGCATCCATGTCTTCCTGCGCGAAGGAGTCGCCGGTCGGATCGACCGGAGTGATCCAGCCAGCGGAGATCTCTTCGCTGGCGGCGTCTTCGATAGTGCGGAAGCGGCGGTTCTGGAGAGCGGCGGAGAACGCGTCCTCGTCGGGCGCGGGCAACTTGCCCTCGTAGAAGAACAGAACGGCGCCGCCGCTGCGGCGGATGCTCGGCATGAGGCCTCCCTAGGGGGTGCGAAACAGAGGTGCGGGAAACAGGGGCCTTGTGGGGGAGGCCGCGGAGGAGACTACGGACGGACGCTCTGCAGTCGATGCACTGCAGCAGAGAAGCGGAACAGCCGAGCCCGCATGCGATCGGGCGCGCGAGGCAGAGGCCCCGCGCAGCGGCTCACTTCTTCGCTTCTTCCTTCTTGACCGGCTGGTCCTGGCCGCCGGTCGTCATCTCGACCTCGCGCTTCACCGCGGGAACCTGCGGCATCGCGGGGCGCAGCGACGGCGGCAGCTTCATCAGCGCGGCGTCATCGCGGACCACGAGATCAACCTGCCCGGTGATCGCCTGCGCGCGGACCTTGTCCATGTCGCCCGGATCGCCGTGGTAGGGCACGAAGATCAGGCGTGCGTCGACCATGTCGCCGGCGTCCGTGTCCGTCTTGGTCAGGCCGTCGATCGCGAGGATCGCGTAGCCGGTTGCGCCGCGGACTGGGCCAATGACCTTGCCCTTCTCCGTCGTGAACGCAGCCTTCTCGACCTCAAGGCCGAGCGGCGAATAGCGCGCGACCTGGATCTTGCCTTCTTGCGCCATGTTCGGGCCGCGGCCGTAGCGGTTTTGGACCTCGGTCCACGCCTTGCCCTCGTCGAGTTCCTTCTTGGCGGCGTCGATCTGCTGCTTCGCTTCGAGGCTCGACTCTTCGAACGAGCCGAGGACGGCTTCGAGTCGGATCAGTTCGAGCGCGGTGCGCTGCTCACGCGACGTGAGGTCGCCAGCGTCCTTGACGGTGCCGAGGTAGTCGACGAGCGCTTGGAAGTCTGCGGTGCGGATCGCGCGACCCTGGCAGACCATCATCACGTCGCCCTGATACTTCTGCTGCTCGTCCGACGTCATGCGGCGCGCCGGCTGCGGTGTCACCGGGACCGCGGGCGCAGGCATCGGAGCCGAGCTTTGGCCGGCATCGATCGAGCGCGGCGCAAACACGCGGTTCTGCAACCGGTCCTTGATCGGGGCAGCGCCGAGCGCTGCGCGCTGCTGCACGAACTGGATCTCGCCCTTCAGGCGATCGATCTCACGCTTGAGGTCTTCGAGCTTCTCGGCAGGCGAGCGCGGCGGCGCAACTGCTGCTGGTTCCTGGCCACCGAGGCCACCGAGGCCGCCCGGAAGCTGGGCATGCAGGTTGGCTGCAAGTGCGACGAGAAGGGCGGCTGCCTGGATTGGACGGCTGAGGTCGAAGCGAAGGGCCATGGGCTCTCTGGTTGGGTCGAAGACGGGCGACAATGAAAGGGTGGCCGACGAAGACGCGCAAGGGTCGATACGACTCCCTGGGTTCGCTCAGGACTAGGCGAGCCGCGCGGTGGGCCGCATCACGGCGCGCTGGCTGCGACCGCCAGGTGGCTGCCGTCGTGTTGCCGCGCGTCGAAGAAGTCCGCGATCGAACTGACCAGCGGGTCGAGGCAGATCGCAGCGGAGTAGTGGCCGAGCGGGATCGACAGACGCTGCGGTCGCCCGAGCGCTTCCCACAACAGGTCCTGGTGGTGCGGACGCACGACCTCGTCGAACTCTGCTGCGACCAGGAACACGCGGTCGGTCTGCACGTAGGGCGCAAAGCGCAGCGGGTCGGAGCGCAGGCTCTGGCGCAGTTCTTGGTCTAGCGGGCTCCCGCTGATGCCATCGGTAGCAAGCCGCCAGTCGCGCCACTTCTGGATGCGGCCTTCGGAGCTGTTGCCGAGGATCGTCGGTAGGTCCGCGCCCGCGAGGCACATCGCCGAGCCTTGTAGACCGGGTTCGAGCGCGGTGAGCAACGTCGTCACGATGCCACCCATCGAGACGCCGCACGCGAACGTCGACTGCGGGCGCACTTGCTCGCTGTTGCGGGCCCACCGCAGCGCGATGCGCTGGTGGAGCACCGTGCGGACGAGCAGCTTCTCGAGCTCGGGGCCGCGCTGCGGCGGACGCAGCGCCGATCCGGCGCGGTCGCAATAGAGAGCGTGGTAGCCACGCTGCACGAACCGGCGCGCCATCGTGCGCAACAGTTCTTCTCCGCCGCCGAGGATCGGCACCAGCAGAACGAGCGGCGCGTCCTTCTTCTGGTGCTCGTAGAGGTGGAAGTGCACCGTCTCTGGGCCACAGGCAAGGTCGCCTACGAACGTGCCGCCGCTGCCAACCGGTTCGATCTTGAGCAACTGCACTGGCCCCGGCAGCGCATATGCGTCTCGCTCTTCCTGCGACAACGTGAGTTCGGGGCGCGGGAACGCAGGCGCGTCCGTGAATGCACACGAGCTTAGTAGCGCGGAGAGCGCAACTGCGGCGATCGCTCTCCAGGAGCGTCTTGCGCTCGCGGACTCAGAACAGGTGGACTGCATAGAACAGCACGCCAGAGGATCCGTCGAAGGGCGTGCCTTCGAGGCTGTAGGTCGGAGACGAGGGCAAGAAGTCGAGGCCGTTGCCTACGGCGAAGTGCAAGTTGGTGGTCTGCGAGTATTGCCAGCGCAAGTCCGAGCGCAGCTGCCAGCTGTCGTCGGCATAGGTCTGTCGCGCGCGCAACTCGAGGAACACGCCGTTGCCGAGCGGGATCGTGCACGTGCACTTCAGCTGCTCTTGTGTCGTCGCGATCCGGAGCCCAGAGCGCCGGTAGCCGATCTCGACCGGATCCGAGAGTCGGTTGGGTCGCACGAGAAACGAGACACGCCCGTACTCAGTGCCCTCGGTCGATTCTCCTGCGTCTTCCGCCTCGTTGCGTCCGTTTGCGATCCGGTCGATCTGGACCTCGAGTCCAGACACCAGCGGCGTGCGGCGCAGCATGCGCTGGAACGGGCGGCGGAGGATCTGCATGCCGCTCTGCGAGAGCCGCAGGTCTTGGTCTTCGGCAGCGATCTCGTCGGAGCGCAGGTCGATGCCCGGGCTCTGCTCGTCGTAGTTCTGCGCGGTCAGCAGCGGCGCGCCAAACTCCCACCGCATGCGGCGACGGTCGTCGCCCATGAGGTCGTCGAGGAACTGCATCGCCATGTCGTCGATCGCAGTCGTTTCGCCATCGCGGTTCGCGATTGCGCGTTGGTTGGCTTCGCGCGCGCCGAGCCGCTTGGGCAATTGGGAACCGCTGCGCGCGTGGTCTGAGGGCCGATCCTGTGGCTCTCCCCAGTGGAGCGCCGCGGGCGCCGCAGCGGCGTTGGGCGGAGGCAGGTATTCGACGCCGAGGCAGATGCCGTGGCCGACTGCGAAGCGATCCAGTGCCTCGTTGTTGCTGGGCATCGCCGCATCGATGGCCGCGGGCCGAGTCGGCTGCACTTGGCAGCCGGCCAGCACGCACAGGGCAAGGCCTAGCCGGATCGACATAGAACAGTACGCCGACACCATGGGCATCGACGCAAGCAAACTCCCCCGTGGCGGCAGGCGGTCAGGCACCGCTTTCTGCGCGCGCACGCGTAAGTCTACTCACTTCGCGCAGGCAGGTTTCGGGGGCGGTGCGCATCGCTCGATGCCATGGCCGAATAAACCGCGAGATTTTTTTCGGGAGGCATGCGCGAGGCGCGCAGTGCGCAGCAACTCGCGCAATTTGCATCGCCGCGATGCTGCGGCGATGCGCGCAATCAGGCTTCGACCGCGCGGCGACGCAGGCCGTCGCTGGGGCGGAAGCGCGCGTCGATCGTGCGCGCGAGCTCGTCGAGCGCGCTGACGATCGTCTTCAGTCCTTCGCTCTTTGCGTAGCCGGTGATGCCGCCGAGGAACGGCGGGAATCCGATGCCCATGACAAGGCCGAGATCGAGATCCTGCTCGGCTCCGACCACGCCGTCGTCGAGGCAGCGATATGCCTCGTCGACGAGCGGATAGATCAGGCGCTGGATCACTTCGCTACGCGATGCGGTGCGCGTCGGCACGCCGCGGCGCGCGCGCACGTCGTCGAGCACTTTGCGGCCTGGGCCCTGACCCTTGCCGTCCTTGTCGTAGATGCCGCCGCCGCTCTTCTTGCCGAGCGCCTTCGCCGCGACCATCGCAGCGAACAAGGAGCACGGCTGCATGCGATCCGTGAACGCGGCTTCCATCACTTCGCTGACCTTGGTCGCGACGTCGAAGCCGATCTCGTCGAGCAAACGGCACGGTCCCATCGGCATGCCGAAGTCGAGCAGCACGCGGTCGAGGAACTCAGGGTCGTTGCCTTCGACCAGCAAGCGCGCCGCCTCGTTGAGATACGGCGACAGGCAGCGGTTGACCAAGAAGCCCGGGCTGTCGCCGGTGACGACCGGGAACTTGCCCATCCGGGTCGCGAGACGGCACGCGGTCGCGACCGCGGCGTCGCTCGTCCGCTTGCCGCGGATCACTTCGACCAGCGGCATCTTCTCCGGTGGGTTGAAGAAGTGGATGCCGACCACGCGCTCGGGGTTGGGCACCGCATCGGCCATGGCATCGACCGGCAGCGAGCTCGTGTTGGTCGCGAGGATCGCGTCGGACGGGAGGCCCTTCGCGACGGCCTGCGCCATCAGCTTGCGCTTCACGGCGAGGTCTTCGACGACGGCTTCGAGCCAGAGGTCCACGTGCGCGAGGCTGCCCCAGTCGCTCGACACGGCGAGCTTGTCCTGGATCGCGGTGGCCTCGTGCTTCTTGAGTTGCTTGCGCTGCACGCGCCGCGACAGGTCCTGCTGCAGGCGAGCCTTCGCCTTTGCGAGTGCTTCGCCAGAGAGGTCGCACAGGCGCGTGTCGATGCCCTTGTTCGCGAGTTGGCCGGCGATGCCTGCGCCCATGACGCCGCCGCCGACGATCAGCGCGCGGTCGACGTTGCGCGCGCCGTTGCCCTTGCCAAGGCGCTTGCTGCGCTCCGTCAAGAAGAACAGTTGCGTCAGCGCCTTGCTGACCGGCGTCGCGATCATCTCGCCGAGCGCGCGGGCCTCTTGCTCGAAGCCATCGGCCTCGGGCTTCGTGAACGCGGCGACGCACAACTCCAAGGCGGCCTTGGGCGCTGGGTAGAACCGCGCTTGGCCCTTGTCGAGCTGCTTCTTGGCAGCGTTGACGGCGAGCGAACGAAGTGGCGTCTTGCTGAGCCAGAACGCCTGTCCCTTCAGCTTGCGCGACTTCGCCTTCTTGCCCTTGGCAGCGAGCTTTTCGATCTCCTCGATTGCAACCGCGAGCAGCTTCTCGCGCGGCGCGATGCGATCGACGAGGCCCTTCTTGAGCGCCGGCACGGTCTTGAGCAGCTTGCCGCCCAGGATCAGGTCGAGCGCTGTGGGGAGGCCGAGCAGGCGCGCCATGTTCTGCGTGCCGCCGAAGCCCGGGACGATGCCGAGCTTGGTCTCGGGCAAGCCGATCTGCGTCGAAGGATGCTCGCTCGCCACGCGCACGTCGCAGAACAGCGCGAGTTCACAACCGCCGCCGACGCAGGGGCCCTCGATGGCAGCGACCACCGGGACTGTGATCTTGCGGCAGCGCTCGAAGATCGAGCGGCCAAGCGTCGCGGCATCGCGGCCTTCGGCCACGGACTGGATCGAATGGATCAGTCCGATGTCAGCGCCGGCGCAGAACATCGCGGGGCTCGGCCCCGTGATGACGACGCCGCGCAGGCCAGATCGCTGCTGCAGCGACTGCAGCGCGCGATCGAGCGCGAGCAAGCGCTCCTTCGTGAAGGTGACGACGCTCTCGTCCGGCGCGCCAAGGCGCAGCACGGCGATGCCGCGCGCATCGACCGTGATCGGAAGTTCGAACGCCTGCGCCGCTGGTTGCGCGACGGGGGACTCGGTGCGGGTCTCGGTGGTGTTCATGTTCACGGGAGCGCTTCGAGGACGAGTGCTTGGCCTTGGCCGCCGCCGATGCACAGCGCGGCGAGTCCGAACCGGCGGCCGCGGCGGCGCAGTTCGTGGGCGAGCGTCAGCGGCAAGCGTGCGCCGGACGCAGCGATGGGGTGGCCGAGTGCGATCGCTCCGCCGTTCACGTTGAGCTTGTCGGAGTCGAGTTCGCCGATCGCCGACGACAGACCCAACTCGTTCTTGCAGTAGTTCGCGTCCGCGAACGCGCGCTGGCAACCGAGCACCTGCGCGGCGAACGCCTCGTTGATCTCGACGAGGTCGAGGTCGGAGAACTTGACGCCCGCTTCGTGCAGCGCCTTGGGCGTCGCGTGCACGGGGCCGAGGCCCATGAACTCCGGCGCCAACCCTGCGCGCGCGTGTCCGCGGATCGCCGCGATCGGCGTGAGGCCGAGTTCGCGCGCCTTCTTCATCGACGTGCACAGCATCGCGACCGCGCCGTCGGTGATCTGGCATGCGTTGCCGACCGTCACGTCGCCCGCGTTCTTGTCGAACACCGGACGCAGCTTCTGCAGCGCTTCCATCGTCTGGCCCTGACGCACGCCGTCGTCGTTCGCGACCATCGCGGCGAAGTCCGGCAGGCTCGTGAACGGCGCGATCTCCGCCGCAAAGCGACTATCGAGAGTCGCCTTCTCCGCGCGCAGGTGGCTTTGCAGCGCAAAGCGATCCATCTCTTCGCGGCCGATGCCGAACATGCGGGCCACGTTCTCGGCGGTGTTGCCCATCATCAATCCGGTGATGGGGTCGGTGAGGCCTTCGACGACCGCGATGCGCGGCTTCAGCGACGAGGGACGGAAGCGCGACAGTGCCAAGAGGCGCTGGGCTGCGGTCTTTGCCTTCGACAGTCCGCCGAAGAACTTGACGAGCCGCTTGCCCATGAGCAGCGGGAAGTTGCTCATCGACTCGGCGCCGCCGACGAGGAACACCTCGCCGTCGCCTGCGCGCAGCCGTTGTTGCGCGGCGAGCAGCGCCTCCATGCCGGACGCGCAGTTGCGCATCACGGTCACGGCGGGCGTTTCCTTTGGCAAGCCCGCGCGCAACGCCGCGACGCGCGCGACGTTGGCTTCGGCCGCATCGGGGCCCGCGCAACCGAGGATCACCTCGTCGATCACGCGCGGGTCGATGCCCGTGCGATCGATGGTCTCGCGGAACACGTGTGTTGCGAGGTCGGCAGCGGACGAGCCCGAGAGCGCGCCCGACGCTTTGCAGAACGGCGTGCGCCAGCCCGCCACGATCACGAGATCCTTTTCGTCCCTGCTCATACCTTGGGCCTCGCGTCGACGAAGCGCTTCTCCTTCATCTCGGTTTCCATCCCGATCTTGCGCAGCATTGCGTCGAGACCGAGGAACTCCACGCGGTTCGGAGCCACCTCGAGGCGGCCCTTGAACTGCTCCCTGATGTTCTTGGCGACGGCCTCGCGCGTCGACTCGTCGCGCACCGCGAGGTGCACGATCATCTCGTCGACTTCCATGGGATCGTCGTCCTTCTTGCGCAGCTCGATCTGCCATTCCTCGACTTCGCGAATGCCGCCGAGCAGCACTGCGCAGTCCTCGAGGTTGACGAGCGTGCCCTTCACCTTCAGCAACTGCAGGTCCTTCATCGAGGACTCGCGCGTGAGGTCGCTGCTGATGCGCGGCACGGTGCGGCCGCAGTGCGGGCATGGCTCGTGGCGGATGCCGCCGCGGACGAGATCGCCGGTGCGGTAGCGGAACACCGTGCTCGCGCGCGCTTGCAGCGGCGTGAACACGAGTTCGCCATCGCTGCCTTCAGGCAGGACTTCTCCCGTCTTCGGATCGATGACCTCGAAGATCGCCATGTCCGGATACAGGTGGTAGCCGGTGTATTGGTTGTCGTGCGTGGGGCACTCGGCAAAGGCCATGCGGGCCTCGGTGAAGCCATACGTGCCGAACACGCGCACGTCGCGCGCGCCCATTCCAGCGAGCAGCTCGCGGATCTTCTGCTTGAGGCCAGGAGGAACACGCTCGGCACCGAGCACGACCGACTGGATCGATGAGAGGTCCATCCCTTCCGCCGACGCCTTGCGCAGCAGGTGGTAGATGTAGCCCGGCACACCGATGAGCACTTCGGCACGCAAGCGCGCGATCGCGCGCAGATCACCCGCGCTGCCCATCACCTTTCCGCCGCCGGTCGACAGCGCCATCATTCCGGTCGCTTGGCCGGCGAAGAACACCTGCCAGAACGCGAGGTGCGGCGCATAAGGGAACACGTTTGCGATGCGCAACTCGCTGTGCAGGCCCATCACGTCGACGAGCCGCGAGCCCGTCGTGTGCAGGTTCTGGATGTCCTTCGGCGAGTAGAAGAACGGCACCGGCTCTGCAGAACGGCCGGTCGTGAAGGTCATGAAGCAGGGATAGAACTCGGCGCGCAGTTGCTCGCGCACGGCCGCAGCGCCCTTGGTCCACTTCTGCCAGAGCAGCGGCAGCTTGCGCGACAATGGCCACGCGGCCTTCAGCGACGCAGGGTCTGGCTGAAGGATGAACCGCTTGAACCTCTGAGGGTCATCTTGCGTCGGCAGCAGGTCGCGCTTTTGCGACAGCGGCACGCGGCGAAGGTCGTCGACGCCGCGGATCTGCTCGGGCCGAACGCCGGCGCGATCGAACTGCTCGCGGTAGTAGGAGCTGAAGGGATAGAGGTACTCGCGCACGTAGCGGCGCAGCAGCTCGTCCTGCATGCGACGCTGGTCTGCGCGAGTCATGCGCTGAAGTTCACGCCACGAGGTCATGTCCGTCCGGCGGGTTAGCCGGCCCCTTCCTTCTGCTAGCCAGCAGGGCAGCCGCGGTTATCCGCTTCAGCCTCCTGCCGGTGTCCTCCGATCTATCGGACCTGCGGCGGTCGGGACTTGCGCCCGCGATGAAGCAGCCGCACAGAACCCCCCGATCTGAGATCCCGTGCACGACGAGCGCTATCGCAGCGGACGCCCTGAGCCGAAGGGCGGTCTGCGCCCGGCAGACCCGCCGCGGCGGACCGTGCTGGTGCTCGGCGGCGGCGGCATGCGCGGCTATTGCCACATCGGCGTGATCCGGGCGATCGAACGCCTTGGGCTGCATGTCGACGAAGTGGTGGGCACGAGCATGGGCGCTGTGATGGGCGGCCTGTTCGCGTCTGGAATGGATAGTCGTCGCATCGAGGAGGTTGCGTCGCAGATCTCCTTCAAGGACTACTTCCGGCTCAACCTGCTGAAGTTCCTGGTGAAGGGCTACCGGCACGCATCGGTCTACAAAGGCCGGACGTTCCACGAGTTCTTGCGCCGCTGGTTGCCGCAGCAACATTTTGCGGACTTGCCGAGGCCGTTCTTCTGCAACGCGCTGTCGCTGAAGACCGGCAAGTCGCGGTTCTTCGGTCTACCTGGCGCCGATGACGTGCCGGTGGGAGACGCGGTCTACGCCAGCGCATGTCTTCCTGCTGTTTTCGAGCCGATGGAGCTCGGCGGCGACCACTACATCGACGGCGGCATGACGGAGACGCTGGGGCTGCGCCTCGCGAAAGCGCGCACGCCGGACCTTGTGATCGCGGTCGATCTGTCGCATCGGGATCTGCACGCCGAGATGCCGTATCGCGCGAGCCTGCCGCACATCCTGTCGCAGACCTACGAGATGATGGGCATGGCTCTCAACGAGCAGAACCTGCATCGCTACGTCGATGACAAAACGGTTCTGATCAAGCCCAAGGTCAGCCACATCGGGTTGCTCGACATGCCCGACGTCAGCGAGATCGTTCGCCTTGGCGAACGCGAAGCGCTCGAAGCGCTGACGACGCATCCGCTCACGCGCTATCGCTGCGATCCCGTGGTCGTGGCCGAAGAGGATCGCTCGGCGCAGACGCCGCGCGACCACGTTCGCCTGCATGTCGACATGAACGCGTGCATCCACTGCGGCATCTGTGCCGCGACGTGTGCTACGCACGGATTTGCTGCCGTGCCGATCGGTGACGTCGTGCGCAAGTTGCACAACTACGAGTGCACGCGCGATCTCGC
>JBEELK010000226.1:0-5050 GCA_041168165.1 Planctomycetota bacterium | reverse complement strand
CGCCCGAGATTCTTGTCACGAAACGCGCGCCACGAACTTCCTACGTCGTGGACGAAGCAGAGTTGAGTCCGTGGACAGCCCCATGGGCCCTCGATTCGAACCGACGCGCCTCACCGTGCGGTAGCCAGAATGCGGCCCGCGAGCGCGCCGCCGCTCCCGATGCCCAGCATCGCAGCGGCGGCCGCTTCGCCTTATCCCGCCTGCCTGCGGGCCAGCGCATGCCATTTCGCAGCGTTGGCCCGCCGCGGCCTCGCTGCTAGCCTCTCGCGGATGGCACGTCGCATCGACACCTACCTCCAGGCCCTGCTGCCTTCCGACAAGTTCGCGTTCTACGAGTCTTGCCGCGACTTCTCCGACGCGGAGATCGCGCCCCACCTGCTCGACTGGGAACGGCAGCACGTGCTGGTGCCGGACTCCTGCATCGAGGCAATGGGCCAACTCGGCCTGTTCGGCCTGCCGATTCAGGAGCAGTACGGCGGGCAAGGCGGCGACCACACCGACCTCGTGCTGATGGGCTTGGCGCTCGCCTACCACAGCCAATCCGTCGCGATCACGCCCGGCGCAGCCGTGTCGCTCGGCGCCAAGCCGCTGCAGCTGTGCGGCACCGAGGCGCAGAAGAAGGCGCACCTGCCCGACCTCGCCGCCGGCAAGCGCATGTTCGTGTTCGGCCTGTCCGAGCCCGGCCGCGGCAGCGACGCCGCCAACCCCGAGGTCACCGCCGTCAAGAAGGGCGACCGCTGGGTGATCCGCGGCGAGAAGTGCTGGTCGACCAACGCGCGTTGGGCGAGCCACATCGTGGTCCACGCGCTCACCGACCAGAACGGCAAGAACGGCCGCCGCTCGACCTGCTTCATCGTGCCGATGGACGCAAAGGGCGTGCACTACCAGGAGATGAAGGGCAAGAAGGTCTGGGAGCAGTCCTCGACCGGCTCGGTCATGTTCGACAACGTCGAAGTGCAAAACGACGCGATCCTTGGCGCCGAGAACGACGGCTTCAAGGTGATGGTCACCACGCTCAACGGCGGCCGCTTGTTCATTGCCGGCTTGGCGCTCGGCTCGCTCGCGTTCGCGCTCGACAAGTGCCGCGTCTACGCCGAGGAACGCACCCAGTTCGACAACCTGCCGATCGGCCGCTTCCAGCGCGTGCAAGACGTGATCGTCGACATGGACATCGCGCTCGAACGCAACCTCACGTGGCTCATGCACTGCTGCAAGCTGTTTGAAGCGGGCACGCTGAGCCGCGAGCAAGCCGCGAAGGTCAAGGTCGACTGCAGCCGCGTCGCGAGCGATCTGCTCGTGTCCGCGATGGAGATCTGCGGCGGCGTCTCGTGCTTCGACGAGTTTGGCCTGATCCGCCACCACAACGACCTGTTCGTGACGCGCGTCGGCGAAGGCAGCAACTTCGCGCTCAAGGACCTCATCGTGCGCCCACTGCGCCAAGCCTGAACGACCAACGAAGGAGATAACGACATGGGCCGCCAATGGCTGCACAGCAAAAAGGAAGTCACCGCCAACCGCCGCGCCAAGATCACGACGAAGCTCGTTCGTGAAATCACGGTCGCGGCCAAGATGGGCGTGCCGGATCCCGAGATGAACCCGCGCCTAGCGCTCGCCGTCGAAGCGGCGCGCAAGCAGTCGGTGTCCAACGACACGATCACGCGCGCGATCAAGAAGGGCTCGGGCCAAGGCGACGACGCCGTCAACTACGAGCTCGTCACCTACGAAGGCATGGCGCCGCACAACGTGCCGGTCATCGTCGAGTGCATGACCGACAACCGAAACCGCACTGCGCCCGAGATTCGGTCGCTGTGGCGCGACGGGCAGTTCGGCAGCAAGGTCACGTTCTTGTTCGACCGCCGCGGCATCATCGAAGCGACGATCGAGAAGGAAGGCGTCGACCGCGAAGAGGTCGCGATCGAAGCCGGCGCGCAGGACGTCGAAGAACTCGAGAACACGCCCGAGGAGCAGACCGGTGCACGCTTCTTCACCGAAGTCACCGACCTCTACCAAGTGTCGGACGCGCTCAAGAAGGCCGGCTGGTCCGTGACCACCGCAGAACTCGGCTACGTCGCGAAGGACAAGGTCCAACTGGACGCGAAGGGCCGCGAGTCCGTCGAAGGCTTCTTGGAGCGCATCGACGACAACGACGACGTGCACCGCGTCTACGCGGCGCTCTGATCTCCATGATCGCCGCCGGCGGCAGCGACCTCATGCTGCGCGTGCTGCCGCAGCTCGTGCTGCTGCTGCTGATCGCGCGGCTCGGCGGCGCAGCGATGCGACGGCTCGGCCAGCCCCGCGTCGTCGGCGAGATCGCCGCTGGCCTGCTGCTCGGCCCGTCGGCCTTCGGCGCGCTGTGGCCCGAAGGCTTCGCCGCGGTCTTCGGCGATGTGGGCCCATCGAGCCCGCTCGCGCTGCTCGGTCAGCTCGGCCTCGTGTTCCTCACGCTGCTGATGGGCATGGAGTTCGAGTTCGCGCACCTTCGCACGACGGCGAAGACCGCGGTCGCGGTGGCGCTCGGCGGCATCGCGCTGCCGTTCACGATCGGAACGCCGCTTGCGCTCCTGCTGCACGAGCAACTCGCGCTCGACGTGTCGCTTCCTGGCATGTCGCTGTTCCTCTCCACGGCGCTGTCGATCACGTCGATCCCAGTGCTCGGCAGCATCCTGCTGGAGCACGGGCTCACGCGGACTCGCTTTGGTGTCGTCGCGATCACGGCTGCGGGCCTCGATGACGCGCTCGGATGGATCCTGCTCGCGACCGTGTCGGCGATCGTCGCCGGCGGCGGCGCGATGGACCGCTGCGTTGCGATGCTCGGCGCGACCGTGGCCTTCGTCGCCGTCGCGCTGCTCGTCGTGCGTCCGCTGCTCGTGCGCTTCGTCGCGAAGCCAGTCGCGAACGGCCAACCGCTGACGCTGTCTGGCCTCTCGCTCGTGCTCGGCGCCGCGCTCGCGTGCGCCTATGCAACCGAGCGCATCGGCGTGTTCGCGCTGTTTGGCTCGTTCGTGCTCGGCGCGTCGCTGTGGAGCGAGACGGCGCTGCGCAACGCGCTCAAGCAACAACTGGCGCCCGTCGTTGACGCGCTGTTCTTGCCGGTGTTCTTCGCGCTCACCGGACTTCGCACCGACATCGGCAACCTCGACACCGCGACCGAGTGGATGCTGTGCGCAGTCGTGTTCTTCGCGTCCTGCGTCGGCAAGATCGTCGGCTGCGGCGGCGCGGCGCGGCTGTTTGGCGTGCCGATGCGCGAAAGCCTCTGCGTCGGCGTGCTGATGAACACGCGCGCGCTGATGGGCCTCGTCGCGATCGAAGTCGGTCGCTCGATCGGCGTGATCGATGGCGCCGTCTACACAATGCTCGTGCTGATGGCGATCGGCACGACGTTGATGACCACGCCCCTGCTGCGCCTCTTGGCGCCAGAAGCGCGCGGCGCAGCGTCCCCGACACAGGCGCGCTTGTAGCCGCCCTCCGGGCGGCAATGATGTCGCACCGCAAAGGAGATCCCCCATGCGTCTACATCCGCGCGCGTTCGTGCCCTTGTTGCTCGCGTCCCTCGCTGCCTGTGGCGGCGGTGGCGGCGGAAGCGCTTCGTCTGTTTCGAGCCTGTCCGGCGAACTCACGCTGCCGGTGACGGCGCGCATGGCCGCGACGCGCGCATTCGAGATGGCGTCGCAACCGATGATCGCCGGCGAAGTCGTCGTGTGGATCGAGCAAGAGAACGCGCCGCCCGACCTGTCCGCGCAAGGGCTCGATCTGCTGCGCTACAGCGGCGGCCCGATCGCGGTCTACGGCGCGCGCGCGGCGGCGACGCGGCGATTGATCGCAGATGGCGCGGCGACTGCGGACAGCGCGGAGTTCGCGACGGCGCAGGCTGCGCTCGCTGCTTCGACCGCGCCCGGCGTCGGCGCAGCGGATCCCAACTACCGATTCGCGCACACAGGCATGCCCGCGACCGCGATGCCGCTCGCGTCGAACGACACCTACCTCTCGCTGATGTGGCACCTCGATCAGGTGCACGCGCAGCAGGCGTGGTCGATCACGCAAGGCAGCGCGAGCACGATCGTCGCAGTCATCGACACGGGCGTTCGCGCAACGCACCCGGACTTCGATTCTGCGCGCTTCGTGCCGGGCTACGACATGATCAGCAGCGCCACGAGCGCTGGCGATGGCAACGGCCGCGACTCGGATCCCAACGACGTCGGCGACGGCAACGGACTGCAGCCGAGTTCGTTCCACGGCACGCACGTGGCAGGAACGATCGGCGCGCGCACCAACAACTCGGCAGGCGTCGCCGGGCTCGATTGGAACTGCAAGCTGATGATCCTGCGCGCGCTCGGCCTTGGCGGCAGCGGATCGCTCGCGGACATCGCCGACTGCATCCTGTTCGCCGCGCGACTCACCAACGGCTCCGGCCAACTTCCTGCGCAACGCGCCGACATCGTCAACATGAGCCTCGGCGGCCCTGGCTCCAGCACGGTGCTGACCAACGCGTGCAACGCGGCGAACACCGCGGGCTGCTTGTTGATCGCCGCTGCGGGCAACGACAACACCGCGACCGCGGGCACGCCCGCTGCGATCCCCGTCGTGCTGTCGGTCGGCGCCGTCGACATCAACCGCGTGCGCGCGCCGTACTCCAACTTCAGTGACACGATCGACATCTGGGCGCCAGGCGGCAACAGCGCGGTCGATCGCAACGGCGATGGCTATGGCGACGGCGTGCTGTCGACAATGGCCACCGACCAAGGCGGGTTCACGTATTCGTTCTTGCAGGGCACTTCGATGGCGTGCCCGCATGTCGCCGGCATCGCCGCGCTCGTGAAGGCCGCGAACCCCGGCTACACGAATGCGCAGATCCGCACCGCGCTGACGACCACGACGCAAGCCGGCGTGTCGTTGCCCAACAGCGGCACGGTCGTCGATGCGCAAGCAGCAGTGCAGTTGGCGAGCGGCGGCGCGGGCACGCAGCCCCTGCTCGTCGCGATCCCAACGGCGCTCGACTTTGGCACGACGCTGACGACCTCGACGGTCGACGTCGAAAACCGCGGCAGCGACG
>JBEELK010000225.1:0-2607 GCA_041168165.1 Planctomycetota bacterium | reverse complement strand
GCCCGGCGCAGGCGTCTCGCTCTACGTGCACGTGCCGTTTTGCGTGGTGAAGTGCGGTTACTGCGACTTCACGTCCTACGTGGTCGAGGATCAGAGCGTGCACGACCTGTTCTTGCGCGCGTTGGACCGCGAGTTGGAGTCGACGACGCTGCCGCAGCGCCCCACCACCGTGTTCGTCGGCGGCGGCACGCCGAGCCACTTGGCTCCGCATCGGCTTCGCGAGTTGTTTGCGATCTTGGCTCGGCACGTGGACTTGCGCGCCGCGAGAGAGGTCTCGATGGAAGCCAACCCTGAGAGCATCGACGAGGAGAAGGCGTCGATCGCGATCGAAGGCGGAGTCACTCGCTTCAGCATGGGCGTGCAGAGCTTCGACCCTGCGCGGTTGTCGTTCTTGGATCGCGCGCACACCGGGGACCGAGCAAAAGAGGCGTTTGCCCAACTGCGGCGCGCCGGTGCCAAGAACGCGAGCATGGACCTGATCTTTGGCCTGCCCAAGCAGACCGTGGATCAGTGGGATCGCGACCTTGAGCAAGCGCTTGCGATGCAGCCCGACCACCTGTCGTGCTACAGCTTGACCTACGAGCCAGGCACGAGGCTGCATCGCGATCTCAGGCAAGGCCGCGTGGTCCCGGTCGAAGAAGATGCGGACCGCGCCATGTTCTTGCACACGCGGTCGAAGCTCGCGGCCCATGGCTTTACCGCCTACGAGGTGAGCAACTTCGCTGGCCGTGGCGGCCCTTCGTTGCACAACGATCACTACTGGTTGCAGGGTGATTACGTTGGCGTTGGCCCGGGCGCATCGAGCCATCGTTGCGGCGTGCGCCACACCAACCTCAAGCCGATCGAAGCATGGGCCCGCGCTGCGCTGGATGGCGTGACGCCGGCCGCGAGCGCGGAGACGCTGACGAAATCGCAGCGTCTTGGCGAGGCTCTGTGGCTCGGCATCCGTCGCACAGATGGCATCGATCTGCACGCGATCGAGCAGCGGCTTGGCATCGACGCGGCGCCCATGTTGGGCAGCGTGTTCGAACGGCACCAGCGGGCGGGTTGGATCGAGCGCGCTGGCACTCGCATCCGCCTTACCGCCGACGGGTTGCTCGTCGCTGATGCCGTCGGCAGCGCGTATCTGCTCCCCGACTCAAACGCCTAGCGCCAATCGGTGCGCGAGCATGTCCGGCAGACCCGCGTCGCGGATCTTCTTCTGCACCGACGCGATGTCGTAGTGCACGCGCCGAATCGCAATCGATCCACGCTTGGTGTCGCAGATGGCGTAGGCCGCGCGCGGATCTTCGTCGCGAGGCTGGCCGACGCTGCCGACGTTGACGAGAGCCTTCTGGCCTGCCGGGAGTTGGTAGTCGATCTCGGATTGGTTGATCCAGTCGATCTCGCGCGGCCCGCGCTGCACATAGATGGCCGGCACGTGGGAGTGGCCGACGAAGCACAGAGGTGTGGTCTGTAGCTTGAGCGAGTCGAACGCTTCGACCTGGCTCACGACGTAGCCGAACAGGTCCGGCATGTGCAGCGTGCCGTGCACGACCGTATACTCGCGCTTCTGCACCACGAGTTGCAGCGAACGTAGGTAGTCGTAGTCCGCGGGCCGGATGCGCGTGCGCGTCCATTCGATCGCGGCGCGCGCGTAGGAGTTGAAGTAGGCGGTGTCGAGCATGCCGAGCACCGCGGCGTCGTGGTTGCCAAGGCACACGGTGCAGCCAAGGTCGCGCACGACGTCGATGCACGCGGACGGCTCTGGCCCGTAACCGACGATGTCCCCTACCTGGACCCACTCATCGACGCCTTCCTTGCGCGCCGCGTCGACGACGGAGCTCAGCGCTTCGAGGTTGCCGTGGATGTCGCCGAGAACTGCGATGCGCATGTGGGCCTGTCGACCTTGTCAGGAAGGGTTGTGCCCACGCAATAGCAGGCAAGCTGCAAAGGTAGCCCCCATCGCGCCGGTGAGGATTGCGGGGAGGGTCAGGGCGGGCAGTGAAGCAGGAAGGACGCTCGCCTGCACCAAGTAGCCCACCACGGCTGCAAGAAACCTCGCCAGCACTGGCCAGTTGCGGACCGGATCCGCTGCGACGAAAGCGTTGATGGGTAGCCAGACTGCGGCGAACCGAGCGAGCAGCCAGGGGGCCGCGAAGTTGGACGCCTGCGAGAATCCGGTCGCGTCGTAAACGCTGGCCAGCGCCAGGATGGCGAATGCGACTAGGCTGCTCGAAAGCCAGCTACCAAGCACAGTTGCAGCGCTCGGAGTGCGGTTCGATGACGTAGATATAAGTAATTGGTATAAATATACTAAGGAGATTACATCGAGGGATGCCGCGATAGCCGGCCATGCAAGTTCGAGCCCTTGGGCGCGGAAGAAGGTCGGCTCTTGCACCAGCGCCGCCAGAGTAAACCCAGCCCCCACGATCCACGGCAACCACCCCACGCGCATCGTGGCGGCGGCGGCTTCGAGCCGGACCAGTCGGAGGAATGCTGTCGCGGGCATCAGAGGAAGGTGCTTCCCTGCTGCAGACTCAGCAGGTAAAGCCCAAGGCTCGCGAACCCAGGCTAGATCGTCAAGGGAGTATGCGCTCGATCGCGTTGGCCAATCAGAAGGGCGGA
>JBEELK010000224.1:0-3035 GCA_041168165.1 Planctomycetota bacterium | reverse complement strand
TGCGCAGCCACCACGCGTCCACGCCGTTCTCGCGCACGACGATGCCGCTCGCCGCAGCGCCGCCTGCGCCGTGCACGCGAACTGCGACGCTGCCGCACGCATCGACGCACGGCAGCGGCCCGATCGGGATCGACGTGCCATCGACGAACTGCAGGCTCTCGGTCGCGATCGCCGCGATCGAGCCGCCTTGCGGCAACGGATCGCCAACGCGCAGAAATGGCGTCGTCACGCCATCGCGCCACGCGAACAACTCTCCCGTCGTCATGCCGACGCACTGTGCGATGAATAGCACGCCATCGTTGGGCATGTGCACGCCGGGCCCGATGCTGACAAACGCGCCGCCGCTCGGCGCTGCATCGCCAACCGCCGCGATGGGCACGAGCGCGTTGCGACCCTGCCGGTAGCAGAACAGCGCGCGCGGCCGCGGCCCGCCGTGCACATCGGCCAAGAACAACACGTCGCCGCGTTCACTGAGGGCCGGCGCAAACGCGGTCCCTTCGAACAGGCCTGCGATCGTGCCGCCGCCGGGCGCGGGGTCGCCGCACGCGCCATGCGCGCCGGATCCCCCGCCACTGCCGCAGCCGACCGAGATCGCGCGCAGGCCGTTCTCGTCCGAGACGACGATCGCTTGGTTGCGCGCAGTGCCCACAACGCGGCTCACGAACGCGATCCTGCCCCCGCGAGCGCATGCGGCTGCGTGCGGCAGCGCGGACAACGCGAGCGCGCCTGTGCCCATCGCGACTTCGCCACTGCGCACCGAGTGCACGATGGGCCAAGGCACAGAGGGCCCCTGCCCGATCGCCACAGCGGACCACCACCACATCGCCAACCACGTCGAGCTACGAGCGCATGCTTCCATGCCCTCTGTGGAACGAGCCGATGCAGTCTGCTCCAGATTCTCCAAATCGCGCGCGCGCATCGCGGCGAGTAGCGTGCGGCGATGCCGTCACGCGCGTGGATGCTCTGCTCCTTCCCCTCGCTGCTGCTCTTCGCTGCGTGCGCGACGCCAGGCCCCAAGCTGATCGGCAGCGGCGCCGACGATGTCGCGAGCAGCATCGACGCCGCGTGGCGTGCGCATTCGGCCGCGGCGATCGCGCGCGATGCCGAGGCGATCGTCGACATCTACGCCGACGACGCGGTCTATGTCGTCGACGGCCAACGCCCGATCGTTGGCAAGAAGGCGCTCGCCGCGATGGAGTCGCGCGGCATGCAACAGGGTGACATCCGCGCCGTGCGCCATCGCTGCGAAGCGTTGCGCGTCGATGGCGACCTCGCGTGGGAACTCGGTTCGATCGATGCGACTGTGCAGCCCAAGGAGCAAGCGCTGCAGACGGTCACGTTCCACTTCGTCGCGATGTGGCGCCTCGGCAAGGACCGCCGCTGGCGCATCGGACATCTCGTGGGTCAGGTCGAAGCGACGATCGCGCGCTGATCCTCGCTACTTCAAGAGTTCGCGCGCAAGCGCCTCGCCGAGCGACGCAAAGAACGGATCCGCGACCGACTCATACTCGTAGCGATCGTCGCCGACGCAGCCGTCCGCATTGACGTAGATCACCGCCGCGACAAAGAAGCCGCGGCCCGTCGCTGTGTCTTCGACGTAGCTGTTCTCGATCGCGAACCCATAGGCCAGGCCGATCTTGGCGTAGACGCGCAGCGAGTCCTTGGGCAACACGCGGCGGAGGCCCGGCAGCAAGAACTTGCAGTACTCATCTGGGTGGCCCTTCTCGTCGTAAGTCGGCGATGGGCACTCGCGCGGATACGCGCCGAGTTGCTCGATGAGGAATGCGCGCGACGTGACGGACAGCTCGGGGAACCCGCGCTTGCCCAGATCGATGTCGGGTCGCACTACCATCGCGAGCAAGTCCTGCAGGTCTTCGAGCGCGATCGCGTTCTTGTCGGCAAACGACATCGGCTTCTCGACGCGCTCCTTGCCGCGCATATGCGACGTGCCCACCTCGAGCTCCGTGAACGCGGAGTTCTCAAGCTTCGCGCCAGCTTCGCGCGGTGCGATGGCGAGGCTCGTGTCGCCCTGTTGGATCGCGAGCTGCCGCGTCATGCGATGCTCTTCGACGGTGCGCGGCTCCGACAGTCGATGCCACATGCGCGCAGAGGAGAGGCCCGCGCGCCACAGCGCTTCGTTGAGGCCTTTCTGCGACAGCAGCTCGAAGCAACGGTTGTAGGGCGGGTTGTCGCTGACGATCAGCATCGCGCGCAGGTCGTCCGCGATCGGGATCCACGGCGGATCGACTTCGTCGCCCGGAAAGCGCGGCAGCGCGCGCCACTTCGCGTCCAGCGTGAACGAATCCTGTTGCTCGCGCGACAGTCGCTGCAGTTCGAGCAACGCTGCCACGGCGGCGCCGAGCTTCACCGTGCTCGCGGGATAGAAGTACTGCCGAGGATCGCCAAAGCGGCTGCGACGCAGCGTGACCTTGCCGTCGTCGCGCACCTGCGGCTCGCCGACCAGGATCTGGATGCGCTGTTCCTTGTGCCGCCGCAGCGCATCGGCGAGTCCCGTCTCGTCCTTTGCGAGCAGCGCCGCCAAATCGCGCGGCGGCTGTGGCTCCTGCGCGCGAGCCGGCAATGCGCTCGCCCACAACGCGACGCAGGAAGCGACGAAGCACGCATGCGCAATCCTCATGCGCGCATGGTGACGGACGACCAACGCGCTCGCCAGTCGCGAAATCCGGCGGACACGGCTGCGCCGCGCTCTCGGCATGAAGCAGGCTGCTTCTGGCTCCGCGCCGCGTAGCATGCGCCACCTTGCAACGCCCGCGCTCTGATCGACCTGACCACCGTCCCGCCGCGCGCCGACCCGGCCCGCGCGCGCCGAGCTTCCTCAACCGTTCTGCAAAGCGTCGCGACGCCGATGTCGAAGACGTGGGCTCGCAGTCCGGCGCGCCGCAGTGCCAACACTTCGGCCTATGCGGCGGCTGCACGCACCTCGACGTCGCGATGGATGAGCAGCTCGACGACAAGCTGCGCGAGACGACGGAGTTGCTCAAGCCGTTCTTGGGCGCGCGCAAGATCCACTGCGA
>JBEELK010000223.1:0-3317 GCA_041168165.1 Planctomycetota bacterium | reverse complement strand
GTTGCTGCTTTCGCCGCGCGAAGAAATCGTTGGCGACAGCGTCCGCCTTGTCCTTCATCGCCTCGGCCTTCGCGCGCGCCTCTTCCCACGCCTTCTTGCCTTGCGGGAACAGCGTCACTTCAACCGTGTCGGGCACTGGGCCCGCCGTGAAGTGCCACTCGGCGAGCGAGCCGATCAACGGGCTCTGCCGCAGTTGCGATGGCGCGGAGAACGTCGCTTCCATGTCGACCTTGCGCGACGCGCCTTCCTCGGTTGTCTCGTGGCGCGCGAGCGCGAGGCCAGCGGCAGCGAGTTCGCCTTCGACCTTCTCCTTCGCAAACAGTGCCGTGGGGTCGCTGCTCGCGGTGGTCTGGTTGACGGATGCCGCCATGCGCACCGCGTTGAGCGTCGACTCCGGCGCAGACATCACGAGCGCTTGCGAGCCGGACCCGTCCTTCGCAAACGTGACGGTCTGCTCGACCTCAAGGCAGCCCGAGAGCAACAACGCGAACGCCGAGACCAAAGCGAATCGACCCATGGGTCCTGGATCGGCCGATGCCATGGGCGGGCTGGAGTCGGCGTGGCGGGGATTCTGCCTCGCGGCTAGCACCCCACCGCGACTCTCTGCGGGAGCGGGTCGTCGCTCGTCGCTACACTGCCCTGCCTTACGCCTCACTCCGTGACCGCTTCGCCCGCACAAGACCCCGCCCGCGACCCGATTGCCTACGTGCGCATCCATGCGCCGTGGCTTTGCGCGCCAGAACTCGGCGCGCTCGTCGTCGGCAGCCGCGCGCTCGCCATCGCGTGCGAGCGAGAAGGGATCGCGGGGCCGCAACCTAAAGACCTGGACTTCGCGTGGGCGCTCGCGCCAGAGGAAGGCCGCGCGCTGCTCGAAAGTCATAGTGCATTCGTGCCGACGACTGTCGGCAGCGTCGATCGCGGCACGCTCGCGTTGCGCATCGGCGATCTGCGTTGCGAGATCACGACGCTGCGCGACTCCGATGCGTCGATGCCGCTCGCACAGCGCATCGAACGCGACATGCGCGCGCGCGACATGACCTGCGGCGCCGTCGCGCTGTCGTTGCACGATGGCGCGATCCACGATCCATGCGGCGGCGTTGCGGACTGGCGCGCACGCCGCGTGGCAGCATGCGGCGACGCAGAGCAGCGCGTGCGCGAGCATCCGATTCGGTGGCTTCGCTACTTCCGCAAGGCGCGCGAGTGGGGCTTCGACGTCGACAACAAGATCCGCAAGCTGCGGTTGCCGTTGTCAGTGTTCGATTCGCTGCCCAAGGAAGCGATCGCGCTAGAACTGCGCGCCGCGCTGCTGCACTGCGCTTCGCCGGGCCGCTTCTTTCTCGACCTGTTCGAAGTCGGACTGCTCGATCGGTTGCTGCCCGAGCTCGCGCTGCAGTTCGACGGCCGCCCCGCTGGCCCGCAGCGTTGGCATCCCGAGATCAGCCAGTCGCTGCACATGATCCTTTCGCTCGAATGGGCTGTGCAGCATGCGCAGGGTCTCGAAGAACGCGATCGGCTCGCGGTGCTCATCGCGGTGCTCTGCCACGATCTCGGCAAGGGCTACACGCGTCCGTCTGACCTGCCGTCGCATCCTGGCCACGAGAACACAGGCCTTCGCCCGCTCGCCGCGATGCTCGATCGTTGGCCCGGACTCGCCGACGCGCGCGCGCGTTCGCTTTCGATAAAGGTCTGCGAACTCCACCAACTCGCGCGACGACTCAGTGAGTTGCGCGCGGGCACGCTCGCATCGCTCTACGACACTGCGTTCCGCGGCAAGGACGCGCAGTTGGAGCTGTTCGCGCTCGCCGTCGCAGCCGACGCTGCTGGCCGCCTTGGCGAAGAAGGCTGCGGCGAACCCACGCGCGTGAAGGTGCTCGAAGACCTTCGCCGCCTCTGCGCCTGCTGCGAATCCGTCGACGCCGGCGAGCTGCGCAAGCAGTTCACGGACCTAGACGCATTCAAGGCAGCGCTGCACGAAGCACGCGCGCGCGCAGTGGCCGCGGGGTTCTGACCGCGCTTCAGCGCACCGCTTCCAACCACCGCCCCGGCCGCGCGTTGGTGCCCTCGCCGTCGAACACGACGAACTCGCCGTTGACCGCGACGTGGCGGATGCCCGTCGGGTAGCGCTGCGGCTCTTGCCACGACGCTTCGTCGCGCACGAGCTTGGCGTCGAACACGACGAGATCTGCGAATGCGCCGACCTCGATGCGGCCGCGACCTTCAATGCCCGCGCGATCTGCAGGCATCGACGTCATCTTGCGGATCGCGGTCGGCAAGTCGAACAACCCGCGTTCGCGGCAATACACGCCGAGCGCGCGCGGGAACGTGCCGTACGAACGCGGGTGCGGCCGTTCGAGTTGGCGGCCAAACGGCGCCATGCTGCGGCCATCGGAGCCCACCATCACGAGCGGATGCGCGAGCACGCGATCGACGCCGACGTCCTGAATGCCGTGGCCGATGAACGACACTTCGCCGTTGCTCGCTTCGAGCAAGCGCAGGCACGCATCGGCTGGCTCGCACTTCCATGCAGCGCCGATCTCGACGAGTGACTTGCCGACGCAGACCTCATGCGACTTGTCCTTCACGGACGCGATCACGACGAGTTCGAAGCCGCCCGGATCGCGCGCCACATGCGGCGGCAACTCCGCGAGCATGCGCTGGCGCAGCGCGGGATCGCGCAATCGCGCGGTGATCGCTTCGGCGCCGCCTTCGCGCGACCATGGCTCCAGCAAGATCGTGAGCGTCGTCGAGTACGCCGTGTAGGGATACGCGTCCGCCATCACGTCGACGCCTGCGTTGCGCGCGCGTTCGATGCGCGCGATCGCTTCGTCGAGCAGTTGCCAGTTGGAACGGCCGCACGCCTTCAAGTGCGACACCTGCACGCGAACGCCAGTGTTGCGGCCCAACGCGAGGATCTCGTCGATCGCCTCAAGCAGCTTGTCCTCTTCGCTGCGCATGTGCGACGCATACAAGCCGCCGCACGCAGCGACGACGCGCGCGAGATGCTCGATCTCCGCCGCGGGCGCGTAGATGCCAGGCACATACTCGAGCCCGGTCGACATGCCGATCGCGCCTTCCGCGAGCGCTTCATCCAGCATGCGCGCCATCTCCGCGAGTTCGCTCGCCGTCGCTTCGCGATCGACGTTGCCGAGAACGGCGCGGCGCAGCGTGCCATGGCCGATCAGCATCGCGTGGTTGAGCGCAGGCTTCGCGGCGCGCCATGCGTCGGCATACGAACGCACACCGGTCCACTTTTGCTTTGCGCCTTCGCCCGCATCGGCGGCGTCTTCGTCATCGCCCGCCTTCTTCGGCGCCGCGGA
>JBEELK010000222.1:0-12067 GCA_041168165.1 Planctomycetota bacterium | reverse complement strand
GGCCTGCGGCGCTGGCGAAGCCCATGGTGAACACGTGATCCTGCGCCACGGCGGTCGCCGCGAGCAGGAGGATGGCGCTGGGGAGTCTTGTCATCGAAAGGTCGCTGAGGATCGGGAGAAGGAGTTCCGAAGCACGATGCACGCCGGGATGAACGCGCCGCGAAGGGCGCGTGCAGATCGGCGGGCCGAGGTTGTGAGGCAAACAGGTTGCCGCCTGACGCCATTCCTGCAACGGGCCCCGGCGACATTCAGCGGTCGCAAACCTGCCCCAGAGCCACGCCGGCCGCTTCGCTCCACCGAACAGGACGCTGCGAGTGCAGGGCAGCAGCAGACTTGGGCGGATCAAGCTCGCGACATCCCACATGCAGCACAACGGGCGGCCGCTCCCTAGGATGCCGCGGCATGTCCTCGTTCGACTCGATGCCCAAGGCCCCGCGCGAGCCCATCCGCCTCGACCGGTTGCCCACAGGCCCCGTGCTCGCATTCGCGCCGCACCCTGACGACGAGATCGCAGGCCCCGGCGGCGCGCTCGCGCTGCATCGCATGCAGGGCCACCACGTGCGGGTCGTAGTCGGCACCGACGGCATCGCTGGCGATCCCGATGGCCGCTACGACAAGGCGAGCTACACAGCGCTGCGCCGCACGGAGTCGAAGAACGGGCTCGCAGAACTTGGTGTCGACGACGTCGAGTTCTGGGGCTTCCCCGACAGCTGCCAACTCAGCACGAACGATCTCGAACTCGGCGTGCGCTTCGCGATCGACTCGCTGCAGCGCTGCAAGCCGCGCGTCGTCTACCTGCCGTGGGCAATGGAAGGCCATCCCGACCACCACGCGATGCACCACATCGTGGCGACGGCGCTCGACCGCACCAAGTTCGATGGGCTCGCGCTCGGCTACGAAGTGTGGAACGCGATGATCCCCGACTGCGTGCTCGACGTGACGAGCGTCATCGAGCAGAAGCAGAAGGCGATGCTGCGCTACGAGAGCCAGACCGCCTACGTCTCGTACGACCACTGCGTGCGCGGACTCAACGCATACCGCTCACTCGTGCACGGCCGCGGCAATGGCTACTGGGAAGCGTTCTGCGTCGTGCGCGGCGCGCTGCCAACGAACTGAGCAGCGACGCTCCGAAGCGGCGACGTCTGCGATCAGAGGAACAGGCGATGCCTGCGGAAGCGCGCTTCGATGCCCGCTTCGCCTTCAACCGACCGACGCTGCAGCGGACCCGCGATCTGCTCGAGCCGCACGGCGATCGCGCGCATTGCAGCGCTCGTCGTCGCTTCTGGCTCCGTCACGACGAGCGGCAATTGCCCCAAGCGATGCTGCCCCACGCGCGGATCGTCGAGCACTTCGCCGAGATACTGCAGCGAGATGCCGACGTGTTGGCGCGAGACCTCGGTGAGTTTCTTGAACGCTTGCTCGCCGCGTCCCGGCGTCTGCACGCGATTGACGAGCACGCAGAAGCGCGCGTCGGCGCGCAACTGTGCGACGCACTTGACGACCGCGTACGCATCGACGAGCGCCGCGATCTCGGGCTGCGTCACGAGCACGATCATGTCGGCTGCGAGCATCGTCAGCAGCACCGACGGCGAGATGCCGGCGCCGACATCCATCAGCACGACATCGTTGTCTGCAGCGACTGCGCCGAGTTCGCGCGCGAAGTGCAGCATGTCCCTGTCGCTCATCGCCGCGAGCTTGCGAACGCCCGACGCGCCTGGAAGCAGGCGCGGGCCGCACGGCGTCTCGATCAAGACGTCCTTCAGCGGCGCCTTGCCGGTCAGCAGTTGCTGCAGCGTGTTGACGGGCTTCACGCCGAGCAGCAAGTGATCCGCAGCGAGGCCGAAGTCGCAATCGACGAGCGTCGTGCGCCGACCTGCGCGATGTAGCAGCACCGCAAGCGAGGTCGAGACGAACGACTTGCCGGTGCCGCCCTTGCCGCTCGCGACCGCGATCGAACACGCCTCAGAGCGCGCCGAGTGCTGCGCACGCAACCCGCCGAGCAAGCGCCCGAAGAGTCCGCGTCCGCGCGGACCGAGCGCGCTTGCGCTCGCCGCGGCGACAGGCCTGTCTCCCATGCGATCGACCATCTTTGGCTGTAAAGCCGTTCTGCCCACCCAGGCAGAAAGGTCGAGGGATGATGCAGAAACGACGGCGCGTTGTCTTGCCTGAGCCCGCAAGAAATGCGCAGCGAACGCGCCGCGACGAGGCCGATCAGGGGCAGCCGGTCAGGCGAAGCCGCCGCCCAGCCAAATGGCGGATCCGAGCAGCGCGGCCACGCTGAGCAACGAGGCAACGAGCAACGCAGTGCCCTTCGCGCCGCCGCCCGCCGGGCCGAGGATCCACAGCGGCAGCGGAGCCGCAGCCGCGAGCAAGGCCGACCACTGCGGCAGGTAGCTGAGGTGGAAGCCGACGACGAGCAATCCGCCATGCGCAGCGCCAAACGGCAGCGCCGCAGAACGATCGAGCGCGAAGCCCTGCCGCCACAGCGCGGTGCCCGCAGCGGCGCCGAACACGGCCGCGAGCGCGCCCGCCAGCTGCCCCTGCTTTGCGCTGCCCGTCAGCAGCAGCAGCGCGGAGTCCGCGACGAGGATCGCGCACAGCGTCCAACACATCAGCTTGCCGGGCCGCACGGAGAGCGCGCGGCGAACGGGCAGCCACGCGAACAGGACCGCGAGCATCGCAGCGACCTGCCAGCCGAGCGTCTCTGCGTCCTTCCACTTCTGGTTCTTGCGCACGACGGCGAGGGCAAACCAAGCCTGCCCCCACGCCATCGCGGCGGCAGGCGGCACGTAGGCCCAGGCCGGGAACTCGCGCCGCAGCGCAGCCGCGCTCGTGAGCCCAAACACGACGAGGCTCCACGTGAACCACTGCATGCCGTCGCCTTGCCCGGCCCACAACTCATGCGGCCAGACCGGCCACTTCTGACCGATCAGGTTCCACGCGGCGACAGCGGACAGCCCCGCCGCAAGGCCCGTCCAACGCGGGCCGAGCAGCCCGACGAGGAGCAGCGTGATGCCGATCGACGGCAGCACGCCGTAGAGCACGGTGCGGAGGGCGTCTTCCATGCGCGGACTACTTCTTCTCTTCGGGCTGAACCGCTTCGATCGCGACCGTCATGTGCACGTCGTCACCGAGCACATTCTTGGCGACGCCGTAATCCATGCCGAAGTCGCTGCGCTTCACATGGAACGTGGCCTCGAAGCCCGCGCGCTTGCCATAGAACTCGCCCGTGCCCGTCGGCGTCACCGTCGCGGTGATGCTCTTCTTGACGCCGTGCAACTCGAGGTCGCCCGCGACTT
Source organism: Planctomycetota bacterium (assembly GCA_041168165.1). Classification (GTDB taxonomy): domain Bacteria; phylum Planctomycetota; class UBA1135; order UBA1135; family UBA2386; genus SXPK01. Next base: position 8,768 of record JBEELK010000222.1, on the reverse strand, counting down.
CGAAACCTTCGCCCGCCTTCTTCCAGGCCGTGCTCGCGAACGTGATCTTCGGGAACTGCTTGCAGTCGAAGAAGTCCGGACCGCGCAGGTGTTGGTCGCGCTTCTCGTCGCGGCTCTGCACCGACTCCGCGTCGATCTCGATCGAGACCGTGCTGCTCTCCGGCTTCGCCGCGTCGAACACGATCGTGCCCGCGACGTTCGTGAACATGCCGTAGAACCACGACGCGTTGGCGTGCTTCACCTTGAAGACGACCGAGCTATGGCCGCCGTCGACTTGCCACGCGTTGGATTGCGACGCGACGGCAACGGGCGAGGAGTTCGCGGGAACAGAGAATGCGGCGACGATGGCCGCAACGGCGAGGAGGATCTTCATGTGGAGTCCGGTTTGAGTGCGCGCACGACACAGCGGTGTCTATGTCGCGTCAAGCGCGCACCCCTACGCCGAACTCAGCGCGCTGGATTCAGCGAAGGTTCACGCCCGCGGGATTGCTCGCGAAGTCGATCGGCGCGAGCGCGAGCCACGCGAAGTCGAGACGGCCATTCGGCAATCCGGCGAACAACCCGGGTGGAACTGCGATCGGCACCGTGCGACGACCTTGCGCATCGAGCCCGCCGAGCAACGTCGTCGACGGCGCGAGATCGAGCATGAGATACGTGAGCCCATCGGGAACGAGCGGCAACGTGACCGACGGCGACAGCGCGACGCCAGGCGCGGTGCCGGAGATCGATCCGAGCAACAGATACGGGCGATTCGCGAAGCTCGCGCCGCCGCGCAACACCGCGTCCACCGAAGCACCAGCCGCTGCGTTGATCGAACCTTCCGATAGCCACAGCGAATCGCTCCCCACGACGATCTCGGGCGCGGGCGAGATCTGCACCGAGCCCTGACCGTCGTCGACGACGATGCGCAAGCGAGCCGTTCCCGCCTGCGCGCTCGGGCCGACTGGGATCGTGTAGGTGCCATCGCCGTGATCGACGACTGCGCCGATCGGCAGCGCAGGCCCGCCAGGCAACTGCGTCACCGCGACCTGTGCGCCGCCGAAGGGCAACTGCACGCCGCGCCAATCGCGCAGCACGAGGCGCACGCGCGAAGTGGTCACGCCATCGTCGAGCAAGCGCGACGGCTCAACAGCGCACGACGACAAGTAGTGGTCGGGACGCAGCACGTTGCGCAACCGCCAGTTCAAGAACGCGGCGCGCAACTGATAGACCGGCTCCGGCGCGGACGAGGTCTGGTTGGCGACGTTGACGTTGAAGTAGTAGCGACCGTTTGCGCAACCGACGGAACCGTTGCAGATGCCATCGGTGTCGCCTTGGCGTGCCACGACCATGTACGCGATGTGCGCAGACTTCGTGAACGATGCCGGCGGCGCGCCGCACTGCGTCGGCGAGTTGCCGTTGCACGAGCAGCGGCCGTCGCCGCCGAAGAAGCGCGAGGCCTCCATCGCAGCCATCAACTTCTCGGCGAGATCGCCCGGCGTCGTGCGGATCGCTTGCTCCGCGGCGGTGATCACAGCTGGCCCCGTCAGCACGTTGCCCTGCACGGCGTAGACGATGTCGCCGATCACGCCTGTGAGGTGCCCAGCCCATGCGCCTGCGCCGGTTCCCGAGAAGCCGACCGCGCGACCTTGCGTGTCGACGATGCCGTACTGACGCGACTGATGGCCCGAATCCGAGGCAGCGAGCAACGCGAGGATCTGGCTCGGGTCCGTGCCGGCCTGCAACTGCTGGAAGATCAGCAGGCGGTTTTGACCTGTGTTGTCGACGAACGACTGCGCTGCCGCGGCGCCGCGGCCCACCAACACGACACTTGCTTCGCGCTGCAGGTCAAATCCCGTGAGGCACGTCGCGGATGCGATCGCAACTTCGCCGGTGCGGCGGTTGACCAAGATGATCGACCACGTCGCACGCACCGTATCGACGAGCAACAACGCCATCAGGCACGACAGCAGGGCGCGAAGAATGGACATGGCGACCATCCTAGCAACGCGGCACACTTCGTGGCCCGCGCATGGCAATCACCGACATCACCTCCCTGCAGCGCCGCTTGCGCGAATGGACGCTCCAAGCGAGCAACGAGCGCAACTACTTCCGCGGCCCACAGCAGATGATCGCGTCGGCGCTGGACGATCCACGCCGCACGACGCAGCTGTCGATCTCCGGCTACCTGCTCGGCGGCTGGCATCTCGGCTGCGGCCAACTCGCGGTGCTGCAAGGCGACATGACGGGATGGGATCGCGTGCGGCTCGGCTGCGCGTTCCAGCGCACAGCGCTGTGGCTGCGGTGCGGCCGGCGCACGCAGAGCCGCCGCGGCGAGGCTGCCGACTTGCCGGTGCTGCAGACCGCAAACTGCGCCGTGCTCGCGCTCGCGCTCGATGACCCAGAATGCGAAGAGCTGCTGGCCGCGTTCGCGTCGCTGCCTGACGACCGATTCGGCGAAGACGACGCGTATCCGCTATTCGTGCGCGAACTGCTCGCGCTGCGCGACCATCGCCGCCCGCTGATCACGCCGCGGCTTGGCATCTATGGCGACGTGCTGCAATTGTGGACCAGCGATGACCACACGCTGAGCCGTCGATTGCTTGCGCTGTGCGAGCATCGCCTCACGCGCACGCGAAGCGCGCCAGGCAAGCCGGCGGAGTTCGATGAGCCTGGCATGATGCTGTTCCCGGCCGAGATCCTCGCGGTGCGGGCGACGCGCCGAAGCCTCGATCTGCCGATGCCCAAGGTCGAGCACGCAATGATGTTCACGAACCTCGTGACCACATCGCCCACTGGCGAGTGGCCCGCGGACCCGCTGCTCGCCCGAATGCGCGCCGCAGTATCAAAAGTCACACGCTGACACCGGCGCCCATTGGGGGGTTGTCGGGAAAGGCCGAGTGGCTACGGTCGGTGCTTGCTGCCCAGTCCTGGGCCTCACATTGCTCCTGCTTGGCGCCTTATCTCCGGCGCCGCCGCTAACCACGGCACAGGGAACCTCTCGTGATCTATCGCCTACTCCTATCCATGCTCGCGCTGGTCGCGTGCGCAACGGGCCAGACTGCTTGGTATGCGTGCCATCTCGACGGCCCGCACCAGGTGCCTCCGACGGCGAGCCCAGCGTCAGGTTGGGCGGTCGTGCGCCACACGCTGCCTAACAACACACTGTTCGTCCACCTGCACCACGACGCGCTTTCTACGTCGGCGACTGCGGCGCAGGTGCACGCGGGCCTCGGAGGACAGAACGGCGCAGCATTGCTTCAGCTGTCGAAGACCGGCATCAACACGTGGACCGGCAGCATGATCTTGAGCCCTGCGCAAGCGTCCTCGCTCGCGCAAGACGGCCTCTACTTGGATGTACACAGCTCTGCGTTCCCTGGCGGCGAACTGCGAGGCCAGATCACGCAAGCGAAGAACACGCTGCTGCAAGGGGTCCTCGACGGCTCGCAGATGTCGCCGCCGACGAACACCTTCGCATCGGGCACGGCCGTCGCGTTCCTGCATCAACCGCAGAATCGGTTGTGCTACTTGATCGAGACTGCCGGCATCGCCAACGCCACGATCGCGCACCTACACTTTGGCGCAGCAGGAGTGAACGGCGTGATGGCCTCCACGGCCGCGAGCGCGAACGGCGTTTGGTGCGGCGTCACCGACCCACTGTCCGACGCCGAAGTCGCGCTCGTGCTGAGCGACCAGATCTACGCTGACGTGCACACGGCGGCGTTCCCTGGCGGCGAGATCCGCGGCCAACTGCGCGTCGATCTCGGCAGCTGCTTCACGGCAACGTGTCGCGGCAGCGAGGAAGTGCCGCCCAACGCATCGACGGCATTCGGCAATGCACAGCTGTTGGTCGCCCCGGATGGCCAGATCGAACTGACGGGCATGTTCCAGGGCGCGCACCTGATCGCCGCCCATATCCACGTCGGCCCCATCGGGATCACCGGGCCGATCTTGTGCCCGATCACTTGGTCCAACACCACGGGAGAACTGAGCGCGTCCTACCAAGCGTCGCCGCTCGACCTCGCAAAGCTGCGCAGCGGGCTCTGGTATGTGAACTTGCACACCGCCGTGCTCCCCGGCGGAGAACTGCGCGGACAACTCGTCCCCGGCCAACTCGCCGTCAGCTACGGCAAGGGCTGCCGCACCTTCGCTGGGCAGATGCCCGAGGCCAATCTCGATGGCCTCGCGACGGTTGGCGCTACGGGACAATTCCAGCTCTTCGGCGCAGCAGGTTGCCCGCTGACAGTGCTGTGCATCGGCCAGGACCGCACGACCGGCGTCCCACTGCTGCTCCCGACTGTGGGTATCGACGCGCCGGGATGCCACGCGCTCACGGATGTGCTGCTGACGTGCATCGCAGTTCCAGACCCGATCGGCGTCGCTCAGATTGCGCTGCCGATCCCGCTCGATCCGATGTTCCGCGGCGTGCCTTTGACCAATCAGTGGCTGTTGCTCGATCCACTCGGCAACGCCGCTGGCATCGCCGTTTCGAACGGACTCGCGTTCACGCTGCACTGAGTTCCGCTCCAGCTAGATCTGGGCACAACGCACCCCAGGTGCGCGGCGTGCCGTATCCTTGCTTCGCCAGACGCGAAGACTCATGGACACGGCCCACACGACGACAACGCGCAGCGCATGCTGCTCGATGCAAAACCGCCCCTTGGGGTGTCGACGCATCTCGTCGGGCGCCGTGGCAGGGAGCGCTCGATGACTGCTGCTACGCCGCGCGAGTTCCCAGCCGCAGCGTTCGCTGGCCGATTCGACGTCGTGCAGACGTTCCACGGCGGCGAAGGTTGCACGGCGCTTGTCCGCGATCGCCGCAGCAACAAACTCTCGATCTGCAAGGTGCTCGACGACGAGACGCCTGCAGCCGAAGCGTCGATGCTGATGTCGCTGCAGCATCCGGCGATCCCGTCGGTCCGAGAAGTCGGCCAGATCGCAGATGGGCGCGTGTTCCTTGTGCGCGAATACGTGCAAGGCGCCGTGCTTGCGGAATCGATGCCGATCGATGCGCCATCGGCAGTGAAGATCGCGCAGCAGGCGCTCGAAGCGCTGGCGTTCGTGCACCTACGTGGCGTGCTGCACCTCGATATCAAGCCGGCCAACCTGATCCGAACGGAACGCGGCGAACTCAAACTGCTCGACTTCGGCCTCGCCGTGCGCCGCGGCGGACGCAGCGTCGGCGGCACTCCGTTCTTCGCGGCGCCAGAACTGCTGCTCGGCGGCTCGCCGGATCCGCGCAGCGATCTGTTCTCGCTCGGCGCAGTGCTTGTGGCGGCCCTGTGGCCGAAGAGCAGCCCGCTGCCGCTCGCACGCTTCCTGCGCATGTTCCCGAGTTCCACGTTCTGGGAAGCAGCGGACGTGCAGCCACAGGACTTTCCCGCGCCGTTCCCGCAGTTCCTCGAGCGCTGCCTAGGGCGACGACCCCAAGACCGATTCTCGGATGCGCAGGCCGCGTTGGAGTTCCTCGTCGGAGGCGTTGGCAAACCCTCCCACTCGCTGCTGAAGCCAGATCCCGTCGCGATGTTCGGCAAGTCGCTCGAAGAGGCGATGGCCACCACACCGCACGATCTGCGCATCGAAGGCGCGACCGAGCATGAGCGCGAACAACTTGCGCTCCATCTGCTCTGCACGCATCGCAGCGTCGTCAACTACCGCATCGAGGGAGAGGCGGTGCACGTCGTCCGCGGCGGGCTTCCAGCGCGCCTCGTGCGGGTGCCTGCGCTTGACGCGAACATGCTGCGGCCGTTCTTGCAGTCGGTGCTCTCGCTGCAGCCCGATGTGGCGAAGATGGCCGCGGACTTCCTGCTGCGCGAAGTGGGACCATCGCCGATTGCAATCGGCTACGACCTCGTACGGCGCGCCGCCGAAGGTCACATCATCCCAGATGGCTCGCGTTGGAGTTGGCCGCAAGCTGCGCAAGGCCGCCTGACTGCGGCGCCGACCATGCCGCGCGGCATCGCGACAGCCGGCGATCTCCGCGACGAAGCGGCAGCTGGCCGCGGCGAGTCGGCGCAGAATCGATTTGCAGCGGCGGCTCGCAACGCGAAGCCGGACGAAGAACGCGCGCTGCGGCTCGCGCTCGTGCAAGGCCTGCTCGCAGCCGGCGAACCCGCACGCGCATTGCCGCTGTGCACCGACCTCGCGCCGCAGCGCGCGCAAGCGCTGCTCGACCTCGGTCGCGTTGCCGAAGCGCGCGAGGTCCTGGGCACGACATCGACGGCAGCCGACTCTGAGTCCGCGCGCGAGCTCGCGCGCACGAAGGCTCGGTTGCGCTCAGCGGATGGCGACGTTCAGGGCGCAATCGACGAGTTGCGCGCAGCGATCGACGACGCGCCGCGCGCCGTGGAGATCCAGACTCTTGCGGCGATGCATGAGCAACTCGGCAATGGCGCAGTCGCGCGCACGCTGCTGCTCGGCGTGTTGCCCAAGTTGCCGGCGGAAACCAATCCGTTTCTCAGGGCCGCTGTGCTCACGAGCCTCGGCCTCACCGAACGTCGCATGGGCCACACGGAAGCTGCGCACGAATTCTTGACCGACGCGCGCGCGCTGCTCTTGCGCCTAGGCCATGAGCGTCACGCGGCGACCGCGACCCACAACCTTGGGCTCGCAGCCAAGGATCTCGGCAAGCTCGAGGAGGCGACCGAGCGATTCCGACAAGCGCGCGGGCTGTTCCAACACATCGGCGACCCAGCCGGCGCAGCGATCGCAGAAGCCGCACTCGGGAGCACAGCCCTCGCATCCGGCGACCCCATCGCAGCCGAGCGCCGACTCGAAGCCGCGGCACAAGCGCTCGACCAAGTCGGCGCGCGTGCAGCGGCAGCCCACACGCGGGTAATGTTGGCTCGCGCACTCGCGGCTCAGGACCGGCAGCAAGACGCGCGCGAGCTCCTCGACTCGATCGGCGAGTCCGCGCGCGCGAGGTTCCCGAGCGAGGTCGCGCAAGTTCTCGAACTGCTGCAGCCTCCCCCCAAGCCTGCAGTTGCTTCGAGCGCATCGCCTGCGCCCCGCCAAACTCCCGCAACCGAGACGCCTGTGCAGGAACCCCAAGGACCGAGCCGCGAACTGTTCCGAACCTTCCTCGCCGTCAATCGACGACTTGCGAGCGAGTCGGACCTCGACCGCGCGATGAACATGCTGCTGGAGTCAGCGATCACGCTGACCGGCGGCCGCACGGGCTACTTGCTTGTCGCGCGACCCGATGGACTCCAGCGCGAGTTCCAAGCGGGCACTCAGACGCCGGGCGGCAACGCGTTCAGCCGCTCGCTCGCCAACCGTGCGATGCAGCAGCAGCGTTCGCTCACTGGCGAAGATGCGCTCGCGGATCGCGAACTCGCCGAGATGCCAAGCATCCGCAACCTGCAGATCCGCTCGGCGATCTGCTCGCCGTTCCAGTCCGGCACCGGCGCCGCGGGCGCGATCTACGTGGAGCACGCGGGCCGCGCCGGCGCGTTCCGCGAAGAAGACAAGTCCAGCCTCGAAGTGCTCGCCGACCAAGCAGCGATTGCCGTCGATCGCATGATGCGCGAAGAGCAACTCGCGAAGGAGCTAGAACACAGCCGCCGCGAACTCGCCGTCGCGCAACGCACGACGCGTCGAGAAGCGTCGACGCTGATCGGCGACAGTGAGCCGATGCGCGAACTGCGCATGCGCATCCACAAAGTCGGACCGCTCGACTTGTCGGTGCTGATCCTCGGCGAGACCGGCACCGGCAAGGAACTCGTCGCGCAATCGATCCACCAGAACAGCGCCCTGCGTTCGCGCGGGCCGTTCGTCGCGGAGAACTGCAGCGCGCTGCCGCCGGAATTGATGGAACGCGAACTGTTCGGCCACGTCGCCGGATCGTTCACGGGCGCGGACCGCGACCGACCAGGACTGCTCGAACTCGCGTCTGGCGGCACGCTCTTCCTCGACGAAGTCGGCGACATGCCACCAGCATTGCAGGCAAAGCTGCTGCGCGCGTTGCAGGAGAAGAAGATCCGCCGCATCGGCGGCAGCGAAATGGTCAACGTCGACGTGCGCATCGTTGCCGCGACACACAAGAACCTGCGCGCGATGGTTCAGAACGGCGAGTTCCGCGAGGACTTGTTCTTCCGCCTCGCAGCCGTCGAGATCCAGGTTCCGCCGCTGCGCGATCGCAACGGCGACATCGAGCAACTCGCGCACCGATTCGTCGACGCGCAGTGCAAAGAGCAAGGCGTGCAGCGCAGCCTTTCGCATTCGGCGATGCAGCAACTGTGCGCCTATCGCTGGCCAGGCAACGTGCGCGAACTGCAGCACGTGATCGCGCGCGCCGTATTGCTCGCAGAATCCGAGCACATCGACGACGTGATGCTGCCGCGCAACGATTCGGCGACGCCGGACGCAACCGTGACCACAACCCAAAGCGCCGCACCGGCTGCGACCGCAGCGCCGATTGAACCAGCAAAGCCCGCTGCATGGCCTGCGATCACGCTCGTCGAGGCCGAGCGTCGCACCATTCTCGCAGCGCTTGAACACTGCAACGGCGACAAGTCCGCAACCGCGCGCTTGCTCGATATCTCGCGCACCGCGCTCTACGAGAAGATCAAGCGCTACGAGATCGGCAAGTAATCCGTTCGCTGCGCGCTTCTCGGACGCATCTGTTCAGAACGCAAACGGATCGCAACGCGTTTCGCGTCGGCACGAGGCTTGCTTCTTCTCCTTCGTTCCGTCCGTCCCAAGACCGGCGGGGCGCAGCTGACGCGATCGCGACGGCTCGCTCCTCGCCTCAATCGCAGGAGGCGTTGATGACAACAATCCCAGCACGC
>JBEELK010000221.1:0-3257 GCA_041168165.1 Planctomycetota bacterium | reverse complement strand
CGACGGCTTGCTCTGCGATCCAATCGGGATAGCTGCCGCCCGTCGAACGCGTCGCTGCGACTCCGCCGCGCGCATCGCCGATCCCCGTCGGCAACGACATCGAAGGCATCGTGCGCGCGCTCGCATCGAGCACGCCGTTTGGAAAGCGCGCAGCCGAATAGCCATTGCGCCAACCATCGGAGATGCCTGCAGCCGCGAGGCCGAGCGGCCGCCCGTTTTGCGCATCGAGCGCATCGATCGCGCCCGGCAACGACATCGACGCGCCGCCGAGTTGCGTCACAGACATCGCAGGCTGGAAGTCCTGCATCACGCGAACCGAGATGCCATTGGGATCGACGAAGCCTGAGCGCAGCAGCACGCCATCGAGCGCGCCATCGCCGAGTCGCCGCGCATCAGCCCATTGCCGCGCGACGTAGCGCAGCGACGCGAGCTGCACGCGCGGCTCCTTGCCAAACGGCGTCGCATCGAGCAACGCGTCGACGAGCATCATGCGCGCATGCGCTTCGCTCGAAAGCCGCGCGAGCCCGCCGTCGGCATAGCCACGCGCGAACGTCGAGCCGAGGTAGTCCTTGGGCCGCGCGAGCGGATCCGTCTCCGACCACGGCAAGGGCAAGCCTTGCGCCGGATCGCAGAGTTCGAGCGCGAGCGTCGACGCGCCAGCCGCGAATGCGGGCAGCAGTTCGTCCTGAAGAATCTGATCGGGCGTGCGCGACGTCGGCAGCTCTTGGTCGTGCACCGCGGCGACGACGCCCCAATGCGCGAGCAGCGGCGCGCCCGGAACGTCGCGTTCGTCGATCTTGGGCAAGCGATCCTGCGCGCGCAGTTGGATTGGCATCGACGCGTGTTCGCGCATCGCGCGCGCAGCAGCGCCATCGCGCGTGGCCGCGACTTCGCGAAGCGGCAGCGTCCAGTAGCCGAGTTCGCCTTCTTGCGCAGCGTCGAGCAACCACTCGGCGGCGCGCGTCGTGAACGTGCGCGCGTTGTGGCGCAGCGCCTCATCGCGGACCGACAAATCCGGCTCGAGGCCAAAGCCCAGCACCGCGCCCTTGCCGCAGCGCCAGCGCGCGAGCACGACCGCATCGCACGGCTCGTCCTCGCATGCTTCGTTGCGACGTTGTCCATCGCACTCGACCACGAGTCGGCCGAGCAACTCCGCGTCGCGCGGCGGAGCAGCGCCAAACGCGCACAGCGGCGCAACGAGCGGCGCGCCGCCGAGCACGAAGTAGTCGTGCGCGCGCGGCGACTGCGCGTTCATGCCTTCGATCAGCGGATCAGCCTTGCCCGACACCGCCGCAAAGCCGAGCCGCGCGCGACCCTGCGCCGTGCGCGCGTCGTAGCCCCACGAAAACTCCGTCTGCACCGACGGCGCGTGCGTCTCGATGCCGAGGTCATGCGCAAGGCGCAGCGCGCGCCCGAGCAGCAGCACGCGGCCGCCGCGCTCTACGAAGGCGCGCAGCTCCTGCAGCGCGCGCGGATCGAGCGGCGCGTCGGACGGATCGGCGCCACCCGCGACGACGACCGCGCGGACGAGCGTCAGTTCTTGCTTGGCCTGTGCGCCGGCTTCCTGGCCGATCGGGAACGGGATCGCGCGCACGCGCACCGTCGGCATCTCCGCGAGCAGCGGCGGCCGCGGCCCCGGCGACGACAGCGCAGGCCCAGCACAGGCGGCGGCGAGCAGCAGCAGTAGCGTCGTTGCGCATGCCAAGACCGCGGCGGTCGCGATCTGGGCAGGACGCGGGGCTCTCGTTGTGTGCTCGGATCCCATCGGTGGCATCGGTGGATCGGCTCAAGGCCGGGGTTGCCTTGAGCGGCGTGGAGAAACGCGACACCGCGGCTCGCGCGCGCGGCGACGCACCGCACGACCGCCCCGCAGCCGGGCCGCGCAGCTGGGCCGGCGCGTTCTCTTGCCCATGGCCAACGGCCCCGCCATCCGGTTTTGTGTGCGCCGTGACCAACGACGCCGCACCGGACAGCCAGCACAACCGCCTCTACTTCCGCCAACTGCTCGCGGGCCGCGACTTCGCGGTCGGCGATCCCATCGCGACGCAGATGATGAACTTCGTCTACGCGATCGGCGACACGGTGACCAAGGAGTGCGTGCTCGTCGATCCGTGCTACGCGGTCTCCGAGCTGCTCAAGGTCTGCGAGAATGACGGCTACCGCGTCACGGGCGCGCTCGCGACGCACTACCACCCCGACCACGTCGGCGGCGACATGTATGGCCATTCGCTGCAGGGCGTGCGCGAACTGCTGACGAAGTGCTCGTGCAAGGTGCACGCCAACAAGCACGAGGCGCCGTGGATCACGCGCGTGACCGGCTGCAGCCAAAGCGACCTCGCGCTGCACGAGTCCGGCGACGTGCTCAAGGTCGGCGAGATCCCGATCACGCTGATCCACACGCCGGGCCACACGCCGGGTTCGCAGTGCTTCCTCGTGCAAGACAAGCTCGTGTCCGGCGACACGCTGTTCTTGCAAGGCTGCGGCCGCACCGACCTGCCGGGCGGCAACCCGCGCGACCTCTATCTGTCGCTGACGCAAAAGCTGAGCAAGGTGCCCGACTCGACCGTGCTCTATCCGGGCCATCTCTACGACCCGCGCCCGTTTGCCAAGCTCGGCGACACGCGCAAGACCAACTACGTGTTCCAGCCGCGCACCGAGCGCGACTGGATGGACCAGTTCGGGAGCTAGCGCGCGATGGGCCTCGTGTGGGATAGCGACCAGGGCCGCATGTGCCCCCGATGCCGCAAGGCGATGGCGAAGTGCGCGTGCGGCGAAGAACTCTGCGCGCCAAGCGGCGACGGCATCGTGCGCGTCCGCCGCGAAGTGCGAAACGGCAAGACGCTGACCGTCGTCATGGGCGTCCCCTATCGCAAGGCGGAGCTAGAAGCGCTCGGCAAACAGCTCAAGGCGAAGTGCGGAACGGGCGGGACGGTCAAGGACGGCGTGATTGAGGTGCAGGGCGACCACCGGGATGTCGTGGTGGCGGAGTTGGGGAAGAAGGGGCTGGTGGTGAAGTTGGCGGGAGGGTGAGGGGCGAAATGGCGCCGCCCGCCCTCCGGCTCCGGCATCGGAGGCACAGCGAAGCTCGGGCCTCCGTGCCTGCGCCTCCGGGCGGGCTTCTCGTCCTGTTCCTGTTGCTGGTTCATGGGACGAGAACTGGGGCCAACACGACCCGGAACCCGATGACGCTGCTCGTGAGGCCGGGGCTGCTGTAGTTCCGGTACGCGGAGCGGCAGTTGACTGCGGAGAGGAGCCAA
>JBEELK010000220.1:0-3391 GCA_041168165.1 Planctomycetota bacterium | reverse complement strand
GGAAGCTTGGCCTTCGCAATCGCCTCCTCTATGCGCTGCAACTCGGCGCTGCGCGGGTCCTTCTCTTCGCCGAGTTCGCGGCGGATGAGCTTGAGCTGCTCGCGGAGGAAGTAGTCCTTCTGCGCCTTCTCGGCCTTGCTGCGAACTTCGCCCTGAAGCTTGCGATCGATCTCCGCGAGCTCCACTTCGGACATGACGAGCTCCAGCACGAGCTGCAGTCGCTGCTCGACGTCCGCCGTCGCAAGCACACGCTGACGGTCCTCGATGGTGCGCACGACGCCGCCAGCGAAGTCCGCGAGCTGCGAGGGCTCCTCGACGTTGAGCAGCGTCGTCGCGAAGCCAGGATCCAACTGATCCTGCATCTCCGCGAGCTTGCGCAGGTTTTGCTGCAGCAAGCGCGCGAGCGACTCGGCCTTCTTGCCCTGCGCAGGGATCTCGACGATCTCCTTCACGCGGACGACGAGATGAGGCTTTTGGCGCACCGCCTTGATGCGGCGCGCGCGACGCAGCCCTTGCGTCATCGCCGACATGTTGCCATCGGGCAATCGCAGCGTCTTGAGCACGCGCGCGATCACGCCCTCTTCGTAGAGGCCGTCGATCGTTGGGTTCTCCTCCTCGGGATCGCGCTGGAGCACGACGAAGAGGTGCCCATTGTGCGCCTCGGCCTTGGCCACGATCTCGCGCGACTGCGGCGAGTCGAGCAAGAGCGGCATCATCAGCGACGGGAATGGCACGGCGCGACGCAGCGGGAACGCGAACATCGTGTCCGGCACCTGCTGCTGCACGACAACGCGCCCGGCGTCCTCCGTTGGCGCTTCGACCACCACGCTCGGGTTGGCGCTCTGCGTCTCCTCGACGACTTGGGGATCCTTGGGATCTCCGTCCTTATGCATGCGGCGGTTGTAAACCACGGCACAAGGGCTGCGAGCAGTTTCAGCGGCGCAGAGCACACCGAGATCGCAGCACCCGGCAACTCGAATGAGTTGCAGGGGACGACGCCGTGCCTGCCCGACAACGACATCGCCCCCTGCGGAGAAGAAAAAGGGTGCACGGCCCCGCGCAACGCGCGCGGGGATGCCCGCCGCCGACTCCTGCCTGCCCCATTATCTGAGGGAGTCGGCGGCGAACCGTGGTCCGTGCACCCAAGCGACCCGGCCCGCCTTGCGACGAACCAGACCGCGTTGCTGGTTGTGGAAGAGCGAAGTTCAGCGCGTGCTGAGCACGCGCAAACGAACGAGCGAAGAGCCGTCGGCCGCTGCCTCCACGTCGACGATGCCGACGTGGATTGCTGGGAACCCGGCCTCCGCAGCCGGATTGGCTGCCGCAGCCGACTTCGTTGCGACCTCGCGAAGGTCGAGATGGAAGATGCCGCCGTGCTCGTCGCCGGTTGAGCCTGCGAACGCACGCGTTGCTCTCGCGAGCACCGCGTCGACTTGAGCGCGCGAGCGCACGCGTTCCCGCTGCGCGGCCTGCATCGCGGCGATCGCCTCGGTGCGCTGCGCGAACACGAGCCATTCGCCCACTGGGGCAAGATGCAGAGGGTCATCGCTGCCGAGCGAGCGAAGGTCGATCGAGGACGACGCGCGCGGGGCGGGCTCGCCGTCCTTTCGCAACGCGGCTGCAAACACGCCGGCGATCTCCGTGGCTGCCTTCTTGCTCTGCGCTTGCAGCGCGAACACCGAAGCCAATTCGCGGCTGCCGTCGTTCAACATCACGAGTTGCATCGAGCCGTGGCGACCTAGCCCCTGCAGCACGTGGCGGAGATCGACGCCGCGTTCGTGGCACGAATGGTCGATGCGCTGCGCGAATCCGCGACCGCCTCGCTTCTCATGCTCATCGTCGCGGTCGGAATGCGGACGACGACCGTCGTGCGGATGATCGCGATCGTGGTCGTCGTGCTCGTGGCGTCTTGAAGCGCCTTGCTCCAACGAAAGGGCTCGCACCACGCGGGCTGGATCGACGGCAAAGACAAAGCCGCCCATGCCGCCCGAAGGAACCTCGCCGGCCATTTGCCGAACGGGCGCATTCGCAACGGCGCCGAGCCAACCGTCGAGTTCCCCCTTCGGCATCGCGACCACGATCTGCGACCGAAGCGCATCGGCCGCTTGTTCTGCAGGACGTCGATCGCCGCGATGCGGAGCCACGGTTGCAGCCAGCGCATCCGCCTCCGACAACCCCGACCATCGCAACACCGATCCAGCCAGTCCGACGAACCGCTGGATGTGCGCGCCACAACGAGGCACGTCTGCGAAGACCTGCATCGATTGGGGATCGGGCTGCAACTCGCTGGTGAGCCGCACAAAGCGCGGATCGGTCGCAAGGCAGCGCTGCGACGCGGCAGTGCCGGACGCCATCGCCTCGTCGAGCCCGCGCGCATAGTTGGAGACCAACAGTTCGCGGCCGCGCACCGCGACCTCGACGGGCATCGAAGGCGACGCAGATGGCTCGCTGGAATTGACCAGCACGTAGGTCTTTTGGCCCGCGAGCACGCGCTCCGGACGCGCAACGGCGGCGTCCGCAAACAGCATCTCAAGGCGCCTCGCGTCGGACTCGGACAACTGCGTGCGCAACACGACCAACGGAGTGCCCGCGGCCTCCGCGGAGATGCCGGACGGCATCACGCCCAAGATCGCCACTTCGACTTCGCCGGCAGCGCGCCCGATCAAACTGTGCACGAGCACGGCAGCTTCGGCCGCACCGCCAGTGGCACCATCGAGCAACGACAGGGACGAAATCAGGTCGAGCACGGCGCTGCGGCCATCTGTCCCGCGACAAGCCTGCGCGTCGAACGCGGCGTAGGCGATCGGTCCGGCGAGGCACTCGCGGAGGCGCGGACCGGCCTCGCTCTGGGCATGAAGCCCGAACGAGAGGCACGAAATCAGCAACGCCTGCAACCGCAGCATCTCACCCGTCTTCGCAACGGACATGCCGAGCGCCAACCTGCGACTCTCCTGGGGCCACTCCACCACCGACCTCGCGCAGATGGCACGCCCCTGCGCATGTGTGCACGAGTTGCACACATGCACAGCCGTTCGTGGTCAAGCTTGCTGGTGCGCGGCGTGGGCCGCTTCGACAGCGGCCCGCCGCTGCTTCACGATCTCGGCTTGGATCGCAGCCGGGACCTGCTCGTAGCGGTCGAACTCCATGCGGAACGAGCCTTCCCCCGCCGTCATCGACCGCAGTTGCGTCGCGAAGTCGAGCAGCGAGGCCAGCGGCGCCTCGCTTTCGATATGCTGCGCATCCGCGTCAGTCGACATGCCGAGCAGTCGGCCGCGCATTCCAGACAGGCTCGCGGCCACATCGCCGGTGCAGCGCTCCGGCACGTGGATCTGCATGCGCATGACCGGCTCCAGCAGCACAGGCCGCGCCTTGGCGAACGCATCGGCGAACG
>JBEELK010000219.1:0-6383 GCA_041168165.1 Planctomycetota bacterium | reverse complement strand
CGATGCCGTTGCCGGCGATCTCACCCGGGTTGAGCCACGCGTTGGCCGCGAGGTCGGGGTGGTTGTAGTTCACGCCCGAGTCGATGTCGGCGATGACCACGCTGGCGGAGCCAGTCGTGATGGTCCAAGCCTCCGGCGCGTTGATGTCCGCGTTCGCGATGCCCGGGTCCGCGTTGACCGTTTGTCCCGTGTTGTGCAGGCCCCAAAGCACACCGTAGCTCGGATCGTTGGGCGCTTGGTTGGCGCGAACGATGTGGTCGAACTCGGCGTATTCGACGAGCGGCATCTCGCGCAGCGCGCGGATCGAGCTCTCAGCGTTGCCGAAGTCGACCTTCAGGTGCTCGACGCCGGGCAGGATCTCCCAAGTCTCGATCGGTTCGACGCGCAGGCCGCAGCCGAGCTTGATCGCTTCGATGTCAGCCTTGGTCGCTTCCTTCTTCCACTTGACGACGACCGACGACGGATCGAACGCGAGGTCCTTTACGTTGTCGATCAGTTCGTTGCGGCTCTTGCGCCATGCGACGCGCCAGTCTTGCAACTTGGCGTCTTGCGTCGCGGTCTGCTTTGCTGCGATGTCGAGCACGCGCTCTTGCGCGTTCACGGCGGAAGAGGTCGCAGCGAGTAGCGCGGCGACGATCGAGAGACGAATAGCTTGCATGGGCACTGGTGTTGGTGGGTTCGCGACGAAGACCTCGGGGATGGGGGCCCCTGAGGCACGTCGAACTCGAAGGAGCCTACTTGGGGTTTCTTGCCTGGGAACCCCACCGCGGCGGTCTGCCTGTGCGTTGGACCGCACTAGATTTGGATCGCAGATGCGGACCTCCGTGCGACATGCGTTTGCTGTCCTGCAAACGGATGATGCGTCAGCCCCGCCAACGCAAGTTGGGCATCATGCGGTCGAGCGCGCGGAGTCGGACGCGACACTCCAGGTCCACCGAATCGCGAACGGGCCGCGAGCCTCGGTTGCAGCGGAAGAAAATCGGCGCGTCGGCTAGGCCGAAAGCGTGGAGCAGCACGCGGCGGGAGCGATCGAGCAGTTCTTCGTCGCTGCATGTGGCGATGTCGCCCGCGAACGCGACGCGCACGAGCGACTTGCCAGGCTGCGCGCGGCGCGGATAGATCGAGGTGCAGAACAGAACCTCCTCGACGCCGTCGAGTGGTTCGGCCATCTCTTCGACGACCATGCCGTAGCCCGCAGTCGCGGTGGCCACCGCGGCGTTGGTCGAGAAACCGAGAAAGCACATCGCCTCGGGTTCGCGGACGAAGCGCGCGCACAAGTCAGGCAGGGCCTGGTCGAGCGGCGCGAGCAGGCGCGCGGCGCGATCGAGTGGGATGAAGAGATCGACCGCGCGCGCTGTGACCGTGCGCGGGGACTCGCCGCCGAGGGTCGCGTTGAGCACGCCGTTGTCGCCGGGCGCGAGCGCAGTCACTTCGCGGCCGAGTTGGAGCACGGGCTCCGACGCGCCTTCGGCGTTGAGCGAGGTGTCGTCGAGCTCGCGGCGGAATGCGGTCACGAGGTCCTCGAGGCCACCCGGGCCTGACACCGGGTCGCCGCCGACCGGCGTTTGCAGGCGCTCGCTGCCGTTCCAATAGAAGCCGTTCTCGGCGCCGGGCTGCAGCCGGACTGCGGCAGGCGCGCGGCGGAGCTTTTGCGCAAGCGAGTCCCATTCCGACCGCGGCAGCGCGAACGGTCCGTATTCGCAGACGAACCCTTCGCTGCGCTGCGTCTGGATCCGGCCGCCGGGTCGCGGTGCCGCGTCGACGAGCAGCACGGATTCCCCCGCGCGCCTCGCGTCGAGCGCACAGGCGAGGCCATCGAGGTTGGCGCCGATGACGAGTCGGTCGGTTGGGGAGTGGGTGGACACGGAAGAGTTCTCGAAGTTGCTGCCCAGAAATGCGAGGAGGCGGGACAAGCCCGCCTCCGTCAGCAGTTCCGAGGAACCGGTTCGATCAGAACAGGATCTGGAACTGGACGCGGACGATGTAGTTCGTCGAGTCCGTGCCCGTGTCCGGGCTGGCGTCCTGCTGGGTCAGCTCGATCTGCGTCTTCGCGGCGTGGCCGTGGTAGAACGCGTTGGCGACCAGCGAGATCTCCGTCACGTCACCGGCAACGCCGGCGAGGCCGGAGATGTCGTTGAGGTTGGCCGTCGTGTCGTCGGTGCTCAGCATGTTCACGCGGGCGCCGAAGCCCCACTGGATCGCGCTGTCACCGCTCTTCGGCAGCGTGTAGGTGCCCATCGCGTACCAGCCGTTGCTGTCTTCGCTGGCGCCGCCATCGACGTCGTCCGTGCGGGTGAAGTATTCACCCTGGACCGTGATGCCGTTGCCGAGCATCCAGCCCGTGTTGATGTTGAGCTGGTTCGACTCGACGTCGGCGCCCGTGCCGCCACCGGCCGAGTTGTTGCCGAGCTGGTAGCCGAGGCCGACCGTGCCCTTCACGTCCTTCGCGCCTTCCAGGTCACCCTGCATGACGCTCTCGTTGCCCTTGCCGCCCGTCGTGTCGCCCATCGGGTCGAACGACAGTGCGCCAATGTAGGTCAACTCGTTGTCCGTGTTGGCACCGCCTTCGGCGCTGTAGATCGAGCCGGCCGCGACGTCATCGTTCTGCGCGCCGATGACCCAGCGGATCGAGTTCTCGCTGTGGTTGCCATGGACCCACGCGCCGGTATCACGGCTGCGGTCCTGGCCGAACGTGCGCGAGGTCGTCGAGCGCTCGACGAAGAACAAGCCCGTCTCCGAGCCGGTCGACTCGAGGCCGTAGCCCGAGAGGCCCTGGCCCATGCGGAGCGCGAGGTTGCCGCCCTCGCTCTTGCTGAACGCCCATTGGGCCCAGCCGTCCTTGAGGGCACCGTCCGTGTCGGTGCCGTCGAGCATCAGGCGGTAGGTCAGATCCTTGTTGATCGCGTGGCCGGTGAAGGCGAGACGCGCGCGGGGGATCTCGAAGCTGTTGGCGTCATCGCCGTTCTCGACCGAGCTGTACGACCAACCGGCCTGGAGCTGGCCGGCGAGGTTGAGCGAGTAGTCCTCGCCCTGCGCGAGCTGGAGGCCCTGGCCGGGCTTCCAGGACGAGCCGCCCTGGAACGGGTTCTTCTTGTCTCCCTCGCCACCGTTGGCGAGAGCGAGCGACGTGGTGACGGCGAACGTGAGCAGAGAAGCAATCGACTTGGACATGGGTGTGATGATCTCCTCCCTAATGGGATCTTCAGGAAGCAGTCGACTCGGAGGCGACGACAGTGGTTTTTGTTGGTTGACCGTTTGGGTTGCTACCGCCTCCGAGGCGGCTGATGGGTGCGGAAGCTAGAAAGTGCCCATGCCATGGGCAAAGCAGGAAGTCGTAGAAAAATACGCCAGACCCGAACTCCTGTTAGGGTGGAGAGTATTGGGGAGAAGCCGCCAAACCGCTGCAAACACACAGCTTGAGCGGTGGAAAGTCCCCAACATGCTGTGAGGTTCGGGTCGCGCTTCGCGACGCTGGGTCGCGGCCGGCCGTCTCGGCTATCCCCTCGAATTCGGGCCTCTAGGGCCGGTTTCTCGCGCGAACTCGTCGGCGGTGTCTTCGCACTATGTCGGAGTCGGACGCACTCGCGCGCGGCGCGTGGCCGCCTAGACTCCGCGCCCAACCATGGCCGCCGAACTGCGCCGCACGACCTGCAGCCGCGACTGCCCCGACGCCTGTGGCATCGTCGCAAAAATCGAACACGGCGAGGTCACTTCGATCGCCGGGGACCCGGCCCATCCGGTGACGCGCGGCTTTCTGTGCTTCCGCACGAGCCGTTACCCCGAGCTCGCCGCGGGCCCAGAACGGCTGCGCCAACCGCTGCTCCGACGCGGCGGGCAGCTCGTGCCGGTGTCCTGGGAGGAGGCGCTCGCGACCGCGGCGGGTTGGCTGCGCACGGTCCGCGCCGAGTCGGGGCCGGAGGCGGTGTTCCACTACCGGTCCGGCGGGTCGCTCGGGATCCTCAAGCAGCTCGCCGACCTGTTCTTCGACCAGTTCGGCCCGGTCACCGGCAAGGTGGGCGACATCTGCTCGGGCGCTGGCGAGGCGGCGCAGATCGAGGACTTCGGGACGAGCGACAGCAACGCGCTGCTCGACCTGCGCAACAGCCGCCACATCCTGCTCTGGGGCAAGAACCCGACGGTCAGCAACACGCACCTCGTGCCGGTCCTCAAGGAGGCCAAGGAACGGGGCGCCAAGCTCGTGATGGTGGACCCGGTCTGGCACCGCGCCGCGAACCTGTGCGACGAACGGGTCCAGCCCGCCCCCGGCGGCGACTTCGAGCTCGCGATGGGCATCGCCCGCCTACTGTTCGACCGCGGCTGGGTGGTCAAGGATGCCGCGTCGTTCTGTGATGGCCTGCCGGAGTTTGAGGCACTGGCTCGCTCGCGCAGGGTGGAAGACTGGGCCGCTTTGGCGGACGTGACCACCGAGGCCATCGAGTCGCTCGCCGAGAAGTTGCATGACGGGCCCACTGCGATCCTCGTCGGCTGGGGCATGCAGCGGCGGCTCCGCGGCGGGGCGATCGTCCGCGCCCTCGATGCCCTCTGCGCGCTGTCGGGCAACCTGTTCCGCAGCGGCGGCGGCTGCTCGTTCTACTTCAAGCGTCGGAAGGCCTTCGCGCCGTTCGGTCCAGCCGTAGTGCCGCCGCGCGTGCTGCGCGAACCGGTGCTCGGCCAGGACCTGCTCGCCGCGACGCCCAAGATCCGCCTGATGTGGGTCACCGCCGGCAACCCGGTCGCGATGTTGCCTGACAGTACTACTGTGGCTGCTGCGCTCTTGGCGATCGAGCATCTGGTGGTGGCGGATGTCTTCCTGACCGAGACCGCCAAGCGGGCAAGCCTCGTGCTCCCGGTCCCGTCGCTGCTGGAGGACGACGACCTGCTCGGTGCCTACGGGCATCACTGGATCGGCGAGTCGCGGCCGGTGGTTGCGCCGCCGCCAGGCGTGCCGCACGAAGTCGAGATCTTCCAAGACCTTGCTCGCCGGCTCGGCATGACGAGTTACCCGCAAGGCTCGATCGACGACCTCAAACGGGTGGCGCTCGCAGCGGTGGCGCCCATGGGCCTCTCGCTCGAGGCGCTGCGCCAAGCGGGTGGCACGTTGCGAAGTCCGGTGTCGGGCCCCGTGCTGTTTGGGCACGGCAAGGTGCTGACGCCCAACGGCAAGGTCCAACTGCTGCGCAGCGAGCCGCCGACGCAGCGCGACGCGGGGCTCGCACCGCCGTCGCTACCGCGCGGCAGCGCGCCGCTCTGGCTGTTCTCCAACTCGACCGAGAAGAGCCAGGCCTCGATCTGGTCCGGCGCGGGTCTAGGCGATCACGTCTGGATCGCCGTGCATCCCGACGCGGTGCCCGGGATCCCCGATGGCGCGCTGGTCCGAGTCGCGAGTCGCCGCGCCGAACTCGTGGCTCAGTTGCGGCACGACAACGCGCAGCGGCGCGATGCGGCGGTGATGCCGAAGGGCGGCGCGTTCGAGCGCGGCCACGCCGCCAATGCGCTGATCGAGGCGCGCGCCACCGATCTCGGGCTCGGCGCCGCATATCTCGACTGCCTTGTCACTATCGCTCCGGTAGAAGTGCGCGACTGATGCGGCGGATCACAGGCACCAACCTCTACTCGTTCGCCAAGTGCCCGCGGCTCGCGGCGCTCGACCTCTCGGTCGACAAGAAGGAGCGGCGCGATTGGCATCCGTGGGAGGAGTTCTCCGCAAAGCGCGGCCGCGACTTTGAGGATCGCTACGTCGCGACGCTCGGCGCGGAGCAACCGCAGTATCCCGAGCGCGACTTCGAAGCCGGCGCGCGCGCCACGCTCACGATGATGCGGCAAGGGGTGGAGTGGATTCACCAGGGCGTGCTGCTCGGCGATCGGCGCCTTGGGTTGCCGGACTTGCTGCACAAGGTCGAAGGCGACTCGGCGATTGGCGCGCACCACTACGAAGTGATCGACGTGAAGACGTCGGGGCGCGCGCGCGGCGATCAGGTGCTGCAGGTCATGTTCTACACGCGCCTGCTTGCTGGAGTGCAGCAGCGCATGCCCGAGCGCGGCGGCGTGCTGCTCAAGACCGAGCAGACGCACATGTTTGCCGTCGCTGACTACCAAGCGATCGCGGCCGACGTCGAAGCGCGCGTGCTCGCGCTCGCGGACGATCCATCGCTCGCGCGGCCATTCTTGCAGCGCGGATGCGAGACGTGCCATTGGAGTGAGCGCTGCCGCAGCGAACTCGAAGAGAAGCGCGATCTCTCGCTCGTGTTTGGGATGAGCCACGGCGCGCGCGCGATCCTTGAAGCGAACGGCTGCGACACTCCGGCCGAGTTGGCGAAGCGACACAGCGACGCGCGACTTTCGCATCAGATCGACCCGTCGCTGCTGCGCAGGTTGCGCAAGGC
>JBEELK010000218.1:0-6280 GCA_041168165.1 Planctomycetota bacterium | reverse complement strand
GTGCTCGGGCGCGCTGCTCTAGATGACCTGCGAGAGTCATGATGGGCTGGGCAGCAGTACGCGCGAGTACGTTGGACTGCGAGGTGTCATTGGCGGCTACAGCTTTCGGCTGTTCTGCAACTGTCGAATCGCTGGGTTTCGACTCGATTGCTGGGGGTGCGGACTGTGCATCTCGCAACTCGGCATCGTTGCTAGGCGACGGGTCACGCTGGTCCGTCTGAACGGCATACAGAACAGACAAGAGGCCTGCGAGGAGCACGAATGCGCCGATCAGTTGGGTGTTGCGACGTGTGGCGGGTTGCGTCATGGGACTCTCCAGAACCCAAGAGCTAGAGGTGCGGGCAAAAGACCCTAGCAGGCGCGTCCGGGCAGAGTAGGGCCTCAAAGTGTGGGTGCAAGCAGCGGCTACCGCATTGATGCGCGATCCATGCAAGCGCGCACGATGGAAGTCGAGCGCTTCCAGCCGCGACGGTTGGTCTCACGGACCCGGGAAAACATCCGATGGGGTGGGCAGTTGAGCCCTGGCGGGGTCCGTCCGCGTCGGCTCGATGGCGTGGGACGATTTTCTTCGCGACCGCCTCTCAAGCGGCCGCAAGTTCTTCCGATAAACCAAGGGTAGAGGCTGAACTCAGCCTGGAGGCTTCGATGAACATCCCGAACATCAGCAACAACGGCAATGTCGAGCGCGGCGGGGATCGTCCTCTTCGCGCAGACGGAAAGCGCGATCGCAGCGCTTCGACTGCCGCGTCCGGGGATCGCGCCGCCATCTCGGCGGATGCGTTCGGTGCCAAGGCTGCGTTCGAGGCCAACGTCGACGCGGCGCGCGGCGCCGGCGATGACCGCTCCGCGATGGTCGCGCGCGCGATGGAGAAGCTGATCAGCGGCGACTTGGACAGCGAGGTCGCGATGCGCGACACCGCGTCGCGCATGTTGGCCGCAGAGTTCCAGACGTTCTGACCTTGCGATGGAACCGTCGCGCGCAGCTCACATGAAGTTGCGCGTGTGAAGCGCGCTCAACTGCTGCGCTTCGTCGTCCGCGAACCCAAGCTTGCGCAATCGCATCTTGCGGCCGTCGTCCATCTGGCTGCGGAAATCAGAAGTCATGCGATCCTCGCGTGGCGCTCGTCGAAGCGCCCCGCGGATGCATCAACCGCGGTCGCTTGCGACGGAGCGCATGGACCCGGGCACGCCGGGCCGCAATGCGGTTCAAGAGTGAGGGCGGAAGCGATGCATGGCGGCGCACGGTAGCCGCGTCGCTTGTCGTTCAAAGCAGTGAGTTCTCTGGCGGTGGTTGTCCTGCGCGCGGAGCGTCGGCTAGCGTGCGCAACATGGGGTTCCTGCCCGGCCCATGCTCCTCACCTGGTCCGACCAAACGGACGAGCTGCCTCGTTATCTAGAGCAGTTCCGTCTTCTGCCTGTGATGCCGTACGACGCTGCGCGCATGACGCGACGCGTCCTCACGTGTCCATTGCCACGCGAAGTGGACTTGGCGCGCATCGAGCGATTCTGGGCGTTCGACATCTTCCCGCCGCGATTCCTCAAGGCTGCCACAGAGTGGCGCCAACACGGCCGAGCGATGCGCGTCGGCGACACGATCGCGCAGCAGATCACGCTGCCGGGCCTCGCGCGCGTGGCGCCGAAGATCGTGGCTGGCGTGCGCATCTGTGACGTGCTGCGCACGCCGAAGAGGATCGCGTTCTCCTACGAGACGCTGCAGGGGCACGCAGAACAGGGCGCGTCGCAGTTCGCCGTCGAGGCGCACGACGACGGCAAGAAGACGTTCTCGATCACGACGTGGTCGCGGCCGAGCATGCTGGCCGCAAGGCTCACTGCGCCGGTGTTTGCCAATCCGTTGATGGGCTACTGCACGCGTGCTGCGCTGCTGCACTTCGCCGCGGGTTGTTGCGACGCGTCGGCGCAATCACATCCGTAGAGCACAATCGCGCGCGTTCAGCCTTCTGACCAGGTGCCGACGAATCGGTGCGCGACGTAGGCGCAGAACTTCGACGGCGCGATCGCGTCGAACTCCCAGCCGTGCAGGTTGCCGTCGTGCGTCTGCACGTTCTCGTAGTAGTGCCGAAGGTCGCTTTGCATGCTGCGATCGTTGGCGTCGTAGAGCGCGTCGACGGCCCAAATCACGGAGCCTGAGTGCACAGACACCAACTGCGTGCGCAGTCCGAGGACCGGCGGGGTGTATGCGCGATATGCAGTGACGGAGCCCGCGAGCACCGCATCGACGCGATAGCGGTCGCAGAGCTCGACGATGCCTTCGGTCGACACGCGGCCATGCCTTAGCGACGACTGCAGTTGCTGCACTTCTGCCGCTGCGTCGGGCAACGGAACGATCTCGAAGCGACGGAGCTTCTGCAGTTCGGCCACGTAGGCATCGCGAATGCGCGTGCACTCGGCGACTACGCCGGACTCTTCTGCGAAGGGCAGCACCATCACGCGCCGCACGCTCGCGAGGTCGCGCGCATCGGCGAGGAAGTGATTGACGTCGCGCTTCTCGGGCGGGCGCTCGAGCGCGCACGAGCCGAGCAGCAGTGCGGCGAGCGTCGCGGTGAGCGATGCAACGTTCTTCATTGGCGGCCTCCGATCGGCGCAGCAGGCATGTCGCCGGGTTGCGCAGGAGCGGGCTCCAGCGCGCGCTGCAAGTCCGCGATCTTGCTGAGAAGCGCAGCTTGCTCGAGCTTGGCCTTCTCGATGCCGAGGCTGAGGACGCGCGCTTCGAGGTCGCGACGCTTGCCTTGCAGGCTTGCGACTTCGGCTTCGGCTTGCGCGCGCAATGCGCGTTCGCGCGTGAGCGAATCGCCTTCGCCTTGCAGTCGTTGCTTCAGGTTGGCGTTCTCGTCTTGCATCGACTTGAACTCCTTCTGCAGCTTGTCGTGTTGGTCGCGCAGCGTCGTGTAGCCCGAGAGCAGATACTCCTGCTTAGGGCCCCAATCGACTTCCGTGTTCGCGCCAGCTTCTTGCAGCGTGCCTTTGTAGCCGTCGAGCGGGTCTTCTGGCTTTGGCACATAGCCGATCGGCGCGCTCTTGCACGCGGCGAACGTGGCCAACATCGACAGCAAGAGAGGAAGGAATCGGGACGTGTTCATCGGGTCTCCTCCGGCTCGTAGACGCATTCGATCAGTGCATGGGCGCCGCAACCGCATCGGACTTCGAGGCCCGCGACGCGATCGCCATCCATCAGCGGCACCACTGTGATGGCGCTCGCATGGCTGCTACTGCAGTCGACCATCGCGGGCTGCGCCACGACGCGCACGGCATCGCGGCGGATCACGCCGCGAGAGGGACGCGGCGCTGAGTCGCGCGTCGGTTCTGGAGCTGCGTGTTCGTGGGTGGTCATGGCGGGGCCTGCAGTTGGCCCGCGCCCGTCACGCGATCACGTCGACGTGGCGAAGCTCGGGCTCTGGCTCTCTTCGGCTGAAGAGCCGCGCGGGCTGAAGTCCCCTTGGCATCGGGCGTGTCGCCTGGGCGCCGGCGTTGGCGGTCGGCAGGGCAGGCTGCGCAAGCGAGTTGCGCTCTTGGGCGGTCTCGGTGCCTGGATCGCCCTTCTGCTGCTGGAGCGCGCGCCGGAAGTCGTCCGCCGTCGCCGCGTCGCGCCGCTTCTGCTCGCCGTGCTTCTGCGGCACGCGGAGCACGTTGACGGGCGTCACCGGCAACGCGGGGTTCATACCGGGGCCTCCGCGCCGAGCTTGAGGCGAAGCCGTTCGGTCGCGCGCGTGAGGATCTGGCTCACTCGCGACTCGGTCACGTTGAGCACTTGCCCGATCTCCTTCAGGAACAGGCGCTCGTGGTAGTAGAGCACGACCACGTGGCGCTCCGTTTCTGGCAGTTCCGCGATCGCTTTGGTGAGCAGTTCCACGCGTTCGCGCGCAGAGGCCCCTTCGCCAGGGTCCGCGATCGACTCGTCCGCCAGCGCGGACGCGAGCGACGAGGAGTCCTCTTCGGAGCCGCCGCCGCCGGTGTCGTCGAGCGACAGCGTGCGCGCGGTGTGCAGTGCCTGGAAGTCCTCTTCGAGGTCTTGGATGGTGCACTGCATCGCTTCTGCCAGCTCGAGCATCGTCGGCTCGCGCTGCAGCGTCGCGTAGAGGTCCTTGGAAGCTCGTTCGATTTGGCGAAGCCGGTCGCGCCGATTGCGCGGCACTGGGTCGTGCTTGCGGATCTCGTCGAGGATTGCGCCGCGGATCGCCGTGTAGGCAAAGGTCTTGAACGACGCGCCGCGCGTCGGGTCATACGTGGCTGCCGCGTGCATCAGGCCCATCACGCCGACGCCATAGAAGTCGTCGCGGTCGAGCATCGCCGGCATCGTGACCGGCAGGCGCGCGACCACGTAGCGCACGAGCGGCAGGTACTTTTCGACCAGCCGATCGCGCTCTTCTTGCGAGCGCTGGATGCGGGAGCCCGCGGGCTTCATGCGTCGCTCTCCTTCGCGGCCTCTTCGCGGCGCTTCGCTTCGTCGCGAGCGAACGCATCGAGCACAACACTGGCTACGGGACGCAGGAGCACGAAGCAGAACACCAGCGTCGACCCAGCCGCGATCGCGCCGCGCACGAGCGACGTCATGCCGTCGGCCCCGCAGGCCGAAGCCCAAAGGTAGGTGACCGCGAACGCGATGCCCGTGGCCTTGGCGGTCCACCGCCTGCCCAGTTCTCCACTGCCGACCTGCATGATTGCCGACTGGCTAGTTCGGCTTCGGCGAGGTCGCAGATTGAGCCATCTTCTCGATGGCGTGGGGAGGTGGGAGAAGTGCCGTAGTCGAACGGAGTAGGCGGCGGACTAGATGTCGAAGACGGCTTCGATCGTCGCGGCGTCGAGGAGTCGGATGCCGATCGCGTCGAGTTCGGGGATCGCGGCTTGGTTGAGGTGAGCTTGGAAGCGCTTGGGGATTTGGCCGAAGCGGCGGCGGAGTTGTTCTTCGATGAGGGTTCGGCGGCCATTGGTCGCGCCCTCCGCCCTGCCCTCCGCCCGCAACTTGTCTGCTGTGGTTTGCACGATCTGGACTCCTTGTGGATCGAGGATGTTCGCCAACACGCGCATGGAGAAGTGGTTTCACAACAAGCCGGCTGGCGAGGCCGAGCCACGAAGGCCGAGGGCAAGGAGCGAGTTCGCAGCGGAATCTCTAGATTCCGCGGAGAAAGCGCGACGCCGCCATCGGGCTTTGGGGCCGGCCGCAGCGGTCGGGGTGTTGTGAAACCACTTCTGGTGTTCGACGGGCATCTCCGTGGTCCCTGGGCCGGGTGCCGAACGCGCGTTATGCGGTGCCCAGGTTAGATCTCGAACACGGCGTCGATCGTTGCGGCGTCGAGGAGTCGGATGCCGATCGCGTCGAGTTCGGGGATCACGGCTTGGTTGAGGCGAGTCTGGAGGCGCTTAGGGATTTGGCCGAAGCGGCGGCGGAGTTGTTCCTCGATGAGAGTTCGACGACCGTCGGTCGCGCCGATGGACTCGCCCTTCACCAAGCCAATCGATTCGCCCTCCGCTCTACCCTCCGCTCTACCCTCCGCCCGCAACTTGTCTGCTGTGGTCTGCACGATCTGGACTCCTTGTGGATCGAGGATGTTCGCCAACACGCGCATGCAGTGTTCGACGGGCATCTCCGTGGTCTTCAGCACGTAGCTTTGGAATATCTCTAGTTCCTCAACGTGGCCAGGGGGGCTGGCCAACTCGCGCAGCAGGTCCTGCCAGCGAAGCAGGGCACCTTCCACTTCGGCTGGAGTTCTGCGATCAATGCCCTGCGCGAACAGGAATGCGAGCTTCACCGCGACGGGCAGATTGCGCGCACGAATGTGCTGCTCCGTCTGCGCCGCGAGGTCATCGAGCACGATGCCAAACGCAAGTCCGCCGTTGTCGCGGCCAATCCGCGACGGCACGTCGGCGCTCTCGAGCGACATCGGTTCTGCAAGCGGCTTGCGACCGGTGTGCAGCACGATCGGCAGCACCACAGGTCGATGCAGCAAGCCGTGCTCGTCGGTGAACTTCTCGAGCAGCACCATCGAGTAACGAATCGTCTGCGCCGCGATGCGACGGCGACGACCCGACGCGCATTCGACGACGGCGAGCAGCAGTCGCACCGCGCGCAACAGCTTGGAAGTGAACGAGAGATCGGCCTCGTGCTGTCCCAACTTGCCATCGACGGCCTTGCCGCCGTTCTTGTCGAACGAACTCCAATCGATCTGGCCGCAGAGGTGCTGGTCCTGCAGCAGTTCCTGCAGCCAGCCGCGGACGTTGTCGATCCGTGCGAACACGGCGCGAAACAGGCTGTCGTTGTGCACGC
>JBEELK010000217.1:0-14387 GCA_041168165.1 Planctomycetota bacterium | reverse complement strand
TCTCAGCGCCCTGCGGACCCGCGTTGCGGCGACCGTCGCCGAGGACGACAACGGCTGCGATCTCGCTGTTGCGACTCTTGTCGAGCGCAGCACGCAGCGCGCCGCCGAGATCGGAGTAACGGCCGTCGGCCGCGAGCTTGTCGACGTCGATGCGCGCAGCAGCGGCGTCCTTCGCTTCGTTCGGCTTCGCGTCGTTGCCTGCCGCAGCGACCACCGGCAACTGCTCCAGTCCCGATGCGTAGCCGTAGAGCTTGGCGTCGTTCTTCTGCGCGAGCTTCTTCGCGAGCGCGCCGTCGTCGTGCGCGAGCAGTGCCTTGAGCAAGTCGACGCGCTTACTGGCGCCTGGCTGCGCAGCGATCGCTCTCCATCCATTCGCCATCGACTGCACGTCGTCGCGACGGAACGGATCGATCTGCTGCATCGATTGGCTCGTGTCGACGAGCAAGATCGTGGAGCCGGGCCGCGTGTCGCGCTTGACCGCGACGAGGCTCGGCTCGAGCAACAGCAGCGCAGCCGCCAACGCCGCGAATGCGCGCAGCGACACGAGCGTCGCGCGTTGCAGAGAGGTCAGCGTCTTGCCGTCGCGCCGATAGACATAGGTCACGAAGACGACGAGCAGCGCGAGCAATGCGAGCACCGCGAGGCCGAGGCCACCGCTCGGGAAACTCGCGAACTCGAACTGCATCTCCACGTCGTCCGCGGGGATGCCCTGAAGGCTTGCGAGCCAGCGCAGTAGTTCCTGCATGGTCGTCTTCCGGCCGCTCAGCGGCGGCCGAACCTCCAGGCCAACAAGGTCTCCAACAACATCGCGAGCAACAGCATCGCGCCGAGCAAGCGCCACGCCTCGCCTTCACCTTCGCCGCGCAGCAAGCCGCCGGCTTCGTCGAGGAAGCTCACTCGCGAGTGCAACTCTTGCGGGAACGCGCGCGCGAAGTCCGCGTCGAGCATGCGCACGAGACGACTCTCTGTGACGTCCGGGTTGCGCGCAAAGACGCGCGCTTCTTCGGCGCCCGAGTGCAGCATCAACATCGCTTCGTAGCCGCCGAGAGAACGCAACTCCGCCATCGGCACGGCGAGTTCGAGCGATTGCGGCGTAGTCACACCCTGCTGCTTTGCGTCCGTCTTCGCTTCAGGCGCTCGCGCCGTCATCGTGCGTTCTTCGCCGTCCTCAGCGAACGCGCGAATGCGCACGTCGGCTTCGTAGCTAGCAGGATCGAGTTGGAGCCGGAACACTCCGTTGGGATCCAAGTTCTTGCTCGCGGTCTCGCGCGGCCTGCTGGCGAAGCGATGCGTCTGGTGCGCCATCACGACGTTGACGTCGGTGTCGGGCCAGTTGGACCACTGCTTGTCGGCAGCGATCGCAAACAGGGCCACTTCGCCGCCGCCGCTGCCGAACGCGCGCGTGACGATCGCCGGCGGACCATCCGCGTCGCGCATGCGCGCGAGCACCGCTGCGCCGTGCGCGCGATCCTCTTGGATCGTGAGGTAGCGCTTCACGAGCACGGTGTTGTCGATGAGCAACTGCAGGACGTCGCCGATCTTGCCGCAGAGCGGATGGTTCTTGTCGACGAGCGCGAGTCGCTCGCGTCGGTCGGGATCACCCGCGATGTCGCCGAGCGGCAGCGGCAAGAGCCCCTTGCCGCCGTTCCACATGGCTTCGGTGTAGCGCACAGGATCGACCTGCGAGCCCACGAAGATCGCGAGCCCGCCGCCCGACGCGACGAACTTCTCCAACTTGTCGACGACGGCGCGACTGGGCACAGGCACGTTGCACAGCCACACCATGTCGAACGGCGTCAGTTCGACTTCACCGAGCGCCGACTCCGCGACCACTTCGACTGCGATGCCAGACGGTTGATCGCCACCTGGATCGAGCGCGGCCTGCAAGAACATCGTCTCACCGCCATCCTCGCTGCCATCGTCGGGCTCGCCATCGACGAGCAACACGCGCGACGCCGTCTGCACCGGCAACGCGAGCGTGCGACGATCGTCGACGAGGTAGTGATCGACCGCGGCAAACGACGCCTCGATGCGGTGATCGCCGCCTTGGAAGAACGTGTGCACGACCGGAATCGACGCGCGCTCGCCCGGCGCAAGCGGCGGCAATGGGCGCGTGACGCGGCTCTTGCCATCCATCTCGATCGACAACTCCAGCGCCTGCGTCGCATCGAGGCCGAAGTTGTGCACGTCGACCGCGAGTTCGACCGGCACGCCCGCGATCGCCATGCGATCTACGCAACGCACGCCGGTGATCGCAAGGTTGTCGGCGTCGCGCGAGCCGATGCCCATCGAGTGCACGTGCTCTTCGTCGGCGTCGAGTTGCGCCAAGAACTGCTGCATCGACGGCAGCGGCTTGCCATCGTCCGCGAGCCAGTCGCGCGAGCGCATGTCGCCGATCACGTAGTAGTCGACGCGACTCGCTTCCTTGTTGGCGCGCGCGCGCGTCCTCGTGGCAAGCAGCGCAGCGCCAAGGTCCGCAGCGCCGTCGCCGCAGCGCTGCTCGGCGAGGATCTGGCCAACTCTGCGCTCGAGGTCTTGGCCGATGCGTTGCGCGAACAGGTCCGGCTCCGAACTGCGGCTCGTGCGCACGATCGACAACAGGTCGCCGCCGCGCGACGAAGCGAGCTTCTGCGCCAGCGTGCGCACTTGGTCCTGCGCCTTGTCAAACAGCGCGACGCTGCCGCTGCGTTGGCGCATCGACGCCGTGTCGTCGAGGACGACGACGTGATGCGCGACTTGCGACACGACGCCGCCGCCAAACTGCGGACGCGCGACGAGCAGCGCCAAGAACAACGCAGCGAGCGTTCGCAGCAGCAACACGAGCCACTGCTCCATGCGAAGCCGCTTGCGGTTGCGTTCGAGCGCCTTGAGCAACTGCTCCATCGCAGCCCAACGCACGACGCGGAAGCGACGGCGATTGAGCAGATGGATCGCGATGGGCACGGCCGCGAGCGGCACGGCCCAGAGCAGCATCGGATTGAGGAACGTCAGCGCGAGCATCAACGAGACCTGCTCAGCGTTGGTAAATCGGAACGAGCGCGAACGGCAGCTGCAGGATCGTCAGCGCGATCGCAGTGCCATAGATGGGACCGACGCCGTCGCCGTCCCACGAGCCGTCCTTCTTCTGCGTGCGCACGAGCCACGGCCCGATCTTGGCGAGGTAGTCGTCCCAGTCCTTGCCGCCTCGTTGGTAGAGCGCCTGCGCGTAGTAAAGCTGCGTGTAGAAGTGATGCCCCGTCGAGTCGGTCGTCGGGTTGATGTTCTTCTTCACGTATTGGATCGCCTTGTCGACGAACGGTTGGTCGTCGTACATGCCCGCGTTGTAGAGGACTGCGACGCCAGCGGCGCTGATCGCCGGACGGCTCGCGCCGCGCGAACCGAGGCTGTAGCTGATGCCGCCATCCGGGTTCTGGCACTTCTTGATGTAGTCGACGGCGCGATCGATCGTCTTCTTGTCGACGACGATGCCGTCCATGCGGCACGCGCGCAGCGCCTGCACTTGCGTCACGGTCACGCTGCCTTCGTCGCCTCCAGAATCGGGCGTGTAGATCCAACCGCCAGCGCCCGACTGCGCGCGCTCAATCAACTTGACGCCGCGCGTCAGCACGCCGTGCAGCTTCTGTTGCCGCTGCGCGTCCTCTTCCATGCCATACACGGACGCGAGGTACAGCAGCGAGAAGCCGTGCCCGTACATGTTGCGATTCTCGGTCGCCATCTCGGTGATGACGCCGGTCTGCGGGTCGGAGTGCTTGATCAGGTAGTCCATCGACTGGCGGATCTCGCGCCAGTACGGGCCGCGCGTCGGCGTCGATCCGCTCGCAACGAGCGCCATGCCCGCGAGCCCCGTCATCGCCGTTGGATACGTGCCGTGACCGCCAGCGCTGCGCCACGAGCCATCGGGCGATTGGCTTCGCTTCAAATACACGAGCCCGCTCTTCACCGCGGATTGAATCTGCGGCGTGATGCCGCGCGGCAGCACCTCGCCTTGCTGTTGCGCAGACGCGATCCCAAGTGGCGAGAGCAACGCCGCGACAAGGCACGCGACGCTGCGTCGCGCGAGAAGACGAGGGATGCGGTCGATGCTCATCGTTTGCCTTCCATGTAGCGATACAGGCTCTCTTGCTCGCGCTCGATCGCTGTGCCATCGCCGATCGCGCGCGCGACATCGAGGCGAGCGAGTCGCCACGCAATCGCAGCTTGCTGCGTGTTGACGAACGGCGCGATGGAGTCGAGCGGCTCGAAGGACGGCGTAGGTCGCGCAGTTGCGATGCTGCGCGCGATCGTGACTGCTTGCAGCGCGCGACGTTCTTGCGCCGCGGGATCGGATGGCGGCGATGACTCTTGCTGCAGCGCATCCGACAGCGCACCGAGCGCCTCGCGCTCGCTGCCCGCCTGCACGAGGAAGCGCGCCTTCGCCTCTGCGTCGCTCGCGCTTGCCGCAAGCCGCGCCATCTCAGGCCTCGTCGAATAGACCTCGATGCCGCGCGCGTAGCAGACGGCGAGCCAGCTGCCGGTCGCGATCAGGTTGTTGGGGCCCTGCATCGGCGCCTCGCCGACGGAGAGAGTGGGCAACTCCAACAATCGCCACTCGCCTTCGCCGCGCACGTCGATCGCATGCACTGCGCGATCGCCAGGCAGCAGGACATAGCCGCCAGCGATGCAGCCGCGACCAGGCCACCGCGTGAGCCGTTCGCTCATGCGCGGAATCTGTTGCGACCAACGAACGATGCCCGACGCCAACTCGACGCAGACGAGATGGTCGCGCACGTCGCCAGCCGCCTCGAAGAACAGCAGTCCGTCCGCCGCGCCGACGAGGTAGCGCAACTTGCCATACGGCGCGTAGCGCGTCGTGCCGTCGAGCATCCACACGACATCGCCGGTTGCGCCGTCGAGGCACATCAGCATGTCGCTGTCGCACGGCGCCACGACGACTGCGCCATCGGCTTCGATCACTGCGCTCGGCAGCGCAGAAGCCAGCTCGAGCTCCGTGAACCCGTAGTTGCTCCAACCGAATGCGTTGCCCTGATTGGACGACTTGCGCTTCTGGGGCTTTTGCCGCAGCGGGTCTGCGCGCTCGTACTTGCGCACCCACCGCAGGTCGCCCGCATACGCGTCAACCGCCGCGACCGCGCCCGCGTTGGTGAGCATGTAGGCCGTGCTGCCAATCGTGTGCACGCGCGCGCCCGGCGCCTTGAAGTAGCGAGTGCCGCCAGCGTGGATCCGCGTGCGCCACAGCGGCTTGCCCGTCGTGCGCTCGAGGCACTGCATCGCATACGCGCCGTTGTGCAGCACAGGCAGCAGCAGGTGTTCGCCAAAGCGAGTCGGCGCCGCGAGGAACGTGACCTCGGCGAGCGGATCCCCTTCCCTGAAGCTCTCGCTGCTCCATGCGCGAACGCCCGTGGCCTTGTCGTATGCGACGATCCAGTTGCGCTTCAGCGGGTCTGCGCTCTGCGTCACGCGGTTGTAGCCAAGCACTGCATAGCTGCGGGCCTCGTCTTCGACGGGCTGCATCAACGCGAAGTCATAGGCCGGCACGCGCGGACGCGGACGGTTCTCCAACGGCTTCGGCGGCAAGTCTTCGCCATCGCCTTCGCGCACGAGGATGCCGGTCAGCGACTCTGCGGTGCGCAGCCGGAAGTTCTCCAAGAACACCGCGCGCTGCGCGTCTTCGCCAAAGAACGCGAGCTGCGTGCCAACGCCGTACTTGGTTGCAGGCGGCGCGGCGCTCGGGCCGCTGTCCCTGCCTGAGCCGCCAAACACAAACACCTCGTTGTTGCCGCGCTTGCTCGCCACCGGCTCATACGGGTCGTTGCCCGCGAATCGGTAGGCCCATAGCGGCACGAGCGCAGCGGAGTCCGCAAGCCATGCAGAACTGCTGGCCTGCGTCGCGGCGCGCGGCGTCGCGAGTTGCGCGCTGCCAAACCACGGGCTCGATGGCAGGTCGCGCACGGCGATCAGTTCGCCCATCACGCGCAGCGACTCGTCGGGGAACTCCACAGTGAGCGCATCGATCGCTTCGCGCGCGCCAGCAGCGTCGCCAGACAAACGCAGGCACAGCGCGATCTTGAAGCGGCACCACAGCGCCGACACGCCGACGCGCGGCAGATTGGATTTGGGATAGAGCCCCAAGAGGTCGCGCAGCGTTTGCACTGCCGCGCGGTAACGACCGCTCTGCATGTGCATGTCCGCGAGCTCCTGCATCGCGGAGCCCGCCGCAACGGTCGGAAACCAACGGGTCGCAACCTGCTCGAGGTCGCGCGCGACTCCGCTCTGCCGCGCTTCGGCGAGCGCAAGCGCAGCGTCCGCCTCATAGCGCGCTTGATACAGCTCGATGCCGACCTGCGGCATCGACGCGAGATACTCCTGACACAGCCGAGTCGCGGGGCGATAGATGCGCCCGTCGATCGAGAACACCGCCTGCTTGGGATCGGTTGGCTCGTTGTTCTTTGCTTCCTTCTTCGCGTTCTGCGCGTCGCCAGAACGGTCCGGCGGCTGCGGCTGTCCCGTCGAGGGCTTCTGGTCCTTTCCCTTCTGCTGCCCGTCCTTCTGCTGCCCGTCCTTCTGCTCCCCTTCCTTCGCGCCGTCGCTCGGCGCGGCGGACTCCGCGTCGCCCTTCGGCTCGTCCCCCGCGACTTCGGCCTCGATCGTGCGCCCGTCGAGCACGGACTGCAGCACCGAGATCGCGTCCTCGAAGCGCTCCTCGTCCAAGAACCGCCGCGCGCGACGCACGAAGCGATCGAGGTTGGGGCTCTCGAACATCTCGACCGACGGCCCAGAGTCCTCGTCACCCTGACCTGGCGTCGCGACTGCGCCGAGTTGCACGTTGACCGCCGCCCTACCACCGAGCTTCTGCTGAGCCATCGCGTCCGCGCTCACGAGCGAGACAACGAGCGCAAGCAGGGCTGGCGTGGCGGGTCGGAGCACGAGCAGGTCTGGGGTTTTGAACGGGGGACGCGCGCGAGGGTCGCGCGCAACGGGGTCGGACCCCGTTCCAACGGCCGACTCGCCTGGAGTGATCGGGCCCAATCTACGTCAACCGTGCGCGAGCGGCGAGGTCCGCAAGTTCATTCTCCTCGACCGAACCGACGCAACGGCTGGCGTTTTGCGTGACGCCTTCGACGATCCTTCCGCGATCCTCCTCCACAATGCGCAGCTCCATCATGCGACCCGCCCGCGCGACTCTTTTGTTGCTACTCGCCGCCTCGCTTTCCGTGCGCGCCAACGCGCAAGAATGGGCCGACGAGGAGCTCGTCGCGGCAGCCAAGGGCTTCGACTCCGATGACTATGTCGAGCGGCAGAAGCAGATCGCGAAGTTGCTGCCGCAGCAGGAACAGTTCCGCGCGGCGGCGCTCGCGCGCATTCATGGCGACCACCGCGAATACATGCTCAAGGTCGAGCGACTGCTCGGTGAACTGACGGACGCGCGTTGGTCGGTGCGCGAACAAGCGGAGCGCTCGCTCGTCGAGTCCGGCGCGCGCGCGCAAGCGACGATCGCGCAGCGCGCAGAGAAGGCGGCGGTGCTCGAAGAGCGCATGCGTTGCCGACGCATCCTCGACGCAATCCGCGCGCGCGGCACGGCCGACGAAGAACGTCAGCTGCGGTTGTTGCGCGGCTTCGTGGCGCTCGCAGCGGAGATGACTCCTGACCCCAAGATGCTACGCGCGCTGCGCTCGGCTCTTGGTCACACGGATCCCGCAGTCGTCGACGGCGCCATCGCAGCACTCGGCATCCACGGCGGCGACGAGGACGCAGAGGCAGTGTTCCAACTGCTCGCGTGGAAGGGCGGCCTGCATCGCGCGCGCGTGCTCGAAGCACTCGGTCGCATGCGTTCGACGGTCGCGGCGCAGAAGCTCGCGGCGCTAGCGCAGGACGGATCGTTGACGCGAGGCGAGCAGTGCAGCCTGATCGCCGCGAGCCGATTGCGGGCCGATGGCGAGCCGTTGCGCACAGCGCTCGCGGCGAGCAAGGACGAGATCGTGGCGATGGGCGCCAAGCTCGCGATGCCGCAGCCGACCGGCGACGGGCCCACGGTTGCGCTCACGATCCCCGGGCACGATCCACTGCGCGGCACATTCGCGGGATTCACCGGCGAGGCAACGGCGGTGCGCGGCGCATTCGAAGGCATGGCAGAGACGCGGATCGAGTTCACGGAGTCGGTCGCGCTCGACTTCCCCGACGCGACGGCGCAACCCGCGACCGGAGCGCGCGTGTTCTTGACGCAAGGCAGCCTCGTGACCGGCGCGCTCGAAGGCTTCGACGACCAACGCGTGCGCGTGCGCAGCGCCACGTTTGGCTTGCTCGAGATCCCGCGCGCGAGCGTGCAAGGCATCGCGCTCGATCCGCAACTCGACCGACTTGTCGGCGCGTCAGTCGAGACCGACCGCGTGCGACTCAAGAACGCGGAATTCGTCGATGGCGCGATCGAGAAGGTCGACGGCGACGCAATCGTCGTCGCGACGCCCGAGGGCCAGCGCAAACTGCCGATGGCGGATGTCGCGGGCATTCTGACCAAGCGCCCGCGCGCTGCAGACGCTGACAACGCGACGTATGCGCGCGTCGAGCTGCAAAGCGGCGATCGCGTGCTGTGCCACATCGTCGGCAGCACACAGTCTGACCTCGGCATCGTCGCCGTTGGCCTCGGAGCCGCGGTGGTGCCGATGCGCACGGTGTCGCGCATCGAGCTCGGCGTCGGCGGCGGCGCGATGTGGGGCTTCACGGTCATTGCCGACTACAGCGACAACAAGATCCTCGAGGTCGACGATCAAGGCCGCGTGACGTTCGAGATGGAGGACATCTTCGGCGCAGCGGACATCGAGTGCCTCGACAACAACAACCTGCTGATCACCGAGTTCTCCGTCAGCCGCATCACCGAAGTGAATCGCAAGGGCGAGACGGTCTGGGTCTACGACGACAAGAAGCTGAAGAACCCGTTCGACGCAGACCGTCTGCCAAACGGCAACACGTTGATCGCCGACGCGTATGGCGCGCGCGTCATCGAAGTGACGCCGGAGAAGCAGATTGTCTGGACCTACGACAAAGACGTCCGGCCGTTCGACGTGGATCGACTGCAGAACGGCAACACGTTGATCTGCGACGTGCTGCGCGATCGCGTGATCGAAGTGTCGCCGCAAGGCGAAGTCGTGTGGGAAGCCAAGGGCATGAACAGCGCGCACGACGCGGATCGACTGCCCAATGGCAACACGCTCGTGACGCTGCGTTCGAAGGGCTCGGTGCTCGAACTCGACCGCGATGGCAAGGTGGTGTGGGAACTGTCCGGCCTCGTATCGCCGAGCGATGCAGACCGACTGCCCAACGGCAACACGGTGGTCGCAGAGAAGGACTTCGTGCGCGAGTTTGATCGCCGCAAGAACATCGTCTGGAAGAAGGAAGTGAACTGGGCGATCGAGGCCAATCGCTACTGAGCGCTGGCGCTGGGGCCTGCGAGTTCAGCTGCCGAACACCGGCGTGAGCTCTGCGGGCACGCCGAGCATGCGCACGTGCGATGCGATCTGATCCATGCGCTCCAGATCGCCGTCGACCGCCGCTTCGCAATAGAGCAACACGCTGCGACGCAGCGGCGAACGCGCCTCATCCTCGGTCGACAGCGCAATCCACGGCCGCGCTGCCGCGGGTCCTTGCTGCAGCAACGTCGCGACGCCGCGCTTCCAGCCCTCTTCCGCGAGGTTGCCGCGCAACGTCTCGAACTCGCCGCCATCGCCAGCGATCGCCGACGCTGCTGCGAGCTCCTCGCGGAATCGCTGCCACCATTCCCATTGGCCAGACGGCACATCGGACCCAACCGCTTCCGCCTGCTTGCGCGCTTCTGCGAAATCGCCGGCATGGAACGCAAGCGCTGCTGACTCCCACGTCCACGAGCGATGCCAACTCCACGCGCCAGCGAGGATCGCGACGAACAACGACGCTGCGATCGCGCGTCGCAAGCGCAAGCCGCCTAGCGCGAACTTCGCGCGGAATGAGGCCTCTGCCGCAAAGCGCTGAAGCAGCGCGATGCGAGACGACTGACTTGGGTGCAGCATCGTCGCGCGGTCTGGCTCGAAGTCGATCACTTCGCCGACGCGCTGCAGCGCTTCGATGCATGGGCCAGCGCCGCCAAGCGCGATCGCGGACAGCACATCGGCTTCGTGCTCGAAGCGGTGCGACATGCGCCGCAGCAACCACCACGCAAACAGTGCGAGCAGCGCTGCGCCGCCGATCCCCCACGCGCTCGTGAGCACCTCGACCGGAACCTGCTGGCCCACGTTGGCGAGCAACATCGGCACCGCGACAAAGATCGCAAGCAGCATCGCGGGGTGGCCAGCTTGCGCGTGCCCCACTTCGTGCGCGACAACGCCGCGCAACGCGCGCACATCGAGGATCGCGAGCAAGCCGTCCGTCAGCACGAGATAGCGCGGCCACGGCATCGGGCCAATCAGCAGCGCGTTGGCGATGCGCAGGCCGGAGTCATGCAACAGCAGAGAGTTGCCGCGAAACCCGAGCGCAGCAGCCGTGGCGCGCAGGTCGGTGCCCACTGGCTCCGGCAATCGCGGCGTGAGGCCGAGCGCGAGCCGGAACACGATGGGCAACAAGAAGCCGATCAAGACGACGAATGCGAGCGTTCCGAGCGTGAGGCCGATGCCGGTGCCGACGACGAACGCCAACGCAGCGCGATACGGCTGCAACAGGTCGCCGACCAACGCGAGCGCCACCCACGGCAACGTGAACATCACGACGAACGCAAAGCGCGAACGCAGCACGGGCCGCGCGCCGCCGACATCGTCTGGCTCCACGTCGCCGCGAACCTCGACGACGATGCGCAGCGCTTCGCCGACGAGCAGTGGAGCGAGCGCGAGCAGCAGTTCTGCGAGGTAGCCGCCGGCGGCCCAGCAATCCGCGAGATCGGCCCAGCCGAGCGGTCCCAGCAGCGCCAGGTAGCAGGCAGGCAAGAGCGCGACCGAAAGGCGATCGAGCACGCGGTGCATCTTCGGCGCGCGCGCGCGGTTCTTCGCGCTAGCGACGATCGCGGGCAGCAGCATCAACAGCATCCCTTGCGCAGCGATCGCAGGGTTGCCCGATCCCGGCAGCACAAGGAACAGGTCGCGCACTAGCAGCATCGCGACGATGCCGAGCGCATAGCCGATCGGCACGATCACGAGTCAGCGCGCTCCCTTCTGCTCTTGCTTGCCCTCGCCTTGCGCTTCAGGGAAGGCTCGCTTCAGCACGGCTGCGAACCGTGGGTCCGCCCGCAATGCCGCAAGGTCTGGGTCAATCTGCCACAACGCGTGAGGCAGCTTGCGCACGATGTCGACGCGATCCGACGCGTGAAGTTCTGCGCAGCGATTGAGCGCCGCGAAGCCCGCATCGATCTTGCCGGCGAGCGCGTTGTAGCAAGCGCCCCAATACCAATCGGTGGGCAACAACTCGATCTTGGCGCTGTCGGCGAGCGCAGCGAGCGACGCATGCGCCGATGCGGCGCGCTTGTGCTCCTGCACGCGATACCAAAGGTCGCCGAGTTCGCGGAACGCGAGCACGCGGTCTTCCGCGTCACCTTCTCCCGATTCGTCGCGCAATGTGCGCGCGCGCGCCTCGACGTGCTCCTTGCGACCCCACTGCCACAGCAATGCAGCGAGCGCGTTGCGGAGGTCTGCGGGCTCGATCTCGACATTCTCCACGAGGTCGACAACGCCGAGCAGCGCAGACGGTTCGGGCTGCGTCTTCTGCAAGTCCGCGATCGCAGGCACGAGATGCACACGTCGCGTGTCGGCAAGCCAATCCGGCGTGCGCAGCAACAGCTCGAACAGCAAGTCCGCAGCGAACGGCTGCAACTCCTGCAGCGAGAGATACTGGCCGCGATAGACGACGCCGCTGCGCCGCTGCTGCTCGACGAAGCCGAGCACAACATCCGTGAACAACGAACGCAGACCCTTGGCACCAGGCGAGGCAGCGTCCGTCGCGGCGAGCAGTTGATTGCGCAGCCACGGGAACGCGTCCTTCCGTTGCGCGAGCATCGCATCGACGGCGCGTGCCTTTGCGTCTGCGTCCGTCTGATCCGAGGTGAGCCAGGATGCAGCTAGCGCCTCGAACTCCGGGGCCTTGCTCGGCTGCGGCTTTGGATCCTGCGACGACGCAGCGCATGCGACAAGCGCAGCAACGACGAGCCTCGCACAGATCCGCCGCATGGTTAGCGGACCTTCTGCACCGGATGAAGCGGGCCCGCGCCATTCGGCGCGAACGCGGCCGCGAACATCGCATGCGCGACGACGTCGAGCGGGAGCCACTGCGATGCGTCCGCGTCGGGCATCGCCTTGCGGTTGGTCTCGGTATCGATCGTGCCTGGCACGATCGCAGCGGCGCGGACTCCGGTGCCGACGAGTTCGAGCGCGAGCGCGCGCACCCATTCGTGCAGCGCTGCCTTGCTCGCGAGGTAGTTGGCCATGTTGGCGCCGCCTTGGCCAACGCTCGCGCTTCCGACGCACACGATCGCGCCGCGCTTGCGACGCTTCATCAACCACAGCGCGCCGCGCACGAGGTTGGCGACGGACAACAGGTTGGCCGTCATCAACTCTTGCAGCTCGCCCGAGGCATCGCGGCCAACGGCTCCTGCCGCAAACGCGCCGTTGCAGCACAGCAGCGCATCGATGCCAGAGAACGCGTCGTTGACGCCCTTCGCAAAACCTGCGGCTGCTTCGCCATCCGCATCGGGCACGCATCCGACCAGCACGTTGGCGCCGGGATACGCGGCCTTCACCTTGTCGACTTGCCACGGCTTGCGCACCGCGATCGCTATGCGCGCGCCCGCATCCAGCGCGGTGCGAACGACGACGGATCCGAGTTGGCCAGTGGCGCCGCCGACGAGAAGCGTCTTGCCGGCGAGCATTGCGAGGTCGAAGGCCATTGCGCGTCGTCGCGTCAGATCAGAACTGGACCTTGACGGCCTTGCGCTCTTCTTGCGCCTCGACCTCGAAGAACTCGGCCATCTTGAAGCCCGACATGTTGGCGATGACCGAGCCCGGGAACTGCTCGCACGCGTTGTTGTAGCGCATCACCGAGTCGTTGTAGGCCTGCCGCGCGAAGCCAATGCGGTTCTCGGTCGACGTCAGCTCCTCTTGCAGCTGCAGCATGTTCTGGTTGGCCTTGAGCTCGGGGTAGTTCTCGGCAACCGCGAAGAGTTGGCGCAGCGAGCCAGCGAGCGTGCCCTCTGCCTTCATCAGCTCGCCGACGTTGCCAGCGCTGCGCAAATCGACGCAGGTCTGGCGCGCCTTCACGACTGCTTCGAGCGTCTCGCGCTCGTGCTTCATGTAGCCCTTCGCGGTCTCGACGAGGTTGGGGATCAGGTCGTAGCGACGCTTCAGCTGCACATCGATCTGGCTCCACGAGTTCTTCGTCTCGTTGCGGCGCGACACGAGGCCGTTGTAGGTCCCGATCCACCACATCACGACGAGAAGGATGACGGCGAGCGGGATGATCCAGACCAAGTTCTCCACGACCAACTCCTGTTGCTGTGTGAGGCAGTCCGCTGCGGCGGACGAACGGGCTCTAGGCGCGCGGGTGCACGTCGACGAAGCCGGTGAAGACGGTACGGGCTGGACCCGCGAGGACAAGGGAGCTGCCGCGGCGCGCAACGCGCAGTTCGCCGCCGCGCAGTCGCACCAGGACTTCGTCGCCACTGACGAGCCCGCGCTGCATCGCGCATACCGCCGCGGCGGTGGCGCCCGTCCCGCACGCGAGCGTCTCGCCGCTGCCGCGCTCATAGGTGCGTTGGCGCAGCGATCCATCGGGCTCGACCCGCACGAACTCCACGTTGACTCCGCCAGGGAACGCGGCGTGCTGCTGTAGCTCCGCGCCGATCGCCTCGACCGGGAACGAATCCAGGTCGCCGTCGACGAAGCACACCGCATGCGGATTGCCGACGTCGCCGCGGAAGACGCGCAGCGAATGGCCGGCGCACGTGACGATCGTGGGTTCCGTATCGACGACGACGCGCCCCATGTCCGCGACGACATCGCGCAACGCGCCATCGCGATCGCGGCGGATCTCCACGCTGCGATCGCCTGCCTTGGTCTCGACGACGAACGCGTCCACCGCGACGTGACCATGTTCGCGCGCGAGCGCCGCAAGGCAGCGGAGGCCATTGCCGCACATCGCGCCTTCGGAGCCGTCGGCGTTCCACATCGACATCGCGACGGCAGCGCGCGCGCCACGACGCAGCGCGATGAGGCCGTCGCTGCCGATGCCAAAGCGGCGATCGGACCACGCGCGCGCGAACTCTGGCGCTCGCTCGAACGGGAACGCATCGCGGATCGCATCGACGAACACGTAGTCGTTGCCAGCACCCTCCATCTTGACGAAGGGCACGCGCATCACGTGATCTCGAAGCGATCGCCCTTGCT
>JBEELK010000216.1:0-14196 GCA_041168165.1 Planctomycetota bacterium | reverse complement strand
CGAACTTCGAGCGCAAGACTGGCGCGAAGCAGAACTTCTTGAAGAGCGTCGTCGTGTTCGGGAGCTCGGGCGTCGCGGTGCAGGTGTGCCAAGCGATGCAGCGACACCATGTGAACACGCGCGTCATCGTCGATGACCGCGAGGAAGCCGAGCGCCTGTCTGAGATCCTTCAGGGCGTCGTCGTGCTGCACGCGGAGGCGACGGACCTCAACTTTCTGCAGGAAGAGCGGGTCGGGGACGCCGATGCGTTCTTGGGCATCAGTGAGAAAGACGAACGCAACCTGATGTCGTGCCAGCTCGCGCGAAACCTAGGCATCCCGCGCACCGTGGCGTTGGTGCAGAAGCCCGACTACGTGTCGCTCTACCAGCAACTCGGCATCGACGTTGCCGTGTCGCCGCGCCTGTTGTGCGCCAATCGCATCCTCGCGTTCGTGCGTAGCCGCAGCATCAGCACGATCGCGACGATCGAGGAAGGCCAAGCAGAAGTGCTGGAGATCCAAGTGCAGCCCGGCAGCAAGCTCGTGGGTCGCACGCTGCGCGAGGCTGGGTTCCCGCGCGGTTGTGTGGTCGGCGCGATCACGCGCGAGGAAGGCGAGGTGGTGATCCCGACCGGCGACGACGAGATCCGAGCCCATGACCAGATGGTGCTGTTCGTGCTCGCGAAGGTGGTCGAGGACGTGATGGACCTCGCGGGCATCGTGCGCGAGTGACGCGCTAGCTGCAGCCGGCGATCACTTACCCGGCGTGGGCTGGATCGGCTTTCGCACCGTGATGTCGTCGAGTCGGAACTTGGTCTCGTACTCGGTCGGATACACCTCGGGCACTGCGAGCATCTCGCGGATGCGATTGACGCCCGCATAGACGTAGAAGGAACCCGCGCCCGGCGCGCCGTCGAAGCTCGCCTTGCCGGCCACGAGGCCGACGAAGCGCAAGTCATTGCGTTCCTTGACGAACAGCGACGCGCCCGCGGGAAGGTCCTGGCCAGGATCGTTGAGCACGTCGCCCTCGACGCCTTCGGCGCGCGCGATTTGCACGTTTACGGTTTGCACCGCGACGCCATCCGCAGTCCACATCGCGAGCAACTCGTCCTCGGGGGACACGGCGCGGTCGAGCACGCGCAGGTGCTGCGTCTTCAAGTCCATGTCGGCGCGGCAGAACACCGAACCCGTCGGCTTGATCGAGCCGTCTTCGACCATCGGGGTCGGGCCGAGGAAGTAGTGCACGCGGCAGGGGCCTTCTTGTGCGGTGCGGCCGAGCGTGAGGATGCCGAACTCCGTCGTCGCAGCGAGTTCGACGCCGCCCGTGGTCTCGATCAGCGCCACCGGCTGTGTTTGGTCTAGCTTGTCGTAGCCCGAGAAGAGCCAGCCGCTGCACGAGGCGGACAACGCAGCGCACGCGATCAGGGGAATCCGGGTCATGGTGGAGTTCACGAGCGTTGTTCTATCGGCCGCTGGGCTGGTTCAGCCTTTGGCCTGGCCGGGCGGAATGGTCACAAAAAGCGCCGATGGCAAGGGCGCGCCTACGTCAGTCGAGCAGCTTCTGGCCCTCGGCGACGATTCCGGCCAGCACGGAAGCCATGCGCGGGGCCGCCAGTTCGGCGGCTTCGATCATGGCTTCGATCGACGCGGCCTGCGGGCCCCGGCCGGGGGATGCTTGCTGCGTGACGCCGACGAGTGCCAGCACCTGGAACCCGGCGTGGACGGCCGCGATCACCTCGGGCACGAGCGACATGCCGACGAGGTCGGCGCCGATCTGGCGCAAGAACCGGTATTCGGCGCGGGTCGGCATCGACGGGCCTGGGACCGCGGCGAGCACGCCCGGCAGGCACGGCACGCCGCAGCGCAGAGCAACGTCGCGGGCCACTTCGAGCCAACG
This sequence comes from Planctomycetota bacterium, assembly GCA_041168165.1. Lineage (GTDB taxonomy): Bacteria > Planctomycetota > UBA1135 > UBA1135 > UBA2386 > SXPK01. The sequence continues at coordinate 12,321 of JBEELK010000216.1, read as the reverse complement.
CGGCGAGTAGGCCTCGGTCATGTCCGGGAAACTCGGTCCCCATTGCTCGTCGCTCTTGCTGCGCAGCGGCTGGATGCCGGTGAGGTTGATGTGGTCCTCGACCAGCGCGATCGAGCCCGCCTCGATCTGCGGCGACAGGCTCGCGGCGCCTGCCGTGATGATCATCGTTTCGCAGCCGAGCGCACGCAGCAGGCGCACGAGCATCGTGACTTCCACGCCTGCGTGCAGCGGCAGGATCGGCGCATCGGCGACGACGACCGGCGCGCCTTCGAGTAGACCGAGGAGCAGCGGGGATTCGAGACCGATGCCAGCCGGAAGGTCTTCGCCGTGGATCGACAGCTTCTCGCGCAACTGACCCGCGATCGAAGCGTGGCCGCTGCCGAGCAGCAGCGCCATGCGCGGACGATGTGGCCAGCGAGAGAGGATCTGCTGCGCCGCTTCGCGCAACCGGGACGTCTTCGCGCCGTGGGCTGGTCCAACCATGAGGAGCAACGTAGCGCAGAGCCGTATGCGCTCCCAGTGTGCGTCTTTGCTACTGCCGCGCGGTGGCGATGGCGAGTCGCTGCGCAGCGGTCGCGGCGTCGATGCCGCGCGCGTGCACGACTTTGTGCGCGGACGCTGCGCCCGACACGACGTCGACGTCGCGCGCAGGAACCGAGAGCGCCTCTGCAACCAACTCGCAGATGCGCACGTTGGCCTTGCCCTTCTCGGGCGGCGCCGCGACGCAGACCTTCAGTTCTTCGCCGTGCGCGCCGGCAATCCGATCGCGGCTGCTGCCGGGCACCGCCTTCACCGCGATGCGAACTCCATCGTTCTTCTGCTCGATCCGAAGCGTCACTTCATTCCCGTGACGCAGATGCTGTGCGGGTGGTCGAGCAGGAGTCGGTCGATGTGGTTGGCGGCCGCGAGGTTTCGCCGTTCGGACAGCGCGCGCATGCCCGCTGCGAGCATGCGGCTCGCGGCGACTTCCGCGCGGATGCCGTGCGCCCATGGCGCATCGACCGGCAACTGCTGCAGCAAGACGTCAAACGCAGTGACGCCGAGCGGGTAGCCCGTGGCTCCCGTGCCCGAGGCGTCGTCCGCCGACTTGACGCCCGCGAGGTAGCTGCGCGTGGCGCGCTGGTGGATGGCGACCGCCAAGAATGCGAGCGCGCAGCTGCGGCTGCCTGCGATTTCGCTCGCCTCGGGGACCTGCGCGAGCAGCGTTTCCCATTGCTCGATCGTGACGTCCTGCGCGGCAATCACGGTTTCCTTGACGGGCTTCTTCGCTGGGTCCGCGAACGCGAGTTGCCCTTCGGCCATGCGCCAAGCGGTCCAAGTCAGCGGAGCCTCGGAGCCAGGCAATTGCAGGTGCGTCTGTCCATTCGGGATCGCTAGCTGGATCGCGTCGTAGAACTTCGCCGCGCGGTCGAGCGACTGCGCCAATTGCTCGGCGCGATCGCCCATCGGCAATCCCTTGGCTTGTTGTGCGTGGCTCTCCATCGCCTTCTTCGCCGCTGCGAAGTCCACGCGCGCGAGCGAGTCCGCGACGCCGCCTTGTTGGTGCAGCGCCTGCGCGTAGGCCTTCCATCGCGCTTCGGTCGCGCTCGATTCCATGGAGTCGGCTGCCGCGAGCGCAGACGTCGTCAACGCAACCAACGCGGGCTTGTCCGCGACCAACTCCGAAGGCCAGCCCTTGTCGCCGACGATTGCGCCGAGCGCGCGCGCGGCCTGCCGCACCGCGGTGGCGTCGCCTTGCTTCTGCGCGCCTTCGATCTGCGCCTTCATGCCGTCCAAGTGCGAGGCAGAAGCCGCAATCACCTGCGCGCGGAGTTCGCGAATGCCGTTGTCGAACGCGTCCGCATCGGCGCCTTCGGGGGCCTTGGCTGCGAGCAGAAGCGACAGAGCGCGCGGCATGTCGGCGCTCGCTTGCGCGGTCGTCGCTTCGGCGCGCAGCGCCGCGAGCGCGGTCTGCGCCGTCTGCACCGACGCTTCTTGCTTCTTGCGCTTGGCGTCGGCTTGTGCGCGCACCGACACCGCGAGTTCGGTCGCCTGCGTCGCGGCCTTCGATCCAGCGTGGGCCGACGCGACGTCGTCGAGCGCCTTCGCGAGCGTCTCACCGCTGCCGCCGTCGAGTCGCGCGCGCAGCAGCGCCACCGTGCCTTCGAGTTCGCGGTTTTGGGCTTCGAGATCCTTGTTGACGCCCGCAAGCCGCGCGGCTTCTGGGTTGTCGATGTACTCGGTCTTCTCGATCACGTCCTTGGGCTTGTTGATCGCCCACCAGATCGCGCCCGATGCGAGCACGGCGCCCGCCACGGCGATGCCAATCCACAGCCCCTTCTTGGCCGGCGGTTGCAGCAGCGCGTGCACTGCTTCGAGGAGCTCGTTGGCGCTCTGGTAGCGGTCCGAAGGCTCCTTCTGCATCAGCTTCTGGATGATCGCCGACACTTCGGGCGTCACTGCGGAGTCCGCCTTATGCGCGGGTTCCGCTTCGTCCTTCACCTGCGCGCGCAGGATGTCCTTGACCGTCTGTCCCTTGAACGGCGTCTTGCCGGTGACGAGTCGATAGAACGTGCAGCCAAGCGCGTAGAGATCGGTGCGGTGGTCGAGCTGCTTTCGCAGCACTTGCTCGGGCGCCATGAAGTGCGGCGTGCCCGCTGCTTGCTCCTCGCCGCTCTCGTCGGTGAACGCGAGTCCGAGGTCTGCGATCTTGACCGTCCCGTGCTGGTCCAGCATCAGGTTGTCGGGCTTGATGTCGCGATGCACGATGCGCAGCGACTCGGCGTATGCGAGGCCTGCAGCTGCGTCGGCGACCACTTGCAGCGCGCGCTCGATCGGCATCTTGCCGTTCTTCTTGAGCCATGCCTCCAACGAGCCGTGGTGCATCAACTCCATCGCGTAGGAGTAGGTGCCGCCGTCTTGGTCGACGTCGAACACATGCACGACATTGGGGTGCGAGAGCTTCGCGGCGGCGCGCGCTTCGGCGACGAACTTCGCGACGAACGCGGGGTCCGACGTGCGCTTCTTGTCGAGGACCTTGAGCGCGACCTGTCGCTTCAAGCTCGTCTGCTCGGCGAGGTAGACCTTGCCCATGCCGCCGCGGCCCAGTTCGCGCAGGATCTGGAAGCCGCGCACCGTGGGGCCCTTGGCGATGACCAGCTCTTCTTGCGAGTAGACGATGCGCGAAGCGCCGAGTTCGATCGTGTCGCCTTCTTTCAGCGGCGCGGCCTCGACCTCGCTGCCATTGACGCGAAGGCCGGGTGCTAACGCCTTGATGCCAAAGCCCTCATCGCGCAGCGCTTTGACGACCGCGTGCTGAGCTGCGATGCCGGGCTCGGCGAGCCGCAGCGCGCAGTCCGCGCCGCTGCCGATCGTGGTGGGTTGGTTGCGGTCGAGTTCGACCGAGGCGCCCGCCATGGGGCCGGATTCGACGTTGAGGCGCACAGTGCTGCGAAGTAGCGGCGGTAGGGGCCGGAGGGGCCGCTCAGTATGGCGCGGCTCGCAGCGACGCGGAAGCGCGCACTCCGCGGCAGTTCGGTCAATCCCAGAAGCGGCGGAAGAAGCCGCAGCCGAATCAGCCGGTCGTCACGCGCACTTCGACGCAGCGTCGGCTGTTGAGCATGAGCCGCGCATGGTCCGAGATGTCGGCGCCCGGGACCCACAGGATGCGGTCGTTGGCGTCGACGAGCAGCGGCAACCGATCGCGGTCGAAGCGCGGCACGTGGCGCGACAACAGGAAGCGGCGGAGTTCTTGTTCGGATCGCGAGCCGAGCGGTTGGATGCGGTCGCCGGGCTTGCGCACGCGCAGTCGCCACGGCAACGGCGCATTGCGCGGGTCGATCAGCGCGCGGAACGGACCAGCCTCGGCCGGGCTCGGCGACAGCGGCGGCAGCGGATGCTCGATCGCTTGCACGTGCCATTCGGTCGTGCCAAAGCGTTGGCGACCGGCGTCCCATGCCAGCAGTTGGCTCTCGGCAGCGACCGGAGGCGGCGCGCCACAGCGATCGGCGTGGACGAGCAGCAGACCCTTGCGCGTGCGTTCGACGAGCAAACCGCCGCGGCCGCACAGGCGCGTGCCATCGTGGCTGTCGAGCAGCGCCACCGCGCGATCGACCCAGCGCTCGAGCGGCGACTCGCCGCGCGCGTGCAGGTCTTGGTGCGCGATGCGCAGCGCTTCGGCGATGAACGGGCGATCGGCGGCGCCCATGCCACGGAGGTCCAGGTGCATACAGTGCGCCGAGCGGCGGATCGCACGCTCGGACAACACGCGACGAGCTTGCGCGTCGAGGATCTCCGTCGCTGCGCGCGCGGTGGTCGCGACGGTCATCAACGCCACGTCGAGGCCGACGCCGAGTTCCTTCTGCAGTTGCGGGATCGTCTCGTTGCGCAGCCGGTTGCGCGCATAGGAGAGGTCTTGGTTCGTCGTGTCTTCGTAGGCGGCGATGCCGATGCGCGAGATCAACGCGGACAGCGTGTTGCGGCGGACCTTGAGGAACGGACGCACGAGCAAGCAACGCGTGGTCTCGCCACAGAGCCAGCGCGATTCGGGGATGCCCGCGAGGCCGCGCGGGCCGGTGCCGCGGAGCAAACGGAACAGCACCGTCTCCAAGTTGTCGTCGGCATGGTGGGCCGTGACGACCGACGCGGCGCCGATCGACTGCGCGATCTCGGCGATGGCGTCGTAGCGAGCGTGGCGCATGCGGTCTTCGCTCGGGCGATCGCCGAGCGGCGCAAGGCGGCGCAGGTGGAACGGCACTTCGAGCCGTTCGGCCAACGCGCGCACGTGTTCGGCGTTCTCTTGGCTGTCGCTGCGAACGCCATGATCGACGTGGCAGAACGCGAGCGGGCCGGGCAGGCGGTCTTCCGCGCGCAACCGCTCTAGGACGTAGGCGAGCGCCGTGCTATCGGCGCCGCCGCTGATCGCGGCGAGGACGGGGCGTCCAGCGACGAGGTTTTCGTAGCGGACGAGGCAACGCGAAGTCGCGTCGAGGAGGCGGCGCAGGCTGTCCATTGGGCGGGGAGGGGTGCTTCGCTATGCTGCCGCGCCCTTTTCGCGCAGCAACATCAGCAGAGGAGTCTAGCCCTTCATGTCCACTCGGGTCGCCATCAACGGTTTTGGTCGCATCGGTCGTCTCGTTTTTCGAGCGTTGGTCGAGCAAGGTCTGCTCGGCAAGACGCTAGACGTCGTTGCCGTGGGCGACATCGTCCCGGCGGACAACCTCGCCTACTTGCTCAAGTACGACTCGGTCCAAGGCCGTTTCGCGGGCACGGTGTCGTCCAAGAAGTCGTCGCCGGACAAGGCTGAGGACGACGTGCTCGTCGTCGACGGCAAGGAAATCCTCGTTGTCAGCGCGAAGACGCCGGCGGAACTGCCGTGGGCCAAGCTCGGCGTCGACATCGTGATCGAGTCGACCGGCTTGTTCACGGAAGCGGACAAGGCGAAGGGCCACATCACGGCCGGCGCCAAGAAGGTGATCATCAGCGCGCCGGCGAAGGGCGAGGACATCACCGTCGTCATGGGCGTCAACGACGACAAGATCGACTTCCAAAAGCACAACATCATCAGCAACGCGTCCTGCACGACGAACTGCCTCGCGCCGGTCTGCCACGTGCTGCTGAAGGAAGGCTTCGGCATCGCCGAGGGCCTGATGACGACGGTGCACGCCTACACGGCGACGCAGAAGACGGTCGACGGCCCGTCGAAGAAGGACTGGAAGGGCGGCCGCGCCGCCGCGCAGAACATCATCCCGTCGACGACGGGCGCGGCGAAGGCCGTGGCGCTCGTGCTGCCCGAAGTGAAGGGCAAGCTGACGGGCATGGCGTTCCGCGTGCCGACGCCGACGGTCTCGGTCGTCGACCTCACGGTCAAGACGGTCAAGGAGACCTCGCTCGACGAGATCAAGGCCGCGATGAAGCGCGCCAGCGAGACCTACATGAAGGGCATCCTCGCCTACACCGAGGACGAGGTCGTGTCGGCCGACTTCATCCACGACAAGTCGTCGTCGATCTTCGACGCGGGCTCGTCGATCGAGCTCAACAAGAACTTCTTCAAGCTCGTCAGCTGGTACGACAACGAGTGGGGCTACAGCAACCGCGTCGTCGACCTCACGAAGAAGATCGCCGCCCATCTTTGATCCCGCGGGTTACTCGCCCGCTCCGTAGCGCCATGGCCAAGAAACTCACGGACCTCGATCTCTCCAAGAAGCGCGTGCTCGTGCGCGTCGACTTCAACGTGCCGCTCGACAAGGACCTGAAGGTCACGAGCGACGCGCGCATTCGCGAGAGCTTGCCGACGATCCAGGCGATCCTGAAGGCGGGCGGCAAGCCCGTCCTGATGGCGCATCTGGGCCGTCCCAAGGGCAAGGTCGTGGAGTCGATGCGGCTGTTGCCGGCGGCAAAGAAGCTGCAGGAGCTGCTCGGTTCGCCGGTGAAGACGTGCGGCGATTGCATCGGCGACGATGCGGTCCTTGCATCGAAGTCGCTGAAGGCGGGCGAGTGCCTAGTGCTCGAGAACCTGCGCTTCCACGATGCCGAAGAGAATGGCGATGCCGCGTTCGCGCGCGAGCTAGCGAAGAACGGCGACGTCTACGTCAACGACGCGTTTGGCGCGGCGCATCGCGCGCATGCGTCGGTGAGCGGCGTGCCGTCGCTGCTGCCGTCGGCGATGGGCTTGCTCATGCAGAAGGAACTCGACGCGTTCCACAAGGTGCTGCACGCGCCCGCGCGGCCGTTCGTGGCGATCCTTGGCGGGGCCAAGGTCAGCGACAAGCTGCCCGTGATGCAGAACCTGCTCACCAAGGTCGACACGCTGATCGTCGGCGGCGCGATGGCCTACACGTTCCTCGTCCAGCAAGGCCACAAGGTCGGCAAGTCGCTGGTGGAGAAGGAGCTCATCGAAGAGGCCGGCAAGGTGCTCGCGATGTGCAAGGCGCAGGGCAAGCAGTTGCTGTTGCCGGTCGATCACGTGTGCGCCGCCGCGTTCAAGGCGGATAGCCCCGCGAGCGTGCACGCGGGCGACATCCCCGACGGATTGATGGGCCTCGACATCGGACCCAAGACGATCGCGAACTACGTCGCGGCGATCGCGGGCGCGAAGACGGTGGTGTGGAACGGCCCGATGGGCGTGTTCGAGATGGACGCGTTCTGCAAGGGCACTGAGGCGGTCGCTAAGGCGGTCGCGTCGTCGGGCGCATTCACGGTTGTCGGCGGCGGCGACTCGGTTGCCGCGGCCGAGAAGACTGGCGTCGTGAGCCAGTTGAGCCACGTTTCAACCGGCGGCGGTGCGAGCCTCGAACTGCTCGAAGGCCAAGTGCTGCCAGGCGTGGCCGCGCTCGGCTGAGCGAGCGCCGCGTCAGCGCAGCGCTTGCGTCGAACGGCTCGCGCGCTGTTGCCGCGCGCCGAGGAGCGCAATGGCGAGCGCCAACACCCACGACAGCACGCGGTCGGCGAAGCCGCCGCTGAGCACCGGGACGTAGTAGCCCGCGATCGCGCCGAGTCCGCCAGTCATCGCGCTCAGAAGTGCCCAGCGCGGCGCGAGTGGACCACAGAACAGGTGCACGAGCAGCAACGGGCCGAACGCGGACCCGAGCGCGGCCCATGCGAACAGCACGTGGTCGAAGATGTTCTTCGGCACGAGCATCCCGGCGATCGTCGCGGCCGCTCCGATCGCGAGCACCGTGGCGCGTGCGAGCTTGCCGCTCTCGCCGCCGCGCGACATGCGAAGGTCGTGCGTGACGCAACTCGCGCAGACGAGCAACTGCCCATCGACCGTCGACATGATCGCTGCGAGCACGGCCGCGAGAACGAGGCCGTCGACAAGCGGCGGCAACAGGTTTTGGCTCGCGACGAAGAGCGCGTCCTCGTGAGCGCCCGCGGCAAGCGGCCACTGCACGCGCACGAGCCATCCGAGCACGATCATTCCCGGATAGAGCAACAGGGCCCAACCGATGCCAACGATGCGCGCTGTGCGCATCGACGCGGAGTCGGACATGCCCATGTACTTGTTCACGGCGTGCGGTTGCCCGGGATAGCCGAGCGCGATGCCGCACAACGCCAGCGCGTAGGCCGCCGCGGTCACGCCGGTCTTGCCCGCGAACGGATCGAGGAACGTCCCTTCGACTGCGCGCATCGCCTGCATCAGCCCGCCGAAGCCGCCGAGCGAGGCCACGCCGACGACTGGCACGATCACTGCGACGCCGACCATCAACAGGCCCTGCACCATGTCGGTGCGCGACGCCGCGAGGTAGCCGCCGAGCAGCGTGTAGAGCACGGTCAACGCCGCGCCGACCAGCACTCCTTGCCACAGCGGGACGTCGAACGTGTAGACGAACGCCGCGCCCGCCGCCTGCATCTGCGCCGCCACGTAGGTGAGCAGCGACAGCAACGTGAGCACGCTCGCGAACGCGACAAACGCAGCGCGTCCTGGTTGCGCAGGAGGGCCGGCCAACAGTTCGGTGACCGTGACCGCCGAGCCCGTTGCGGCGCGGATGCGCGGCGCGACGAGGATCCAGTTGATCAAGAAGCCGCCGACGCAACCGGGGATGAGCCACAGCGCCGCCGCGCCGTAGAGGTAGGCAAAGCCGCTGACGCCGAGCAGGCTCCAGGCCGACGACGACGACGCATTCGCGGCGAGCGCGCTGACCCAGGGGCCGAGCGTGCGGCCGCCTAGGTAGTAATCGCCGGCGGTGCTCGCAGAGCGGCGCGAAGCCCAGCCGATGGCGAGCATCGCAAGCAGGTAGAGACCAAGGACGGCGAGGATCGCGGTCGTGCGTTCCATCGGCACAGCCTAGTGGGCGAGGGACGCAGTTGCTCGGCGGCAGATTGCGGGCCTCGCTGCGGCAGTCGAATGGTGCACAACGCGGCGGATGCGCCCTAGGATCGTCGCTTCTCCAGAAACCACGACTGACGCGCACGTGACATCACCGCAACGCGACCGATTCGAACAGTTCTGCAGCCGCTGCATTCGCCTGGACGACCCCGCAGTCGAACTCGACTTCTCGCTGGCGCAGATCGAAGACCAAGCGATCCAAGCACTACTGCCATCGCTGCAGCGCGCGCTTTCCGCGATGGAGCAGATCGATGGCGGTGCGGTGGCCAACGCCGACGAAGGCCGCATGGTGGGGCACTACTGGCTGCGCGCGCCGTTCCTTGCGCCGTCGCCCGACATCCAGGACGAGATCGCCGCGACGCTCGCGCGCATCGAGACCTTTGCGCTCGATGTGCTCGAAGGCCGCGTGCTGGCGCCGTCGGGCAAGCGCTATGCGAAGCTCGTGCTGTGCGGCATCGGCGGCTCGGCGCTCGGGCCGATGTTGCTCGGCGACGCGTTCTTGGGTCGCGATAGCCGCGCGCTGCAGTTGTGCGTTCTCGACAACACGGACCCGGATGGCATCGACCGCGAACTCGGCAAGCTCGGCGCGTTGGATGACGCGCTCGTGCTCGTCGTGAGCAAGTCCGGCGGCACGCCAGAGACGCGCAACGGAATGCTCGAGGTCATGCGCACGTTTGCCGCAAAGGGGCTCGCGTTTGGTCCGCAAGCGGTCGCGATCACGACGACAGGCAGTGCGCTCTTTGCAATTGCGCAGAAGGAGCGCTTCCTCGCGACGTTCCCGATGTGGGATTGGGTCGGTGGTCGCACGTCGATCACTTCGGCGGTCGGGCTGCTGCCTGGCGCGTTGCTTGGCATGGATGTGCGGGCGTTCCTCGCGGGCGCTGCCGCGATGGACGCGCAAAGCCGCAGCGCGGACGTGCGCATCAATCCGTCGGCGATGCTCGCGGCCTACTGGCATGTGCAGGGCCGCGGCCACGGCGAGCGCGCAATGGTGGTGTTGCCCTACAAGGACCGCCTCGTGCTGCTGTCGCGCTACCTGCAGCAACTGGTGATGGAGTCGATCGGCAAGAAGCTCGATCGCAAGGGCCGCGAGGTCCTGCAAGGCCTCTCGGTCTACGGCAACAAGGGCTCGACGGACCAGCACGCCTACGTCCAGCAACTGCGCGACGGCCGCCACGACTTCTTCGCGACGTTCGTTCGCGTGCTGCGCGATCGCGACGCGGCGCTCGCCGCGTTCGAAGTGGAGCCGCAGATCACCGCGGGCGATTACCTCGACGGGTTCTGGCAGGGAACGCGCGCTGCGCTCGCGGAGAGTGGTCGCGCATCTCTGACGATCACGCTCGACGCAGTCGACGAACGTTCGCTCGGCGCGATCGTCGCGCTGTTCGAGCGCGCGGTCGGCATCTACGCGGAGTTGATCGACGTCAACGCCTACCACCAGCCCGGCGTCGAAGCCGGCAAGAAGGCCGCAGCGCTCGTGTTGTCGCGCCAGAAGAAGGTGCAAGGCGCTCTGACTGCCGACGCGCGAACCGCGCAGCAGATCGCCGCCTCGATTGGCGAAGACGCCACGGACTGCTGGCCGATTCTCTGCCACCTCGCCGCGAATGGACGCGCGCGCAGGCTTGGCGCGCCGGATCCAAAGCTCGCTCGATTCCAACGCGCGTGAACAGAGCGCGCGCGTCGCCGCACTTCGGCTACCGCGACGCGCAGCCAACGAAGGGAAATGAGCAGATCCGCTGCTGACGAAACTCGCGTCGCGCGGCCGCATTCGCTATATGCCTTGCGCCGGATCTAGCCGTGAGGCCTAGCTCCAAGGCGAACCGCGAGCCAGCTGCTCCATGACCGAATCACTCCAGACGTTGCTTCTCCGTCTCCAGCAAGACGGCGTCGACAAGGGCCAACAGCAGGCAGACGAGCTTCTGCGCAGCGCGAAGACCGAGGCCGACCGCCTCGTCGCCGACGCAAAGATGGAAGCTGCGCGCATCACTGCCGAAGCAAAGGCAGACGCGGACCGCCTCGCCGTTCGCGGCAAGGCCAGCTTGCAGCAAGCCGCGCGCGACGTGGTTCTGTCGGTTGGCCACAGCATCGAGCAAGTCGTCCAGCGCCTCGCCGCGGAGCGAGCGAGCGCCGCGCTCGATGGGGCCGCGGTCCTCTCGCTGTTGCAGCGCCTGATGGACGCGTTCGTTCAGCACGGGCGCGTCAATGGCGCGATCGACATTGTGGTCGGACCGGAGCAGAAGAAGGCGATGACCGACGCGGCGCTCGCTGGCCTGCGCGAGAAGCTCGAGCACGGGCTCACGCTGCACGTGCAGCCTGGCCTCGGCCACGGCTTCCAGGTGCGCATGGGCAAGGGTGGCGTCACGCACGACTTCACCGACAAGGCCGCCGCCGCGGCCATCGCCGAACTCGTCACTCCGGAGATCGCCGCCATCGTGCTCGAGGTCGCCCTCGGCGCGAACGCGGGCCGGTCATGAACTACTACTACCTCGTCGCCAGTCTGCCCTCGCTGCAGCTGTCCGCCGAGCCGCCGATGACGTGCGACGAGTTTCGCGCGCGCGCTTCGGAGCAGCTGACGGCCGCAGACTTGCGCGAGCTCGACGCGTTGCTCGCGGGCGAAGGCAGTTCCTCGTTCGGGCGCGCGTTCGTGCGCCGCGAGGCTGCGCTGCGCCATACGCTCGCGTTGCGTCGCGCCGAGGTGCGCGGGCGCGACTCGCAGAGCCTGCGCGACAGCGGCATGGAACCGGACTCCGAGCTCGCTGGCCTCGTCGCGGATGCATTCGCGGCAGCGGACCCGTTGGAACGGGAGCGCCGCATCGACGCGATGCGTTGGCGTTGGCTGGAAGCACAGCAGGAGCGCGACTGGTTCTCGCCGGCCGCGGTCTTCAGCTACGCGCTGCGGCTCGACATCGCGCATCGCTGGCGTTCGCGCACGGAAGCGTTGGGTCGCAAGGATCTCGCGGAGCAGAAGGCACGCATGCTTTCTGGCTTCGACAACTTGGAATTCACGATGGATGCAGCCACGGAGACGGGCGCATGAGCCAGAAGCACGGAAAGGTCGTCGGCGTCAACGGCAACCTGGTCACCGCCGAGGTGGACCACGCAGTGACGCAGAACGAAGTCGTTTACGTCAGCACGGGAACGCTGAGCCTCAAGGCCGAGTTGATCCGCGTGCGCGGACGCTTCGTCGAGATGCAGGTGTTCGAGGACACGACGGGATTGCGCGCGGGCGACCGCGTCGAGTTCACGTCCGACCTGTTGTCCGCCGAGCTTGGCCCGGGCCTGCTCGGTCGCGTGTATGACGGGTTGCAGAACCCGCTGCCCGAACTCGCGGCGCAAACCGGCTACTTCCTGCAGCGCGGCACCTATCTCCCCTCGCTCGATCGCGCGCGGAAGTGGCCGTTCACGCCGGTCGCGAAGGTCGGCGCCGTGGTGCACGCAGGAGACCTGCTCGGCACGGTCCCCGAGGGCATCTTCACGCATCGCATCATGGCGCCGTTTGGTTGCCAGGGCGCGTG
>JBEELK010000215.1:0-14674 GCA_041168165.1 Planctomycetota bacterium | reverse complement strand
GGCTTCGGCGGGCGGATCGGGATCAGCGCGACGTTGGGCTGCAGTGAGCCTTGGACCGAGGGATCGAGCACGAAGTGCCGCACGTAGGTCTTCTCGGCGCCCTCGAAGTCGTCAAACTCCGCGTCGTCGACCACGTTGCGGCTCGATCGCTTGCGTTCGAGGGTGAACTCAACCTTGATGCGTCGAGGCAGCGCGTCTTCGACGGAGCTATCCCATTCGTGCAGCGCCTCGGACGCGTAGCCGAGCTCGCGGTAGTAGGTGATCTTGAAGCTCTTGAACCGATCGTGGACGAGCTGGAAGCGGCCGTCCGTGACGAGGTCGTCGTCGACCATCGGATCCTCGCGCCGCCACAGTTCGATGAGGTCGCGGTAGCGCGGGTTCTGCTTGAGCCAGTAGCCGACTTCGCAGACCGAGGTTTGATGTGGCACGTTGCGGTCGTCGAGCACGTAGCCGATCGAGTCCGTCGTCGTGATCAGGTTGATGCGATCGGCTTCGAAGCTGCCGACGTCGCGGCTCGTTCCGACGAGCACCTTGTTGTTCTTGATGTTGTAGGTCCAGAGGCCGCGGAGGTCGCGCTCCAGCAGGCCGAGGATGCGCGGGCCAGCACCCGTGGACTCTGCGAGTTCGTCGACGACGGCGCGCGCTTCGAGCGTCACGCGGAACGTGACACCGACCGTCAGCATGACCATCGACGTGATGCCGACGGCGAGCAGGACTTCGATCAGCGTGAAGCCAGATTGCTGCGTCTTGTGCTGCGTCATTTGCCTCCTCCTGATGCCGGGGCGAGCGATCCGCCGCCGCTGCTGCTGCCTTGGCCGCCTGCGCCGCTCGGCATCGCTCCGCCGCTCAGCCCGCCGCCTGCGGCGGCGTCGCTGCCAGCGCCCTGCGCATCGGCGATCTGCTTGGCCTGCTCCGGCGTCATGCCAGATAGCGCCAGCGTCGACACCTTGGCCTTGATCAAGAACGACTCGCGTTGTCCGTCGAATCGAGCGTTGAGCTTGGGAAAGAACACGGCGACGGCGACTTGCTCAAACTCGGTCTCGCTGGGCGCCTTGTTGTCCACGCGGCGTTGGTATTCCTCGGCCGCGAGTTGGTCTTGGTATTCGAGCGCGCTGAGGCCGCGCGACGACGCCTTGCGGTAGGTGTCGCGGTTCTGCTGCCAATCCGCGCGGTTGCGTGAGTCCGATTCGTCTTCCGCTGCGTCGCTCGCAATCGACGACTCAAGTTCGCCGATGGCAGATTCGCCGACCACGATCTGGTAGCTGAAGCCGTCGTATTGCTCGAACTTCTCTTCGATGCCGGACTGCGGCGGCGTCTCGCGCGCGCCGGCGATCAGTTCGCTCATACGCTCCTCGGCGAGTTCGCGCGCAAGGCGCCAGTTGCGCGCCTCGATGCCATCGATCAACGCGCTCGTGCGCATGCCGAGATAGCCGATCACGACCATCGCGACGACCGCGAGCGCAACGACCGCTTCGAGCAGCGTGAAGCCGTCCTGGGACGTGGTGCCATCCGCGCGCATCAGAACGAGCCCTCGCCGGTCTCTTCGGGCAACTGCTGCTTGCCGTCGAAGCTCTCCAGGATGTCGCACTGTCCGGTCAGTCCGCGGATGTTGACGGTCCAGACCATGTTGGGATCGCTGGCGAGCCGCAGCACGACGGATTGGTCCGCCGTGTTGCCGTTGTGATCGAACACGATCGCAAAGGTCCCGTTCTTTGCCATGCCCTCGTTCTGGTTGCCGGCGGCGATGATCTGCACGTCTTCCTGCAGCAGTTGCCACTCGTCGGCGCGCGGCTCCAGCGATTGCACGTCCTGATCGGTCGTCAGTCGGTCTTCCGGCGGGAACACGAACCGCCACGTGCCCTTGTCGAGGTCGAGTTCGAGCGAGCACTGCTTGCCCTGAATGCGCGCCTCGCTGCGCAGGTTGTCGATATTGGCTGCGAGAATCTTGGCCGCCGCGTCGAGCCGCGCCTTCGGGACGAACGCGCCGAGGTTGGGCAACACCAAGGCCGTGATCAGGCCAAGGAGCAGCAGCACGACCATCACCTCGACGATCGTGAAGCCGTGTTGTCTGGTGGCTCGACGCGCGGCGGGGGTCACTGCTTCTTCTCGAGCTTCGACGAGATGTCGTCCTCGGTGCCTTCGGATCCGTCCGGTCCCATGCTGAGGACCTCGAACTGATTGCGGTCCGTCTCGCGGATCATGTACTCGTGATCCCACGGGTCGGACATCACGTTCTCAAGGTAGGCCTGACCCTTCTCGTCCGGGGTCGTCAGCTCTTCCATCGACGGGATCTTGCCGTTCTTCACGCGGAACAGCTTGGCCTGGTTGAAGATCGCCGTGCAGTCGGTCTGGGCCTTCTGGATCTTGGCGTCGTCGCTCATTCCGATGACGTTCGGCACGACCAGCGTGGCCAGCAGGCCAAGGATCACGATCACGACCATGATCTCGACGAGCGTGAAGCCCTGTTGGCGGGCGCGCTCGGCGATGCGGTCGGACGAAGTGCGCGCGTTGGCGCAGTAGTTGGGTTCGTTCATGTCGGTGGGGCGCAGCCTTGGATCGGCTCCGCGGGCGGCGGAGTCTAGCCGATGCGGCGGAGAAGTTGCGCGGCTCAGACGCCGGACCCCGCGGATCCTTCCGCGATGGTCGATGCGCCTTTGCCGTCGCGTTGTTTCCGTTCGCGCCGTGGCGATGCTCGCGGCATGCATTGGTGCGCATCGTTGCTCGCAGCGTTCGTCGGAACTGCCCTTGCCATCGGCCAAGAGTCGCAGACCGACATCCCATCGTCGCGCTTGCTCGGAGCGGAGGACCTCGTCGTTCTCACGCGGATTGGCGAGCCCGCCCTCAGTCCCAACGGGAGATGGCTGCTCTACACCAGCAAGTCCGTCGATCTCGCCAAGAACGGGTCGCAGACGAGGATCCTCATGCTCGACCTGCAGAACCGCATGGATCCGCCGCTGTTTGTCGGGTCTGGCAACGAGCCGCAGTGGGTCGGCGACAAGGACTTCAAGATCGCCTACGTCGGCAAGGACGGCGTGCACTTTGTCACGAAGGGGATCGTCGACACGCGCGTCGATTTTGGCGGCGAGGTCTCCAACCTGCGGTTCTCCGCGGACGGATCGCGTGCGCTGTTCACGCGCAGCGTGCAAGTTGGCGAGGCTCCAAAGGACCGTCATTCGGACCTGCCGAAGGCGAACCTGCGCGTCTACGACGACCTCATGGTCCGCCATTGGGATCGCTGGCTCGATGGGACGCGGAGCCATGTGTTCGTCGCCAACGCCGATGGGACCTCAGTGCGCGACCTCATGGCCGGGCAGCCGTTCGACACGCCGCTGCAGCCCTTTGGCGGGCGCGAGCAGTTCTGCTTCTCGCCGTCTGGCGAGTTCGTGTGCTACACCGCGAAGAAGGTCGCCGATCCCGAACGCAGCACGGACAGCGGGCTCTACTACGCGCCGGTCGCGATCGATGGCCCGCACCTGCTGCAGACCGAAGGCATGCCGGGCTATGACCAGGATCCGGCGTGGTCGCCGGATGGGACCAAGATCGCGTTCTGCAGCATGGCGCGCGCAGGGTTCGAGGCGGACCGCGTGCGGTTGTTCGTGCGCGACCTCAGGAAGGGCGAGAACAAAGAACTGCTGCCGCAACTCGACGCGTCGGTGCACGACCTGCACTGGACCGAGGATGGCGAGCGCCTGTTCTTCACCGTGGAGACTGAAGGCACGACACAGCTCTACACCGCGACGCTCGATGGCAACCACCGCGCCGTGACGTCGGGTCGCCACGCGTTGTCGTCGCTGCAAGTGGCGCCAAAGGGCGACACGGTCTACGCGCTGCGCACGACGATGGAGACGCCTGCGGATCTCGTGGAGATCGATGTCGCGACCGGCGCGATCACGACGTTGACCAAGGTCGGCTCGACGTTGGCCGAGCGCTTCGACATGCCACAGGTCGAGGCCGAGTGGTTTCCATCTAGCGACGGCAAGCGCATCCACGCGTGGATCGTCAAGCCGCCGAACTTCGACGCGAATAAGAAGTACCCCTTCGTGCTGTTCTGCCAGGGCGGCCCGCAATCGATGGTGGGCCAAGGCTTCTCGTATCGCTGGAACTTCCACTTGATGGCCGCGAAGGGCTACGTCGTCGCGGGAGTCAATCGCCGCGGATTGCCGGGCTTCGGCCAAGCGTGGTGCGATGCGATCTCCGAGGACTGGGGCGGGCAGGCGATGAAGGACCTGCTCACCGTGACCGATGCGATGCAAGCGCGGCCCTATATCGACAAGGCGCGCTCGGCCGCGGTCGGCGCGAGCTTTGGCGGCTACACGGTGTTCTGGATGATGGGCAACGCGGGCGATCGCTTCGCCTGCATGATCGGCCACTGCGGCATCTTCAACTTGGAGTCGATGTTTCTCTCGACGGAGGAGCAGTGGTTCACCAACTGGGACCTCGGCGCGCCGTGGTGGAAGACGGAAGGCGGCGAAGCCGCGATGCGCCGCTTCTCGCCGCATCGCTACGTGCAGAACTGGAAGACGCCGCTGCTCGTCATCCACGGCGAGAAGGACTATCGCGTGCCCTACGACCAAGGCCTGCAGGCGTTCACCGCGGCGCAGATGCAAGGCGTCGCGAGTCGGCTCGTCACGTTCCCCGACGAAGGGCACTGGGTGCTGCAATCGCAGAACTCGGTCGCGTGGCAGCGCGAGTTCTTCGCGTGGCTGGATCGCTACTGTGGCGACGCGGCAGCGGCGCGCGCGCGGTGACGGATCTGCAGTTCCTTCCACGGCGTCGTGCCGTCGTTGGCGCGCGTAAACTCCAACTCCGTCGACTCGGCGATGACGATCTCGGCGGTGGTGTAGACGCGGCAGCCCCGCAGCAAGTGGCCGCCGATTGTGTTGCCCGCAGCGTCGGCGATCGCGAGGTGCAGATGGCTGCCGTGCTTCGAGACCGTGCCGGACAGGCTCAGGATCTCGAAGCGCCCGGTGCCGGAGGCCCCAGCGCTTTGGTCGGCGAAGCGCAGCGTCCAGTCGGTCAGGCTGCCCACGCAGGTTGCGATCCATCCCGCTTCGATCTGCGCTTCGTCCACGTGGCGCTGGATCTCCGAGAGCAGGTCGTCGCCTGGCTTCAGCCGGAACGCGTGCACGCGCTGGGCAGGCGGTGGATTGGCGCAGGCCGCGGCTGCCGATAGGGCGAGCAGCAAGGTTGCTTTCGAGCGCATTGGCATGTGTCTCGGCGTTCTACCTCTCCGTGGGCGGTTTCTCGGCCTGCAGTTCGCCGCTGTCTTTCGATTCCGGTTCCTTCCAGCCCGTTGCGGCACTTCGAGGTCCTTCCTAACCTTCCACGACCATGTCGGCGGGCGTTCGCCTTGCCGACGCAACCTTCCTCACCGAGGAGACGATCGAACGCAATGACGAGGCTTCATGACGAGCAGTAGCGGATTGGGTGGCGGCAACAACCAAGGGCCGACCGGTCCCTCCAGCGGTCCTGCAACCGGACCTGCAAGCGGACCCGCCAGCGGGCCTGCGCGGCCTGCAGGTCCCGGCGGAGCAGGAGCCCCTGGCTCTAGCGGTCCTGGTGGCAGCCGTGGCCCAGCTGGCCCCGGTGGCCCAGGTGCAAGCCGTGGCCCCGGCGGCCCAAGTGGCGGTGGTCGCCCCGATCGTCGTCCGCCGATGCAGGAGCGTGGTCCGCGCATCAACCACCAGATCCGCATCCGTCAGGTGCGCGTGATCGATGACGAAGGCAAGCAGCTCGGCATCATCGAGACCGCGGACGCACTCGCGCTCGCCTCGCACAAGGGGCTCGACCTTGTGGAGATCGCCCCGGACCAGCGGCCCCCCGTGTGCCGCATCATGGACTACGGGAAGTACAAGTACGAGCAGAAGAAGAAGGACCAAGCGAGCAAGCGCAAGCAGCACCAAGTGCAAGTCAAGGAAGTGCGCTTGCGGCCCGCGATTGCAGACCATGACCGCCAAGTGCGTGTGCGCGCTGCTCGTGACTTCTTGTCGGAAGGCGACAAGGTCCTGCTCGTATGTCTCTTCCGCGGCCGTCAGATGGCGCACAAGGATGTCGGCGAGCAGGTCATCCAAAGCGTGCTGAAGGAGTTGTCCGACATCGCAAAGGTCGAGTCGGGCATCCGCATGGAAGGCAAGCGCATGGTGATGCTGCTCACGAAGAGGTGAGTCGAGTGCGCGGCGGGCCGATCGTCCTGCCGCGCGCTGCACCGTGATCGCAACCTAGAGTTTATCGCCGCCCGCAGTTCACCGTCCGCTGTTGTCCGTTCGCGCCGAAATGCTCATGAGCCGCCCCGATTTCGAGGAAGTGTTCGGTCTCAACGCCGCCTACGCAGAGAAGGTCTACGGCGAGTACTTGGAGGCGCCCGATGCGGTGCCCGAGGAATGGCGCCGTTGGTTCGACACGACGTTGCCCGAGGAGCAGCGCGCGGTGGCGCGCCCCGCTGGCGCAACGCAGTCTGCGGTGGCCATCGCCGAAGCTCCGGCTGCGGCGCAGAAGGAGCCGCAGCAAGGCCTGCAACCTCTGACCGGCGTGGCCGCGCGCATCGTCGCGAACATGGAGGACAGCCTCTCGGTGCCGACGGCGACTTCGACGCGCGAGGTCCCGGTCAAGGTGCTGGAGGAGAACCGCCACATCCTCAACCGGCACCAGCAGGGCTTGTTCCTGTCGAAGGTGAGCTTCACGCACCTGATCGCGTTCGCGGCGCTTCAAGCGATCCAGAAGGTGCCCGCGATGGCTGGCGCGTTCGTGCTGCAGGACGGCAAGCCGTTCCGCCGCCGCACCGACAGCGTCAACTTCGGCATCGCGGTGGACCTTCCCGGCAAGGACGGCCGTCGCAGCCTCGTGGTGCCCAACGTCAAGAACGCGGGCAGCATGGACTTCAAGGCGTTCCTCGCTGCGAGCAACGCGGTGATCGACCGCGCGCGTGCGGGCAAGCTTGTGCCAGACGACTTCGCGGACACCACGTGGACGCTGACCAACCCCGGCACGATCGGCACGCAGAGTTCGCTGCCGCGCCTGATGACGGGGCAAGCCTTCATCCTCGCTACCGGCGCGATCACGGTGCCGGGTGCGTTCCAGGGCGCGTCGAGCGAAGTGCTCACGGAACTCGGCGTCAGCAACGTGATGACGCTCACGAGCACCTACGACCACCGCGTGATCCAAGGTGCTGAGTCGGGGCAGTTCCTCGACTGGATGTATCGCCTGCTGCTCGGCGAAGAGGGCTTCTACGAAGGCATTTTCCGTTCGCTGAAGGTGCCGTATCGCCCCGTGCACATGGTCAACGACCGCCGTCCGCCGCTCGGCAGCGGGCTGCGCGAAGCGGAGAACCTGGAGCGCGCCGCGGGCTTGATGACCTACATCCGCAGTTACCGCGTGCGCGGTCATGTGCTCGCGGACCTCGATCCGTTGAGCTACGAGCCAAAGGATTGGCCCGAGCTCGACATGTCGACCTACGGCCTCACGATCTGGGACAAGGAGCGCACGTTCTACACCGACGGCGTGACCAACAAGCCGTTCGCGACGCTGCGCGAGATCCAAGAGACGCTGCACCTCACGTACTGCCGTCACATCGGCGTCGAGTACATGCACATTGCGGACCTCGAGCAGCGCAAGTGGCTGCGCCTTCGCATGGAAGGCAACCGCAACGCCGAGGATCTGCCCAAGGCGGTGATGCTGCGCGCGCTCGACAAGCTCGTGCTCGCAGAAGCGTTTGAGCGCTTCTTGCACACGCGCTTCGTAGGCCACAAGCGCTTCTCGCTCGAAGGCGGCGAGACGCTGATCCCGGTGCTCGACGCGATGATGGAGCGCGGCTCCGAGATGGGCGTGCGCCGCGTGATTCTCGGCATGGCGCACCGCGGCCGCCTCAACGTGCTCGCGCACGTGATGCAGAAGCCGTTGACCAAGATCTTCACCGAGTTCGAGGGCTATCTCGATCCGGAGATGACGCAGGGTTCAGGCGACGTGAAGTATCACCTCGGTGCCACCGCGGTGCAGCGTGCGCAGAACGGCGTCGATATCGACATCGAACTCGCGTGCAACCCGAGCCACCTCGAAGCGGTGGATCCGGTGGTGGAAGGCATGGCGCGCGCGCGCCAGGACCAGTTGCCGGCGGACGCGGACAAGCTGCAGGTGTTGCCCGTGCTCGTGCACGGTGACGCGGCGTTTGCGGGCCAGGGCGTCGTCCACGAAACGATGCAGATGTCGCAATTGAGCGGCTACCGCACGGGCGGCACCGTGCACGTCGTCGTCAACAACCAGATCGGCTACACGACCTCGCCCGAGGATTCGCGCAGCACGCCGTTCTGCACCGACATCGCCAAGGGCATCCAAGCCCCGGTGTTCCACGTGAACGGCGACGATCCGCTCGCGGCGATCCGCATGATCCGGCTCGCGCTCGAATACCGGATGCACTTCCAGCGCGATGTCGTGCTCGACATCGTGTGCTACCGCCGCCACGGCCACAACGAAGGCGACGAGCCGAGCTACACGCAGCCGTTGCTCTATAAGCGCATCGAACAGCACCCGACGGTGCGCGAGCAGTATCAGGACTTCCTGGTGCGCGCCGGCGTGCTCGCGAAGGACGACATCAAGAGCTACGACGAGAAGGTGCAGCAGGAGCTGAAGAGCTCGCTCGACACGGTGCGTCTCGCCGCGCCGCCCGAGGTGCGCGTCGCGCAACCGCAGAAGCCGCGCGAGTGGCTGTGCTCGGTGCCGCTCGTGGCGCACGAGCAGTTGCAGAAGTGGATGACGCGGCTCCTCGACTGGCCCGCCGACTTCCATCCGCATCCGAAGGTCAAGCAGGTGCTAGCGCGCCGCGCGGAGATGGTCGCGGGCCAGCAGCCCGTCGATTTCGCGACCGCCGAGACGCTCGCGTTCGCGTCGCTCGTCGCAGCCGGCATGCCGGTGCGGCTCGCGGGCCAGGACAGCGGCCGCGGCACGTTCAGCCAGCGTCATGCGACGCTATATGACTTCGAGACCAACCGCCGCTTTGTCGCGCTCAACGCGCTGCAGGACGGGCAGGCCTCGTTCTCGGTGGTGGACTCGCTGCTCAGCGAAGAAGCAGCTCTCGGCTTCGAATACGGCTACAGCGTTGCGCGCCCAGAAGCCTTGTGCCTCTGGGAGGCGCAGTTTGGCGACTTCTGCAACGGCGCGCAGATCCAGATCGACCAGTTCCTCGCCGCCGGCGAAGCGAAGTGGTCGCAGCAGTCGAGCCTCGTGATGCTGTTGCCGCACGGCTACGACGGCCAGGGCCCCGAGCACAGCTCGGCGCGCCTCGAGCGCTTCCTGCAACTCTGCGCCGAGCAGAACCTACGCGTCGCGAACCCATCGACCGCGAGTAGCTACTACCACCTGCTGCGTCGCCAAGGCGTCGACGCGGATCGGAAGCCGCTGATCGTCATGACGCCCAAGAGCTTGCTGCGCATGAAGGAAGCGGGCTCGCCCGCGGCCGAGCTGTCGCAGACGGGCTTCCAGCCGGTGCGCGACGACGCGATGTTCTCCCCGGGCGGCGGCGACGCGTCGAAGGTGCGGCGAGTGGTCGCGTGCAGCGGCAAGGTCTACTACGACCTTGAGGAAGCCCGCGGCGACCGCGACGACGTCGCGATCGTGCGGCTTGAGTTGCTCTATCCGTTCCCGGAGACGCCACTGCACGACCTGCGCAACAAGTATCGCTCTGCGCAGTGGGTGTTCTGCCAGGAGGAGCCGCAGAACATGGGCGCGTGGACGTTCGTGCGCGACCTGTTCCCGTGGGCGGGCAACGCATGCCGCCCGGCCGCTGCGAGCCCCGCGACGGGTTCGCTGCAGCGTCACAAGCAGGAGCAGGCGGACGTCGTGAAGCGCGCGCTGGCTCTCTGAGCCGCGCGCTGTTCGTCGTTGTGTCGCCGCCATGAAGTCAAGTCGACATGGCTTGGAATCGGCAGCGACGAGAACGCACCCGAGCGCGCCCGTTGACGGGCGCTGTTCCCCCGGGGCTACCTTGAGCGCAGATCCCTAGGTCCCGGCCCTCAGCCCTTACCTCCCGTGTGTCTGCTCATCAGCCACACGGCGAACGCGAAGCCGAACACGCTCATGAAGTGGAAGGCTGGGAACACGAACACGTTTTCGGCCCAGATCAGCCACATCTGCTGATCGAGCGAGCCGGGGATCAACTCGATCTGGATGCGCTGCACGGGATGCACGATTGTCGTGATCTCCGTGACGTCGAGGCTGGTGCCGAGCTGTTGGTCGCTCGCGAACTTGCTGAACAGCGCAGCAGGCAGGCGCAGCAGCGTGACGCCGAGGCCGAGCTTGAAGAACAGCGCGAGCAATCGATCGGTGGACGCGGCGAGGCGCAGCGCGAGCGCGAGCCCGGCGGGCCACAGGAATCGCTCGAGCGCATAGGGCTGGACCACGTCGGCAGGCGCCGCAAACCACTGGGTCGCAAGCCAGGCCGCGGTCGAACTCCAGCCGAGCAGCATCGGCAGGACCCAGGGGCTCTGGTTCTCCTGGTTGCGGACGGCCAGAAGCAGCGCGGTCCACAGCGCGGCAAAACCGAGGAACGGCAGCGGCCACTGCCAGCCCGGGGCCGACTTGGTGCCGGTGGGGAAGTGCACGGCGCTCGGTTCGAGGCTCTGGCCTTCGTAGGCGACGAAGGTGTGCGTGGTGATGAGTTCGCGTTGGCCCGGTTCGGAAAGTCCGAACCCGAGTCCGACCAGTGCGGCGGCAAGGCTCAGTGCGCAGGCGACTCGGGTCAGCGGTGTGTAGACCAGGGCTGCGGCGATCGCGAGGAACGAGGCTCCCTGCAGCAGGGCGACGAGGAGTTCCATGGGGGCGAGCATGGTGCCGTCCGGCCAGGAATCCGGCGAGCGTTTCCCGGTGGCTGCCGAAAAGGTCGTCAGACTTTTCCCCACCCATGCTTGCCGCGAGGGTGTGGCCTCGCTACCGTCCTTGGCCCTTTACGTCCCGATACCGATGCCTAAGCAGAAGACGAAGAAAGCCGTGGTCAAGCGCATGAAGCTGACCAAGAGCGGCAAGGTCAAGCGCAGTCATGCGTTCACCTCGCACATCATGGTGCGCCGCACTACCAAGCGGAAGCGCCAGTTGCGCAAGGACACTCTGTGCGCCGGCAAGTTCGAAGTGAACATGCGCGAGTGCCTCGGCGGGAAGAGGAGGTAATCCATGGTTCGCGCAACAAACGGTGTTGCCACCCGGCAGCGTCACAACAAGATTCTCAAGCGGGCCAAGGGCTACCACCAAGGCCGCCGCAACCTGATCCGCGTCGCCCACGAGACGACGGTTCGCGCAGCGGTTTACGCGTTCATCGGCCGCCAGCAGAAGAAGCGTCAGTATCGCTCGCTCTGGATCACGCGCCTCACGGCTGCCGTGCGTCCGCTGGGCATGCGCTACTCGGCGTTCATTCACGGCGTGCAGAAGGCTGGCATCAAGCTGAACCGCAAGGAACTCAGCGAGCTGGCGATCCACGATCCGAAGTCGTTCGAGCAGATCTGCCAGCAGGCCCAGAAGGCCCTGGTCTGATCTCCATTCCGGTCGCCTCGCAGCGTCCGAGGATCCGCGCCGGATCGGCGCGGGTCCGGGCCGCGATGGCGGCCTAGAGCCGGGAGCCTAGCGCTCCGCTCCTCGTGCGCTGATGCGCGCGACCTTCCGCAGATCCTGGGCATTCCGTCGAGGAAACCACGCGATGAAGGACCCCCGCAACGAGTGGCTCTCTGCCATTGCCGCAGCCGCTGACGAAGCCGCATTGGCGGCCGTCGAATCCCGTCTGTTCGGCAAGAAGGGCGAAGTGCAAGAACTGCTGCGCGCCGTGAGCCAGCTCCAAAAGGAGGAGCGGCCCGCGGCTGGCAAGGCGGCCAACGAGGTCAAAGTCGCGGTTGAAGCGGCGCTGACCGCGCGTCGCGGCGACTTGTCGATGCGCGCGATGGAGCAAGAGCTCTCTGCGCATGGATTCGATCCGAGCCAACCTGGGCCGCAGCGTCGCGTTGGTTCTCTACACCCGATCACGATCGTGCAGCAGGAACTGGTCGACCTGTTCACGTCGATGGGGTTCTCGTGGCAGGACGGCCCCGAGGTCGAGTCCGAGCACTACAACTTCGATGCGCTCAACATTCCGGGCGACCATCCGGCACGCGAGACGCAGGACACGTTCTGGCTCGATGACGGCAACCTGCTGCGCACGCACACGTCGCCGGTGCAGATCCGCACGATGCGCCGCTTTGCGCAGGACTTCCAGCCGCCGCTAAAGGTCATCGTGCCGGGCCGCTGCTTCCGCGCGGAGACCGTCGACAAGACGCACGAACACACCTTCTACCAAATGGAAGGCCTCGTCGTGGACCGCGACGTCAGCGTCGCGAATCTGATCCACACGATGAAGACGTGCCTGCGCGTCGTGCTTGGACGGCAGGACCTCAAGGTGCGGCTGCGCCCCGGCTTCTTCCCGTTCGTCGAGCCTGGCTTCGAACTCGACGTCAACTGCCCGTTCTGCCACGGCAAGGGCTGCTCGGTGTGCAAGCAATCCGGTTGGATCGAGATCCTGCCGTGCGGAATGATCCATCCCAACGTGCTGCGCCAAGGCGGCATCGACCCCGAGAAGTACACCGGCTTCGCGTTTGGCATGGGGCTCCAGCGCGTTGTGATGCTGCGCTACGGCATCGATGACATCCGGTTGTTCATGGGCGGGGACGCAAGGTTCCTTCGCCAGTTCAAGGCGGTTCCGAAGTGAAGGCAGGCGCACGATGAAGATCTCCCTTCGGTGGCTGTCGCGCCACGTCGACCTCTCCGACCTCACCCCGCAGCGCATCCTCGGCGACCTCACGATGAGCACGGCCGAGATCGACGGCATCCACGCCTTTGGCGCGGGCCTCGAGTCGCTCGTGGTGGGCCATGTGTTGCAGAAGGACCGCCACCCGGACGCCGACAAGCTCAGCGTGTGTCGTGTCGATCTCGGCAACGGCCGCATTGCGCAGATCGTCTGTGGCGCGCCCAACGTCGCCGCGGGCCAGAAGGTCGTCGTGATCGAGCCGGGCCATTCGCTACCAGACGTCGACGGCAAGGGCGTGCTCAAGATCAAGCCCGCCAAGATCCGCGGCGTCGACTCGCACGGGATGATCTGCAGCGAGCGTGAGATGGGCCTCTCGCAGGACCACGGCGGCATCCTCGTGCTGCCGGACTCGGCGCATCCGGGCGCTCGCTTCATCGACGTGATGCCGGCGCAGGACACGGTGTTCGAGATCGACAACAAGTCGGTCAACCATCGGCCGGACCTCTGGGGGCACTACGGCTTCGCGCGCGAACTCGCGGCGATCTACGGCCGCCCGCTGCGTCCGTTGTGCGAGAAGGTGGTGCTGCCGACCTCTGGCGAGTCCGTCGCGATCCACGTCGAGGACCCAAAGGCGTGCCCGCGTTACTGCGGTCTGCGCATCGATGGCGTCGTTGCGCTGCCGTCGCCGTTCGAGTTGCGCATGCTGCTCGCCGCAGTCGGTCAGCGCGCGATCAACCTGCCGGTCGACCTCACCAACTTCGTCATGCTCGACATCGGCCAGCCGATGCACGCATTCGACGCGTCGCACGTGAAGGGCCGTTCGATCCGTGTGCGCTTTGCGAAGCCGTCGGAGCACATCACGACGCTCGACGACCAAAAGCGCGTGCTGGAGTCCACGGACCTGTTGGTCTGCGCCGGCGACGAGCCCGAAGCGCTCGCGGGCATCATGGGCGGCCAAGGCACGATGGTCGGCGCCGCGACGACGTCGCTGTTCTTGGAGTCGGCCAACTTCCATGCGGCGACGATCCGTCGCAGCAGCATGCGGCTTGGGCTGCGCACCGACGCGAGCGCGCGCTTCGAGAAGGCCCAGGATCCCGCCAACGCCGAGATCGCGGTGCATCACTTCCTGCGTCTGTTGCAGCAGTGGTGCCCGACTGCGAAGCCGGTTGGCCCGATGTCGGATCCGCTCGGCTTTGCCTACTCGCCCAAGCCGATCCATCTGCGCAAGGCGCGCATTGACCAGAAGCTCGGCGTGACGTTGCCCAGCGAACAGATCCAAGGAATCCTGACGTCGCTGCAGTTCGGCGTCGCACCCGTCGCGGATGGATTCTCGGTCACGGCGCCGAGCTTCCGCGCGACGAAGGACATCGCGATCGAAGACGACCTCATCGAGGAGGTCGGCCGCATGTTCCGCTACGACAACATTCCGGAGCAGCCGCTGCAGAGCGTTGTCGTGCCACCGGTGCGCGAGCAAGAGCTGTTCACCACGCGTCGCATGTGCGAACTCGCGGCGACCGAACTCGGCGCCAACGAGGTCTACGACTACACGTTCGTGCCCGACGCGGTGCTGCAGCAGGTCGGTGCGATGGAGCACGAATACGTGCGTGTGCAGAACCCGGTCGCGCCCGAGATCACGCGCATCCGTCGCCACGTGCTGCCGAGCCTGTTGTCCAACCTCGTGCAGAACCTCCGGCGCGAGCCGGATGTGTTCTTGTTCGAGCATGGCAAGGGCTACCAGCCCGAGCATCGCGATGCCGATCGACTGCCGCGCGAAGTGCGCGAACTCGCGTTCTGTTGGTCGCGCCGCGATGGCGCGCATCCGTTCGCGGATCTGCGCGAGGCGATCGCCAGCTTGCTGGTGCGCGTTGGCTTCGCGGCCGAGATGACGCGCGAGTGGCACAGCGCGAACCAACCGTGGGTGCA
>JBEELK010000214.1:0-9358 GCA_041168165.1 Planctomycetota bacterium | reverse complement strand
CGCGTGGACGGTGAAGTCGATCGCGAGCACCGGCGAACACACCGTCGAAGCTGTGATCGCGACGCTGGAAGACGCGTCGGGCGCGTCGATCCCCGTGCACATGATGCAGCGGTGGCCGGTCAAGATGCCGATCCGCTGCTACCAAGAGCGCGTGCGACCCAAGGACCCGCTCGTCACGCAGGTTCGCATTGTCGACACGTTCTTCCCCGTCGCGCGCGGCGGCACCTACTGCGTGCCCGGCCCGTTCGGCGCAGGCAAGACGGTGTTGCAGCAGATCACGAGCCGCAATGCAGACGTCGACGTCGTGATCGTCGCGGCGTGCGGCGAGCGCGCTGGCGAAGTGGTGGAGACGCTGCGCGAGTTCCCTGAGCTGATCGATCCGCGCACCGGCAAGAGCCTGATGGAGCGCACGATGATCGTGTGCAACACGAGCTCGATGCCCGTGGCGGCGCGCGAAGCGTCGGTCTACCTCGCGGTGACCGTCGCCGAGTACTACCGCCAGATGGGGCTCCACGTGCTGCTGCTCGCAGACTCGACGTCGCGCTGGGCGCAGGCACTGCGCGAAGTGTCGGGCCGTCTCGAAGAGATCCCCGGCGAAGAAGCATTCCCTGCGTATCTGGAGTCGGTGATCGCGGCGTTCTACGAGCGCGGCGGCCTCGTGAAGCTGCGCGATGGCTCGATGGGCTCGGTCACGATCGGTGGCACGGTCAGCCCCGCAGGCGGCAACTTCGAAGAGCCGGTCACGCAAGCGACGCTCAAGGTCGTCGGCGCGTTCCACGGCCTCTCGCGCGAACGGTCGGATGCGCGTCGCTACCCCGCGATCCATCCGCTTGAGAGTTGGAGCAAGTATCCGTCGCTGGTGTCGACGGCGGACGTCGAGTTTGGCCGCAAGCTGCTGAAGCGCGGCAACGACGTCTCCCAGATGATGAAGGTCATCGGCGAAGAAGGCACTTCGATGGCGGACTTCCTTCAGTACCTGAAGGGCGAGTTCCTCGATGCCGCGTACCTGCAGCAGAACGCGTTCCACGACGTCGACGCGGCATCTGGCGGCGATCGCCAGAAGCACGTCTACGGCGCGTTGGTTGCGATGCTGCGCCAAGAGCTCGCGTTCGCCGACAAGGACGCCGCGCGCTCGTTCTTCCAGCGTCTCTTGCAGTCGACCCTCGACTGGAACCGCGCGGCGTTTCTTTCCGCAGAGTTTGCGGCCGCGGAACAGCGCGTGCGCAGCATGGTCGAAGAAGCGAAGAAGCCCGCAGCGAGCAAGGCAGGTGCGTCGTGAGAACCGTCTACACCAAGGTCGACCAGATCGTCGGCAACGTCATCACCGTCGCGGCGAGCGAAGTGAGCTACCGCGAACTTGCGCAAGTGACCTCAAAGCCCGGTACCGCGCAGCAACGCAGTTCGCTCGCGCAGGTGATCCGCCTCGAAGCGGGTCGCGCGTTCTTGCAGGTGTTCGCCGGCGCGCGCGGCATCTCGACCGATGCGGAAGTGCGCTTCCTCGGCAAGCCGATGGAAGTGTCGTTCTCGGACGCGCTGCTCGGCCGCGTGTTCACGGGCAGCGGCGCACCGCGTGACAACGGGCCGCAACTGACGCAGAACATGGTCCCGATCGCGGGCCCATCGGTGAATCCCAGCGAGCGCATCATCCCGCGGCGCATGGTCCGCACCGGCATCCCGATGATCGACGTGTTCAACACGTTGGTCGAGTCGCAGAAGCTGCCGATCTTCTCGGTCGCTGGCGAGCCGTACAACCAACTGCTGTCGCGCATCGCGCTGCAGGCCGAAGTCGACGTGATCGTGCTCGGCGGCATGGGCCTCAAGTACGACGACTACTTGTTCTTCAAGGAGACGCTCGAGCAGAAGGGCGCTCTGCAGCGCTCCGTGCTGTTCGTGCACACGGCGGCCGATCCGGTGGTCGAGTGCTTGATGGTGCCCGACATGGCGCTCGCGGTGGCCGAGCAGTTCGCGCTGCAGAAGAAGCGCGTGCTCGTGTTGCTGACCGACATGACCAACTTCGCCGACGCGCTGAAGGAGATCGCCATCACGATGGAGCAGATCCCCAGCAATCGCGGCTACCCGGGCGACCTCTACAGCCAACTCGCGGCGCGCTATGAGAAGGCCGTCGACTTCCAGAGCGCCGGCTCGATCACGATCCTCGCGGTCACGACGATGCCCGGTGACGACGTGACGCACCCGGTGCCGGACAACACGGGCTACATCACCGAGGGCCAGTACTACCTGCGCAATGGCCGCATCGAGCCGTTCGGCTCGCTTTCGCGCTTGAAGCAGTTCGTCAACGGCAAGACGCGCGAGGACCATCGCACGATCATGGACGTGATGATCCAGCTCTACGCGTCGTGCAAGGAAGCGCGCGAGAAGCGCTCGATGGGCTTCAAGATGAGCGGCTGGGACCAGAAGCTGCTCTCGTACGGCGAGCGCTTCGAGCGCGAGATGATGGACCTCACGGTCAACGTCCCGCTGGAGCAGGCACTCGACAAAGGCTGGCAGATCCTCGCGTCGTGCTTCACGCCCGCCGAAGCCGGCGTGCCGTCGAAGCTGGCCGACAAGTTCTGGCCCAAGCAGTGATCCGCGCCTGAACGGAGATCCCGGCGATGGCCAAGGTCAAGAACACCAAGAACGAGCTGAAGGCGCAGCGCGACGCGCAGAAGCGCTACGAGCGCTATCTGCCGACGCTGCAGTTGAAGCAACAGCAGCTGCAAGCCGAAGTTCGTCAGGTGGAGCACAAGCTCGAGGAGTGCGAACGTCGCGAGCGCGATCTCATCGAGGCATCGGCGCGCTGGATCGCATTGTTCTCCGACGGCGTCGACTTCGCGCCGTGGGTCTCGGTCACGGCCTTGCGCGTCGAAGCGCAGAACATCGCTGGCGTGCAGATCCCGGTGTTGCGCACCGTGGAGATCGCGCGCAAAGAGCCATCGCTGCTCGATTCGCCGACGTGGCATGACGACGCGCTTGACCTGCTCGCCGACATCCTGCGCCTTCACTGCGAACGTCGCGTGCTGCGCGAACAGTTCCGCTTGCTGTCGGACGAGCTGCGCGTGACGAACCAGCGCGTGAATCTGTTCGAGCGCGTGAAGATCCCTGAGTGCAAGGACGCGATCCGCAAGATCCGCATCGCGCTCGGCGACGCGATGACGCTCGATGTCGCGCGCGGCAAGATCGCCAAGGGCCGAGCCGTCGAACGGGGGACTTCGCAATGATCGCCAAGATGCGCAAGGTCACGGCGCTGTGCGCCGAGCGCGATCGCGATGCGATGGTGCAGCGGCTGTTCGACGCTGGCGTCGTGCACGTCGCGTCGCTGCCCACCGAGGCGGGCGCGCAGGAGTTGCTCGACGCGAAGGCGGCGCTGGATCGGATCGAACAAGCGATTGCCGTGCTGGCCTCGGTTGCAGCGCAGGCGGGCGCAGCGACGCTCGCGGCCGGCGCTGCGGAAGGAGCCGACGCGGCCCAAGTCGCAGATCGCGTTCGCAGCTTGGCTGCGTTGCGCGTCGATCTCGATCGGCAGATGACCTCGTTGGCGTTGGAGGAGTCGGCGCTGGCTCCGTTCGGCGACTTCGATCCCGAACTCGTGCGCGCGATGGCGCAGCGCGGGGCCGTGGTGGGGCTCTACCAGTATGCCAAGGGCCAAGCGCCTGAGTTGCCTTTTGGCGCGTCGCTGCACGAACTTTCGACGATCGGCGGCATGACGGCCGCGGCCGTGATCAGTTCGTCGCCGCTGTCGCTCGCGATCCGTTCGCAGCCGTTGCCCGCGCGCTCGCTCCGTGCGGTGCGCGGCGAGATCGCTTCGCTGCGGAGCCGATCTGACGATGTGCTAGCGCAGTTGCGCGCGCTCACCGCAGAATCCAAGCGACTCGTGGCCGCGCGCGATCTCGCCAATGAGCGCGTGGAGTGGATGACCGCGCGCGCGAGCCTGTCGGCGTTCGGACCTGTGCTGCTGCTCTCAGGCTTCGTGCCGGTCGCCAGCGAGGCGTCGCTGCGCGCCTCGTTTGCGCGCGAGCCGTTTGCTCTGTTGCTCTCGGACCCAAGCCCCGAGGACGCGGTGCCAACCGCGCTCGAAGGCCCCGCGTGGGTGCGCCAGGTGCACACGGTGTTCCAAGGCATCGGCATCGTGCCGGGCTACTCGGAGCCCGACGTCAGCCAACTGTTCTTGCTGTTCCTCGTGCTGTTCGCAGCGATGCTGATCGGCGACGGCGGCTATGGCGCAATCGTCGTGATTGGCGCGTTGCTCGCGTGGCGCAAGACGAGTCGTTCGCAAAACGGCGTGCCGCAGGCGGTGCGCCTCATGCTGACGATCGGCGTCGGCACGCTGGTGTGGGGCGCCGTCACCGGAACGTGGTTCGCGGTGTTCACGCCGGACAACTTGCCGCCGGTCCTCGAGGCGATGCGCATCGACTGGCTCGCGCCAAGAGACAGCGCGCTCGCGGTCAAGAACATCATGCTGTTCTGCTTCGTGCTCGGCGCGTTGCACCTGACGCTCGCGCACGGCTGGGCTGCGTTGCGCTGCGGTAAGACGCCGCAAGCGCTCGCGCAACTCGGCTGGATCGGCAGCACGTGGCTGATGTTCCTGTTGGCGCGCTCGATGGTGCTTGGCGAAGAGATGCCAGGCTTCACCGAAGCACTCGCGTGGACTTCGATCGCCGCCATCGCGCTGTTCATGACGCCGCCCAAGGCGATCAAGGCCGAGTGGTTCAACCACGTGATGTTGCCGCTGAGCCTCGTTTCGAACTTCGTCGACGTCGTGAGCTACCTGCGCCTATTCGCAGTCGGCAGCGCTGGCGTCGCGGTGGCGCAGTCCTTCAACGGCATGGCAGCGAACGCTGCCGAAGGCGGCGGCTTTGGCTACGTGCTCGCAGCGTTCATCGCGCTGTTTGGACACACGCTCAATCTCATGCTCGCGGCGATGGCCGTGCTCGTGCACGGCGTTCGCCTCAACACTCTCGAATTCTCCGCGCACCTCGGGCTGCAGTGGAGCGGCGTCCCGTACCGGCCGTTTGGCCGGAGCGCCGCGAAACAGTCGGTGGATCGCGCCAACTCGCAAACGAACCTAGTGGAGGAATGACCGTGGATATCGAAACGATGGCCAGTCTCGGAAAGCTCGGCGCGACGATGTCGCTGTTCTTCGGCGCGGTGGGCTCATGCCTCGGCGTCGGAACGGCTGGCCTCACCGCCGTTGGCAGTTGGAAGAAGTGCTTCGCCCAGAACAAGGCGGCGCCGTTCGTGCTCGTGACGTTCGTCGGCGCGCCGCTGTCGCAGACGATCTACGGCATGATCTTGATGAACCAGATCGCTGCGAAGTGCGTGACGACGGGCGAAGGCGCCGCCGCCGCGGTCGCCAACTGGCCTGCCATGATCGGCATCGGCGCGCTCGGTGGCATCGCGCTGGGGCTGTCGGCCTGGATTCAGGGTCGCATCGGCGCCGCTGCGGCGGACGCGATGGCCGAGACCGGCAAGGGCTTCGGCAACTACCTGATGGCGCTCGGCATCATCGAGACCGTCGCGCTGTTCGCGATGGTGTTCCTCGGCCAGATCCTCTGATCGAGCCGAGGCAGCGGCGTCCGCTCCAGCCGAGCGGGTGCCCTCCGTCGCCGATGGGCGAGCCAGAATCGGCCGCTTTGCCGCTATGGCGCGGGGCGGCTTGATCCGTATGCTCCCGCCGCTTTCCCACCCCACGGAGAAAGCGCTTGGTCGAGATTCTCGGCGAAGGCCTTACCTACGACGACGTCCTGCTCGTGCCGCAGATGGCTTCGGCCCTGCCGCGCGACGTCTCCACGAAGACCCGCTTCTGCCGCGGCGTCGAATTGCAGGTTCCGATCGCGGGCGCCGCGATGGACACCGTGACCGAAGCACGCATGGCGGTTGCGCTGGCGCAGCAAGGCGGCATCGGCATCGTCCATAAGAACCTGTCGATCGAGAAGCAGGTCATCGAGGTCGACAAGGTCAAGCGCAGTGCCAACGGCGTCATCGTCGATCCGGTCGCGCTGCGGCCGCACGACACGGTGGGGCAGGCGAAGGACTTGATGCAGAGCCACAAGATCAGCGGCTTGCCCGTCGTCGACGAGCAGCGCCGCGTGGTCGGTATCCTCACGCATCGCGATCTTCGCTTCGTCGACACGCGCGACACGAAGGTCAGCGAGGTGATGACGAAGCAGAACCTCGTGACCGCCGTGCCAGGCACGACGCTGGAGCAGGCGCGCTCGATCCTTCAGCGCAACAAGGTCGAGAAGCTGATCCTCGTGCAGCAGGACGGCACGCTGAAGGGCCTCATCACGATGAAGGACATCCGCGGCACGGAGGAGTATCCGTCCGCCGCGCGCGACCAGCGCGGTCGCTTGTTGGTCGGGGCCGCAGTCGGAGTGCATGACATCCCGCGCGTGCTTCGGCTCGTCGAAGCGGGCTGCGATGTCGTCGTCGTCGACACGGCACACGGCCACAGCAAGAACGTGATCGACACCGTGCAGGCGATCAAGAAGGCCAGCAAGGTGCCCGTGGTCGCCGGCAACGTCGGCACCAAGGACGGCGCGCAAGCGCTCGTCGACGCTGGCGCCGATGGCGTCAAGGTCGGCATCGGCCCGGGCTCGATCTGCACGACGCGCATCGTGACGGGCTGCGGCGTGCCGCAGTTCACGGCGGTGATGTCGGCGGTCGAAGCCTGCGCAAAGGCCGACGTGCCGGTGATCGCGGACGGCGGCATCCGCCAGTCGGGCGACATCGTCAAGGCGCTCGCGGCCGGCGCGTCGTGCGTGATGCTCGGCTCGCTGCTCGCAGGCCTCGATGAAAGCCCCGGCGAGACGATCCTGTTCCGCGGCCGCCAGTTCAAAGCCGTGCGCGGCATGGGCTCGCTCGGCGCAATGGAGCAAGGCTCCGCCGACCGCTACGCGCAAGGCGAAGTGAAGGACAAGATGAAGTTCGTGCCCGAAGGCGTCGAGGGCATGGTGCCCTACAAGGGCGCGGTCGCGGACTACGTCTACCAACTCGTCGGCGGCATTCGTTCCGGCATGGGCTACTGCGGCTCGCGCACGCTGCCCGAACTCGCGCAGAAGGCCAAGTTCTTGCGCGTTACTGCAGCGGGCCTGCGCGAGTCGCACCCGCACGACATCCAGATCACCAAGGAAGCGCCGAACTACACCGGCGAAGCGTGAACGAATGACCGCATCGCAAACGGGCCGCACCGGCGGCGCCGACCAAGGGCCCTCGGGCGGCGTGCTGATCGTCGACTTCGGCGCGCAATACTGCCAACTCATCGCGCGTCGCGTGCGCGAACTCGGCGTCTACTCGCGCATCACGGTGCCCGAGCGCGCGATGTTCACGTTCGCCGCGATGAAGCCGCAGGCTGTGATTCTCAGCGGCGGCCCGCGCTCGGTCTACGAGCACGACGCGCCGAAGCTCGATCGCGCGATTCTCGAGCAAGGCGTGCCAGTTCTCGGCATCTGCTACGGCTTGCAGTGGATGGCGCAGAACCTCGGCGGCGAAGTGACTCCAGCGCAGTCGGGCGCTGAGTACGGCCGCACGGAGCTGCAGGTTGTCGATGGTCGCGGATTCCTGCAAGGCGTGCGCGATGGCGGCATCGTGTGGATGTCGCACGGCGACAAGGTCAGCAAGTTGCCGCAGGGCTTCGAAGTGCTCGGCAAGAGCGAGCCGTGCCCGTTCGCGGTCGTGGCCGACATGAAGCGCAAGTTCATCGGCCTGCAGTTCCACCCCGAGGTGGCGCACACGGTCGACGGCCAGCAGATGCTGCAGAACTTCGTGCTGTCGGTTGCGAAGTGCAGCACGGACTGGGATCCGGGCCACATCGTCGATCGCAAGGTGCAAGCGGTGCGCGAACTGGTCGGCGAGACCGGCGAAGTAGTGCTCGGCTTGTCGGGCGGCGTCGATAGCTCGGTCGCCGCGGCGATCGTGCACAAGGCGATCGGCAGTCGGCTGCACTGCGTGTTCGTCGACAACGGGCTGCTGCGCCAAGGCGAGCGCGACGGCGTCGAAGAGCTGTTCGGCCGCGACTGGCACATGGACCTCAAGGTCGTCGACGCGAGCGATCGCTTCCTCGGCGAACTCCAGGGCGTCACGGATCCCGAGCAGAAGCGCAAGATCATCGGCAAGGTCTTCGTCGACGTGTTCAAGCACGAAGCGAAGGGCTACCGCAACGCGAAGTTCCTCGGCCAAGGCACGCTGTATCCCGACGTGATCGAATCGGTCGCTGCCCATGGCGGTGCGACGTCGACGATCAAGAGCCATCACAACGTCGGCGGCCTGCCCAAGGACCTCGACATGCAGCTCGTCGAGCCGCTGCGCGACCTCTTCAAGGATGAAGTGCGCGCGATCGGCCGCCAGATGGGACTGCCGTCCTCACTCGTCGACCGTCAGCCTTTTCCCGGTCCGGGACTCGCGGTGCGCTGCCTCGGCGAGATCACGCGCGATCGTCTTCGCGCGTTGCGCGAGGCCGATGCCATCGTGCGTTACGAAGTCGAGTCGAAGGGGCTCCACAAGAACCTCTGGCAGTACTTCGCCGTGCACCTGCCCGTGAAGTCGGTGGGCGTGAAGGGTGACGCGCGTGTCTACGAAGAGGTGTGCGTCCTGCGCATGGTAAGTTCTGTGGACGCCATGACGGCTGACTGGGAACTGCTGCCAGTCGATGTCCTGCGTCGCCTCAGCACCCGGATCCTCAATGAGGTGAAGGGCTTCTCTCGCGTCTGCCTCGACATCAGCAGCAAGCCGCCCGCCACGATCGAGTGGGAGTGACCTTCATGGCGCTCCGCTCGGAGCGCCATGGACGATTCACGGGTCGAAATCGGAAGAAGGAAGGAGCCGCTCTGGTCCCAGCGTTGGACCGAGACGCTCGGCCTGTTCCTGTTGGTGTCGTCAGTGTTCCTGCTCATGCCGCAGCGAACGCTGCACGGCGTTGACGGCGAGGTCTTCCTGAGCTGGATCGAGCAGGGTCGTTACGACTACCCGCGCCACGTCGCCTACCTGCACATCGTCGGCGCGCTGCATCGGATGGGCTCGCCGATCGGTCTGTCGGCGCTCGAAGCGCTGCTGCTCGCATCGGCGCTCGGCTCTGGGTTCGCTGCAGTGTGCCTGCACCGCACATTCCGCCTGCTGGCGCCGAAGCCGTTCCGTTCTGGCGCGTTGCCGGCGTTCGCAGCAATGGCCACGGGGCCGTGCCTCTACTACGCGACGTGCGCGGAGATCCATGGCGTGTTCGCCGGGCCTGCGGCGGCGGCGTGGTGGGCCTTTGCGCGGCTTTTGTTGCAGCCCAGTTTCTCGCGCGTGCTCGCGGTCTCGCTGTGCACTGGCGTGGCTGCGTCGGTTCATGCGTTTGGGCACGTGCTGCTACCGACGATCGTCG
>JBEELK010000213.1:0-2860 GCA_041168165.1 Planctomycetota bacterium | reverse complement strand
GCGACGATCTGGGTCGATGGCGAGTTCGTCGACCGCCGCGGTGACCCGGCGACCCAGACCACAGTGTGGCTCGAGCCCCAGGCCATCGAACTCGGCGAGCGGCTTGCGCCCGGCCGCCACTGCATTGCGTTGCGCGTCGTCGACCACGCGGGCTCCGGCGGACTATGGCGCAAGGCGTTGGTGACCACCGGCCCGGCCGGGATCCTGCGCGAACTCCTTAGGTGAGGACTTGCCCTTAAGGCCGCGTGGCCGACAACTGCAGCTTCGAACCGACTCCCTGTATTCCTCCGCGACACCAAGGCCCATGAAGGTCACGAGCATCCTCCCGACCCCCAATCCCAACGCGTTCAAGTTCGTCATCGATCAGCCGATGGCGCGCAACGGGCAGACCAAGAGCTATAGCAAGCCGGAAGAGGCGCGCGGCGACGTGATCGCGATCGGTCTGTTCGCCGTCCCTGGCGTCGAGACCCTGTTCTTCTGCGATAACTTCGTCACCGTCAGCATGACCGCGAAGGCCGATTGGCGCGGCGTCGCAGAGCAGTGCACGCGCTTGCTCGAAAGCCACATCGACGATGGCGAAGAAGCAGCGATGGCGCAGCACGCAGCGCACGGATGCGGCTCGCACGGCCATGCCCATGGCCACGATCATGCCAACGACAATCCGCTCTCGACGATCCCGCAAGGCGGCGACCCCGAGATGCTGTCGCGCATCAACGCGCTGCTCGACGACCGCGTGCGTCCAGCGCTGGCCGGCGATGGCGGCGGCCTTCAGGTGCTTGGCCTCGACGGCAAGACGCTCGTGATCCGCTACCAAGGCGCATGCGGCAGCTGCCCTAGCTCGACCTCGGGCACGATGATGGCGATCCAGAACCTGCTGCAGACCGAAGTGGACGAAGAGCTCGTCGTCACGATGGGATGAGCGAGGAGACCTCGCATCCCCGCGAGCGCTGCAGTTACTGCGGCGCTCCGCTCGTCGTCGTCCACGTGCACGGCCACGGCCAGTGCCAAGCGTGCGGCACCAACGTCGACCCGTGCTGCGCCGGCGCCAATCCAGGCTCCGAAGCGATGCAGCCTGGAACGCACGCCGTGCCGGTCGATGCTGCGATGCTCGACCGCGTGTTCACAGAACTCGGCGGCAGTTCCGTAACCGTGACGGAGCCTTGCTTCCTGTTTGCGCTGGCGCGCGCCTTGGACGCCACGCTCGACGAGGCTCGCGCCGTGTTGGAAGCAGCGGTCGATCTAGGGCTGCTGCGTCGGGCAGCCAGCACGGTGAGACTTGTGCCTAGATAGGAAGCGCTCACTCGAAGCGCTGGCCACGCGATCTGCCTTGCGCCACGCGGAGGGCGCTAAGTTGGTGCCGGAGGGGGGACTTGAACCCCCACGCCCTTGCGGGCGCAGGTTTTTGAAACCTGTGCGTCTGCCGATTCCGCCACTCCGGCTCGGAGGGGTGGCGCAGTATGCCGCTGCGCTGGCGGTACTCAAGGCAACTTCGGCGACGTTCCCGAAGGCTGGCTCGGGCCCTCGTCGGCGCGGCCGCTGCGCAACAGGCGCAACACCGCTTGCTCGACGAGCCGCTGCGAGTCCGCCGCTTGGCCGAGTTGCTCCAGCGCCTCGGCCACGACGAGGCAGACCGTCGGAGTTGGGGCGAGCATCGACGCTGCGGTGCGGGCCGCACGCAGCGCAGGCTCGGTTTGGCCCGCGTGCGCGAGTTCGCGCGCGATCAGCAACACGATGCCCTGCATCGGACATGCCGCGAGCAGTTCGCGCGGCTCCAGCGCGCCGGGGTTTGCACGCAGCAACTCCGCGATGCGATCGAGGCCCTCAGGCGAAGCCGTCTGCCCATACGCGCGGACCGCGCCGCGGAAGTCGCCCTTGTGCGCGAGGATCTGCCCCTGCAGCAACAGCGGCGTGGGCCCAGGCAGCTTCTGCGTCATGCGCTGCAGCTTCTTGGCGACGTCGACGTTGTCGTCTGCAAGCGCGCGCGTCAGTGCGACAGCCGCGTCGCGGCAAAGCGTCTCTTGTTCGCGCGGCAGCGCGATCGCTTCGGCGTTCTGAACCACG
Source organism: Planctomycetota bacterium (assembly GCA_041168165.1). Taxonomy (GTDB): domain Bacteria; phylum Planctomycetota; class UBA1135; order UBA1135; family UBA2386; genus SXPK01. Next base: position 799 of record JBEELK010000213.1, on the reverse strand, counting down.
CGAGCCTGTGCCTCTGCTGCGCCCAACAAGTCGCCACCGGCAAGTCGCAGCGCGCGAAGTTCGCGGAACAGCTGCGCATCGTCAGGGTGTCGCTCGCAAGCGGCTTCGGCTTCGGCGAGCAATGTCTGCGGAAGTGCGCCGCCATGCTGCACGAGCGCTGCGATGCGCAACTGCGCGCGCGAGCGCTCCAGTTCGATCGGCAAGTCGGGATCCGACACCCGCGCCACATAGCCCAAGGCCTCAGCTGCGCGGCCATCCGCGAGCGCAAGCCGCGCGAGCTTGAGATACGCGTCCTGCGCGATCCACGGATACTCGGTTGGCGCCAGTCGCTTCCGCTTGCCAATCGCGAGCAACAGGTCGCGCGCCTTCTTGCGATCGCCGGTCACCAGCGCGGCCGTCGCCTCGAAGTGCCTCGCGAGCAACGCACGACTGCGCATCGCATGCACTCGCTCGCGCAACAGCCACGCTGCGAGCGCTGCGCCGAGCGCCATCGCAACGAGCAACCCGACGATGCGGCCGATCGTCGTCTCAAGCAGCGGCGTGAGGATGCGCGCAAACAGGTCGAAGACCTTGTGCACGATCCCAAACACGGGATCGAGCAACGCCAACACGAGTAGCGCGGGGATGCCGTAGAGCAGCGCTTGGCCCTTCCACGTCTTGGGCCGCATCGACGACAGGCTCTTGCCCACCATGCGGCGAACGAATCCCTTGGGCTCCTTCATCGCGGGCCCTCACGATGGTTGGCGCGAAGGCGATGCAGCGCTTCGTCGAGTTGCAGCGCGAGCCCTTCATCTTGCTC